>JBOGNJ010000001.1:0-2841 GCA_050746905.1 Candidatus Acidiferrales bacterium
GATCTTCTGCGGCTTACCCTGGTCGCGCACGACGAAGCCGTCCTTCGTCAAATTCTCGACGGGACCATTCTTGTCACGGACAATCACGCCGACTTCAACCAGGTGAGTTTCGACGCGAATTTTGGGAACGTTCGAGACGGTTTGCGCGGAAACGAGCATCGGAGCCAGCACGAACGCAAGTGCTACCGCGATGCGGTTCATGGCCCTCCACTCTAATCGGCGCAATGCCTTGTGGGCGCTACTCGGTGTCGCGCTCGCTAGGAGGCACATCGTCCTGCGGGACTTCGCGCGTCTTGATTTCGCCCTGGTCGGCGTCAGGGGCATTCTGAATGCCATCGATGATTCCCGCTTCGTAATCCTGGCCTTCCTCCACCAACTCTTCGACGCTCTCGGAATCCGCGCTTTCGACATTCGACAGGCCCTCAGTGTCGCCTGATTGTCCGCCGCTGCCCGCGCCCGGACCCACGCTCATCACGGCAATCGCGTTGCCGACGGAACGAACGCCGCGCGACAACCGCTCTATCCGCGCCTTCTTATTTTTGCGTGCCGCCTTTCTGGCGCCCGGCGCCGGCGATTTGCGCGCCTTGCTTTTTTTAACGGCAACGCTTCCGGGCTTCGCCGTTTTCTTTTTGCGCGGCGCTATTTTCCCGCGCGCAGCCTTCGCTCGAACAGTTTTCTTCCGCCGCTTTGCTTTTTTCCTAGCCATGAACGAAGTGTATCACTGGCGATTCGCGCGGACAATCGCATGCGCGGTTTTCAAGCGGACGTATCGTGATGTAGGTGAAGCGGGAGGACTACTGCCGATTCTGCCGGGCGCTGCTCTCCGAGTTGTCGTACAGCGACGGCGAAAGCGACGCCGTGACGCGATACGATTTCGGGCCATCCGAAATCCCGGTGACCAGCAGCTCATACCGGAAACCGTCCGGATGTTCGCGGCTGCGCAGCAGCACGAGCAAGCCGGTGACCGCCGCGTCCGAGTGCGCGACCACCTGCGTGCCGCTTGCGAGCGACGCCACCAGAACGCCACGGAACGGAGTGCCGTCCGCGTCGCGCGTCGAATCGATCGTTTCCAGCATTTTGACGTGTATCACGGTTCCGGCGGGGAATTCGTCCATGGCATCGTGGCTAGATGCTTTCAGGCGGGTCTGCAACTGGAAGTTCAAAACGGAGCCGGCGGTGACGTGTACGCGGCCGAGTTCCGGCGCGCCGCTCCACGCGGACAACGAGAACAAACCTACGGCGAACACTACTGCAGCAAGGCGTTTCATAGGGCTGGGCTCCCAAATAAAATGCCAACGCCCCACTTTTACCGCGTCGCCGGCACCCCGTCAAGCTTTTGCCAAAACTCTTGTTCCTAATTCGATGCTGTACCCGCGGACAGCATTGCGCCGGGTTCGTTCAAACGGCGCGAATCAGTGCGGCGCGCGCTGGCGTCCGAACGTGAAAACGATGCCCGACGCCAGCCACAAATTGTTTTGGTGCGTGTGCAAGAAAGCCGTTCTGTAGTAATCCGCGTCAAACAGACGCACCGCCCAATGCCGCGAGAGGTTCAAATCCACGCCGCCGCCCGCCTTGAACGAAAAAGCCGTGTCCGAAAACCGGCCAGGGCCTCCGGGCCCGCTCAATTTCACGTCCAGGCGCGATCCACCCGCCAGAAATTCGCCAAACGTGGTGAACGCGGCCGAATGGAATGGCCGATAGTAAACTCGGGGGCCAAAGTGATTGCCGTAAAGTTTGATGTCCGCGTTCGGCACCGAACCGAATTGCTCGCTCGCGTCCGCCTTGATTTGCAGCCACGGCAGGACGTTGACGCCCACGCTGCCGAAAAACCCGTTCATGTTCGGATAGCCGCCGCCGTTGTTGAATTGCGTACGCGCGAATCCGCCCGCCAGCTCGACCGTCATTCCGTGCTTCAAACCCTTCACCGGCTGCTGTGCGTTTGCCGGAATCCCCATCAGCAGCAACGCGAAACACAACAAGGAACCCTTCATCGTCAGCCTTTCGCGGTCCGCTATCCCGGTAAATGACATGGGACATGAACCAGCAGATGAAATTCTCGCCTGCGCGGTTGTCTGGCGCGCATCTTTCTTCGTCGGAATTTGGATGCAACGGCTGGCAAAGCTAGACTGACAATTTTCGCGGCAATTTTCAACCTCGGTGTTCAGGCAAAGTTCGCCGCGCGCACTCTTCGCTAAGACGCGCCCGCTTCCGTTGTTTGCGCTGGTTTTGGAGCTTCGATGCAACGCGGTTTCTGCCTGGGGAAAGGCAGTGAGAATCCCGATGGCTACCTTATCGGCTGATATCGCATCGCCACCGCCCCTGAGCCGAGCTCCAGCCGGCCGACGAGCTTCAAGTCGACATGCTTCGATAGTCCCGCGAACAACGTGGGCCCATGGCCCGCTACCCGGGGGTGCACCACGAACTCGTACTCATCGATCAATCCCAGCTCCGCCAACGCCAGCGGGAGCTTCACTCCTCCCACGAGCAGGCCCTTACCCGGCTCCTGCTTGAGCTGCTGAACGGCTTTCCCCAAATCCCCGCGCAGGAGCTCCGCGTTCCAGTCGACCCGCTTCAGGGTGCTCGACACGACGTACTTCTTTGCCGCGTTGATCGTCCGGGCGAAGGGTTCCATCCAATCAGGTCTCGCTCACTACCGCGTCGGCGGCCGAAACGCTGCCTCCATCAATTCGTAAGTCACCCGGCCAAAGAGGAGGGGATCGGCCTGTTCTAGTTTCTCGACAGCATGACGATGCAAGTCTTCGTCCTCTAAAATTGCTCGATGATCGAAGCAGCCGTCCAATGTGAATTTGATGGAATACCGGTGTGGTCGCATTACACAAG
>JBOGNJ010000002.1:0-4333 GCA_050746905.1 Candidatus Acidiferrales bacterium
CCTACGTCGCGCCTGAATTGGACAAGTTGATCGACGATGGCACGCTCGCGGGCTATCAGTTGGATACGCAACTGGTGCACGAGGGAGATCCGAACACGCTCGATTACGTCTTTATCACCACGCATGCTGACGGAATCGACAAAGTGCAGGCCATGATTCGCCGCATCGAAGCGAGAAATCCCGCAATCGGCGGATCGTTCGACTCCTGGGAACGCGATAAAGGCCATTCGGATTCGATCTCGCTGGTGACGATGATGAAGGCAAAATAGCAAGCGCTTTCACCTCATCGTCACGGGCAATCTGGCGGACACCTTTGCGAGATATTCTTCTGGGGCCTTTCCTTCTGAATATGGCCGATAGCCATGCGCGCTGACCTCTCGACAAACGAAAGCAAATTCCCGCAAGAATGGCGTTCCGGATTTTGGGCGCTGATTGCCACACAATTCCAGGGCGCGTTCAGCGAAAACGCACTGAAAAACCTCGTCATCTTCATCATCTTCGGTCTCGGCCTCAGTCAAACGCATAAGAATGAGCTCGTTCCCATCGTGATGCTGGTCTTCGCTACGCCTTTCATTGTTTTTTCGATGTTTGGAGGCTATCTGGCGGACCGCTTCAGCAAACGGTCAGTAACTATCGGCACCAAGGTGTTCGAAATTTGCTCCACTACTTGCGCGCTCGCCGGATTGGCCCTACAAAATTTGCCCCTCGAATTCGCCGCTATCTTCCTCTTGGATACGCAAGGTGCGGTTTTTGGACCGTCGAAATACGGCCTCTTGCCAGAAATCCTCCCAGAACAGGAGTTGTCCTGGGGCAACGGCATCATCGAGTTCGGCACGTTCGGCGCAGTGATCACCGGAACCATTGCGGGAGGCTACTTATCGGATACGTTCCGTGGGCGGCAACAATGGGCCGGCGTCATTCTCATCGCGCTTGCGGCGTTTGGAACGCTTATCAGTCTGGGAATTTCCCGCGTTCCGGTTGCAAATCCGAAGCGGAAATTCCACCTTAACTTCATCAGCGAGACTTGGCGCGAAACGCTGGAAATCAAGAAAGACCACGTGCTGTGGCTCGCGGTTCTCGGCAATACCTATTTCTGGTTCTTGGCCGCGTTACTCCAGCCGATCATTATTCTGTATGGCAAGGACGTCCTTCACCTCAGCGACACGCACAACGGCTTTCTGCAAGCAGCGCTGGCCATCGGCATCGGCGTAGGCAGCGTCGCAGCCGGATATCTGTCCGGCGGCAAGATCGAATATGGATTGATTCCTCTCGGTGCCTTCGGCCTGACAGTATTTTCGTTCACCTTGGCTTCCGGCCATCTGACTTTTGGCGGGGTACTGGCGACTCTGGCGCTGCTCGGTTTCTCCGGGGGCTTCTTTGCGGTGCCGGTGAACGCGCTGATCCAGCACCGCCCGGAAATAGAACACAGAGGCGCGGTCCTCGCCACGGCTGGCGTGCTCTCTTTCATCGGAATTGGGCCCATTGCCGCAAGCACTTACTATCTACTCACAGATGTTCTTCATTTGACCGCCGCAAATGTTTTCCTGGTCGGCGCCGGCCTTACGCTGGTGGCAACAATTTCCGCCATCGCGCTGCTTCCCGATTCGCTGCTGCGCTTCGTGCTGTGGATGGCGACGCATTCGATTTACCGGATTCGCGTCGAAGGGCGCGAGAACATTCCGGAGCGCGGCGGAGCGTTGTTTGTGGCGAACCACTTGTCGTTCGTGGACGCGCTCTTGCTGATTGCCTCAACGGACCGCCACATCCGATTCCTGATCGACAAAGAAATGTACGAAAAGCCGGCGATAAAGCCTTTCGCCAGGATGTTGAGAGCGATTCCGATCTCTTCCCTGCAACGTCCGCGAGAACTTCTGCGGTCGCTGCGGGAAGCGACGGCTGCGATCCAGCATGGTGAGGTGGTTTGCATTTTCGCGGAGGGGCAAATCACAAGAATCGGTCAAATGCTGCCCTTCCGGCGCGGCTTCGAGCGAATCATGAAGGACGTGCAGGCGCCCGTGATTCCAGTTGCGCTCGACGGAGTGTGGGGAAGCATTTTCAGCTTTGAGCGCGAGCGCTTCCTCTGGAAACTCCCGCGACACCTTCCCTACCCCGTTACCGTGAGTTTCGGGAAACCACTGCCGCCGACGGCGAGCGCGCCGGAAGTGCGCCAGGCCGTGCAGGAATTGCAGACCGAAGCATTCCAATATCGCAAGAAGCGTATGCGACCGCTCGTGAAGTCGTTTGTCGCGTCGGCGCACCGGCACCCGTTCCGATTTGCAATGGCGGATGAGCGGACACCTCGGTTGCGATTCGGCGGGGCGCTTGCGGGCGCAATTTTCTTGGCGCGGAGGCTTGTGAAAGTATGGAAGGGACAGTCGAAGATCGGAATCTTGTTACCTCCGTCCGTTGCCGGAACTTTGGTGAATTTTGCAGCCATGCTCTGCGGCAAAGTGGCCGTGAATCTGAATTACACAGCGTCACGGGAATCTCTGGAATCGAGCGTGCGGCAATGCGGGATCGAAACCGTGATTACGTCCGGCGCGCTGCTCGAACGGCTGAAAATGGAAGTCCCAGCACGGACAATCCTGATCGAAGAGGCCGCGGCTAAACCTCGCGCGTACGAGAAGCTTCTGGCGTTTTGCGTCTGGTGGCTGCCCGCATCGTGGCTGGCCCGCGTTTATGCGAAGGGGGCAATCCCAACCATTGACGACCTCGCCACGATAATTTTTTCGAGTGGCAGCACGGGCGAGCCGAAAGGCGTGATGCTGAGCCATTACAATATCGCGGCCAATATCGAGCAGCTGGGGCAGACGTTCATGCTTGACCAGCGAGATTGCCTGCTTGGCGTGCTTCCTTTCTTTCATTCGTTCGGATTCACTGTGACGCTTTGGCTGCCCGCGGTGCTCGGCGTGGGAGTCGTCTACCATCCGAGCCCGCTCGATTTCTCGGCGATCAGCGAGCTGGTGCGTAAATATAAAGTGACGTTTCTGCTGGCGACGCCGACGTTTTTACAAGGCTACTTGCGCCGCTGCTCGCCCGAAGATTTCGGGAGCATCCAGCTTGTCCTCGTGGGCGCGGAGAAATTGCCGGAACGAGTGGCGCTGGCCTTTGAAGATCGCTTCGGCATCCGGCCGCTCGAAGGATATGGGTGCACGGAATGCGCTCCGGTGGTCGCGGTGAATACCAGAGATTACCGCGCCCCAGGTTTTCGACAAGTTGGCGCGAAACGTGGAAAGATCGGGCATCCGCTGCCGGGAGTGAGCGTGCGCATCGTGGAGCCGGACACGGGTGCGGCGCTACAAACCGACCAGCCGGGCCTGCTGTTGGTTCGCGGGCCGAACATCATGCAAGGTTACCTCGGACGCCCTGATAAGACAGAAGGAGTGCTGCGCGACGGCTGGTACGTGACCGGCGATATCGCGTCCACCGACGAAGACGGTTTCCTGACGATTACGGACAGGCTGTCGCGCTTCAGCAAAATTGGCGGAGAAATGGTTCCGCACATAAAAATCGAGGAAACGCTGCACGAACTTGCAGGCGCGACCGAGCAGACTTTCGTCGTGACTGGAATTCCCGACAACCAGAAAGGCGAGCGGTTGGTGGTGCTCCACCGGCTGCGCGAAGATCAGTTGAAGAAGATTCTGGAGAAACTGGGCGGCGCGGGCCTGCCGAACCTTTGGACGCCGCGCGCAAATCAATTCTTCCATGTGCAGGAATTTCCGCACCTGGGCACGGGAAAATTAGATTTGCGGGCGATTCGTCAAATCGCTCTGCAATATTCCTCTGAAGACAAAGGCGAGCCGAAAACTAGCACGTAACGGAATTCTCCGCCTCAGCCAATGCTTTGCCCTCGTAAACTCTGCATCACATCCTCAGAAAATTGACAGCTTGACGTGCAGGAATTTCTTGGGATCGCGGCGGAAATCGCCAATCATCAGGCGCATATCGCCTGTTAGGCCGGTCATGTTGTTGTAAAGCTGCGGATCGGTGAAGAATTTGCCCAGGGTGCCCTGGCCATTGTTGAGTTTTCCGGTGACGTCACGAACGTTCGCGGAAGCGTCGCGGAGATTCGCAAACACGGTGTCGTCCGTAACCAATTTCCCGAGCGTGCCCTGTCCACTGCGCACACCGGCGAGAAGCGCGTTCGAATTCGCGAGGAACTGCTTCGTCTGGTCATAAACGGCAGGATCGTAGACGAGTTTGCCCAGAGTACCCTTCTGCGCTTGAATGTCGCTAAAAATGGTCTCCGCGTGCCCCATCGTGGCGTCAACTTTGTTGTACAGTTCGTCCGAGGCAACCAGTTTGCCGATTGAACCCTTTCCGGACTGGACCG
>JBOGNJ010000003.1:0-17656 GCA_050746905.1 Candidatus Acidiferrales bacterium
ATCACGCCGATGATCGGCAGAATCAACAGCCGTTCGCGGACTTGCAGCACAGGGGTCGACAACACACGAATGGCCTCCTGTTGTTCGCGGATCACGCGTTCCCGTTCTTGCACGAAACCGACTGCCACGGTATTCGCAATCCGGTTTGCGGCAGGCTCGTACGCGTCGAGGATGCGATTCAGGAGAGCAAAATCGTTTTGGTACTTCGCGAACAACGACCGCGCCAGCACGTCGCGCAACAGCAGCACGATTCCGATAACTTCATGCGTCTCAACGCCTCGCGGAATAATTCGTTCGGAGAGATTTCGCGCGTAAGCTTGCAGAGCTTCAAAGGTTCCGGTCTCGAGCGCTTCGACGTAGTTGTCATACACGGAAGTCGCTTCCGCGAAAATCTCATCCTTGGTCATGGCAGTCAACAGCCGGGCTTCGGTGATGCGCCGTGCCCATTCTTCCCTCAATTGAGTGCGATTCTGGCGCAGGTGGGCGACGAGTTGTCGAAGCAGCTCCGCCGTGGATTGCGCCGCATGGTGCGAACTGCTGGAGATCGTGCGTATCTGCTGCTCCATGAACATTCTCCTTACGGTAAACTTCTGGGTCCCGGACAGACTCCCCATTCATCCCTAGTATTTTACAGATAATACAGGCCTTGGGAATCGGGCGAACTCCCACGCAAATATCAGGTATCTCACCTACAATATTTACTCTATTTCGTGTATTTCGTGCTGGACTGCCAGGTCAACCACGGAGGCCTGCATTAAATTGCGATTTGGTTTTTCCATTTCCGAATTCGTTCAGCTGTGGCGAGGCACACCACCGCTTTAATTGGCACACCTCTCACCTATGTCCCCGAAAACTTTCAAGGTAAGATGTGGAACGCGTGGGGCCCGTAGCTCAGCTGGTTAGAGCAGCGGACTCATAATCCGTTGGTCCAAGGTTCGAATCCTTGCGGGCCCACCATTGACTGCGTTAGACAAACCACCAGGGAAGCAACTTCTCCGCTTCGGGCGGAGCAACTTCGACAACGTCAGAAGCTGAGCCGCATGCCTAGCTGGATTTCGCGCTTCGGGAACGCCGAAGTAAAGGCCAACGGCTGGCTCGGCGAGAGAGCCGAGTTGCCGTGCACGTTGAACGTGGTGAATCCCGGCGTGAAGCCGAAAAATGGACCGACCTCGTTGTTCACGCTGGCAAAGTTGGTCCGGTTCGCCAAGTTGAATCCCTCCGCGGTGAGTTGCAGGTTGGTTTTTTCGCCGAGTTTGTGCTGCCAGCTCAGGCGCATATCGAAGTCGACGTAATTCGGCCCAAGCCCAGAATCGCGGGGAGCACCAATCGGGCGTTCATTGGTGGTGTGATTGTTTCCATTCACTTCTCCGCCAGCGAGCAGATTGAACGGATGTCCGCTGTGATAAGAAAAAATAGGAGAAAGCTCGAAGCCGGACAGCACCGTTTCCTTCCAAGGACTGTCAAACACTCCCGCAATCACAACTTTGTGGCGCTCGTCGAACTCGGAAGGAGCGCGGTCGAGGCCCAGGTTCGTGGGATCCTGCGGTCCATAGTCGGAATTGAAATCCGTCGAGGTGTCAAAACCCCTGCTGAAGGTGTAATTCCCAAAAATTGTGTAGTGATCGCCGAAGCGTTTCTTGACTTCCACGATTCCGCCCTCGTACAACGCGGACGCGGCCGAAGTGTACTGATTATTTTGCACGATGAGCGGATTCACAAAACAAGCGAATGGATTCGGGGCGCATGGAAGGCCCTCGGCTCCGCCGAGCGGGTCAGTCGCTGCGCTCGTGTTCCAATTTCGGTAGGAAACACTTTTCCCGTTGGCCAGCGTCACGGTGCTGGTCGGCGCGAGCAGCAGATTCGTGTCAATCGCCACGGGAAGCCGCTGCGTATGGGAATAAATTCCACTGACAGAAACCGAGAGGCCATTCGCAATCTCACGCTCAACGCCCAGTGAAGCTTGTTGCGAATAAGGAGTCTTGTAATCCGGCGGATTGCTGAAAATCACCTGCAGCGGCGAGAGTGCTCCGCTATTTGCAACGCGAATTCCAAGCGGAGCCAGGTCCGTGGGGGTGATGCACGCTGCGTTTCCCGACGAGGGGGTTGTGCACTGGATCTTCCCTGTGGCAAAGAGGGTCTGGAAAACAACTGCTGAATTTTGCAATCCCGGAATACCAGTCGGTGTCAGCGGATCGATATAAATGGAGATGAACCTTTTGCAAGGGCTGCTCCCGTTCCCGGTGAAGGGCGAGCCCGTAAACGCAATTCCGCACGTGTTGACCACGTTGTTGACCTGATCGGGAACCTGCTGCGTGTTGTGCTGGTTCTCAACGGCACTATTGTTGCCGTTCAAAACGCCCAGGCTCAAGTCCACCTGGGGAATTTGGGCGTCCACGGGTCCGTAGAAGATTCCGTAGCCTCCGCGGATCACGGTCTTATGATCGTTGAACGGGTCCCACGCGAACGATATACGCGGCGCGAAATCGTGGTATTCGCTGTTTAGGGGAAGAAATTGTTTGTCTGTCTGATATCTCAGCCCATAGTTCAGAGTAAAATTCGACCGTACTTTCCAGGAGTCCTGCCAGTACGCCGCTGTGAGCGGGCGTGTGTATCCCGGATAAGCGGGGTTGCCAAAGCCCTGTTGAAATATCTGTGGCAGCCCCAGTGAAGTTGTCTGGAGAGAATCGAGACTGGCTCCCGCCGATATGAGGCCGCAAGGATTCGGGGTCGAGGAGTCCGGAGATGCCGCGAAGCACGGACTGAGCACAAGTCCGGGCAGTGCGCCAAAAACGAAGCGTCCAGGGAAGAATGTATGCGACTCCGTGTGATTGCCACGAAGCAAAACGGTTCCGCCAAATTTCATGGTGTGGCTTCCGCGAATCATGGTGACGTTATCGGTGAATTCGTAGCGCCGCAGGATTGTGAGGCTGGGCAAAAATATATTCGTACCCAAATTGTTCGCGAAGCCGGGGATCTGCAAGCCAACTTCTCCCGGCTCATTCGGTATTACGTTGAAGCTCTCATAATCCCATTGTATTCGAGCCTCGTTTTGCATCGTGGGACTAAACTCGTGGTACCACGAACCCAACATGGTGCTGTCGTACGTGTGAATTGAACTGCCTGCCGAGAATCCCGTCAGCGATTGCACGTCCGGAGATTGTTCCAAATCGTGCCCGTATCTGTAGTCGAACGAAACCTGGTTCGAATCATTGAAATGATGATCGAGGCGTCCGGATACCAGATACTCCCGCGTGTTGTAATTGAAAAGCCCTCCGTTTGTTTCGAACTGATTTATGAGAAAATTGTTCAACCCGTTCTGGATGGGCGTCAAGCCGGTCACCGGGCTGACCGTCAAACCACTCTGCAGCGCTCCCGCGCAAGTTTGTGCGGGCAGAAAAGTAATCGTACCGTCGGGATTATTCAGGCAAGGCACCATCGGGTTACCGGGATCGGTGACGAGCGCGCTGACAATCGCCTGCTGCCCGGCGCGTGGATCGCCGGCGGCGAAAGTAGTCGGCGCTGCTGCGGTGGGACCCGCAAAGATAAAACTGTTCGTCAGCAGAGGCACCGCATTCTGTGAATTCTGCAGCAAGCCTTCAAATCCAACGGACAGGAAAGTCTTGTCCTTGTGAATGGGACCGCCCAGCGTTCCGCCATATTGGTAGCGGCTCAACGAATTTTTGATCGGCCGCCCCTGAGCCGAGAAGGAAAAAGTACTGCTGGGCTGCAGCGCTTGGCTGAACGCGAACGGGTCGCGCGCATCCATGGCGTCGTTGCGAAAATACCCGTACAGGCTGCCGTGAAGGTCGTTCGTACCCGATTTCGTGACGATGTTGATGCTCGCGCCGGTGGCACCGCCCAAATCAGCGGCATAGTTGCTGCGATTTACCTGGAATTCCTGCACGGCGTCCTGGCTCACCGTCAAGCGGACGCCGCCCGCATCATCATTGGCTTCGCCGCCGTCTACCGTCACGCTGTTCCCACGGCCGTTGCTTCCGTAAAAGGAAAGTCCGCTTTGCGGCGTCTGCTTAACGCGAAAATCCTGGTCATCGGCCAGCCGCGTCGAGTTCGAGACGCCCGGCATCAACAAAGTAAAAGTGAGGTAATCGCGGCGGTCGATAGGCAGGTTCGTGATAAGACGATCGGTCAGAGTATTTGACTGGCTGCCGCGTTCCGTCTCCACCACGGGAGGTTGCGCACTCACTTCGACCGTCGATGCGGTGCTTGCAACCTTCAACTGGAAATCCACAAGTGCCGCCCCGCCTACCGTGACAATGACGCCTTTCTGGACCACAGTTTGAAAACCGGACGCTTGCGCGGTCACGTCATACGCAGCCGGAGGCAGCCCTACAAATTGATATCCTCCCGCATCGTCGCTAACGGTCGCATGTCGGATTCCGCGGTCAGTTTCGAGCGCGATGAGCGTCACATTGGGGACTGCAGCTCCCGAAGGATCCGTGACTGTTCCGTTGATATTTCCGGAGGCCCCTACGCCTTGCGCGTGGGCCATGCCGGCCGACAAAAACAGGCACAACAGTGCACATGCCAACAATGTTGCCGACTTCATGGATTCTCCTCCTGCACGCGGACGCTCGCCTTTGAATCGCAGGGCCTCGTGAGAAACGCTCGCAGCTCAATCGACGCAACACGGAATAGCCGCGCTATCTGGTTCTCCGCTCAAACCCCGGATATTGTTAGATTCAGTATCATTTAGGGAGGCGAACGTCAAGCATGCCCGCGTGTCCACGGCCGCGATCGCCACTGCTTGGAAATGCGAAGATCCCGGGGTTGAAATCCGCGAACCCTGCTTCCGTATCACTGGGAGTTCAAGCCTGCTTGCTCTTTGTCTTACGCCCGCTCGGCGATCCATTCATCGAATCTTCTTAGCGCCTTTTGCAACTTTTCTGTATTCTCGCCAAATCCGATGCGCAAATATCCCGGCATTGCAAACTGCTCGCCGGGTACGAGCAACACGCCTTTCCTTGCCCGTAATTCCTCCGCTACCGCGGCCGAATTCCATTTCTTCTGGAGTCCAAGCCAGGCAATCGCCCCTGCGCGCGGAGGTACATGCGTGAACAGATCCCCGTGCGTTCCAAGCCATTCGCGCATGGTCGGATAATTTTGGCGCAAAATCTTTCGCGTGCGTCCGAGCAGCCATGCGTGACGCGTCGGTTCGAGCGCGAGCGACGCAATGCGGTCCGTCAGCATCGTTGGCGCAATGCTGGTGTAATCGTGATAGCCCCAGAATTTTTCCGCCATCTCCGCGGGCCCAACCAGCCAACCCGTCCGCAGTCCCGGCAATCCATACGCCTTCGACAATCCGGCCGTGCACAGCACGCGTTCGTATCGCCCATAAAAACTCGGCGTCGTTTCGTCGCTGAATTCCGCCCCGCGATATACTTCATCGGCCAGGATCCACGCGCCTACTTTTCGGGCCGCTGTGCAAATCGCGTTCATCGTATTTTCGCTGAACACGGCTCCGGTCGGATTGCTGGGATTGCAGATCGCAATCAACTTTGTCTTTGGCGTCACCATCCGCGCCAGTTGATCCACATCGGGCGCCCATTGCATTTTTTCGCGCAGCCACCACGGTTTCACCTCCGCGCCAAACCCACGCGCCAGTCCCGCCACCTGCATGTAATTCGGCTGCATGAAAGTCACTTCGTCGCCGCGCTCAACCAATCCCCACGTCACCAGATAATTCGCCTCGGCGGCGCCGCACGTGAGCAGGACATCCTCAGCCTTGGCCCCGGAATACAACGCCGCGATTCGCCCGCGCAGTTCCTCACTGCCGTTCGTTTGCGGATAGCCCAGCGGCGCATCAAGCACGCGCCGCAAATCCGCGTCGTCTCCGACCAGTTCGCGGACGCTCAATGGCTCAACGCCGCTTTCCGCGACATTCAACTCGACGTGGTTCTCCCAAACGGATTGCCAACGCTCCAGTTCAAAGGCCTCGATCTTCATTTCTGCCTCGCAAAAAACACGCCAGCCTATTCCGCGCACAACGCCAAGTCAATGCATTGCCAAGTCACAAAATCTCTGAGGGATATTTCGGGCCGCATTCTGGTTGCCTCCAAGAGCGCCTTGGAGCAAAATGACGCCGCCTTTTACTTTCCTGGAGGTCGCATGACTCGCCGCTTGCCCTTCTTGATGTTGGTCGGTATCGTGTGCGCACTTTTTCTTCTCGCCCTGCCCAAATCCCGCGCGCTGCAAGGATCACCGGCGTCGTTGACCTTCGCAGTTGCCGGAGATTCGCGCAACTGCGGCGACGTTGTGATGCCCGCTATCGCTGCGGGAGCCCTTGCAAATCATGCGTCCTTCTACTGGCATCTCGGCGACCTTCGCAGAATTTACGACTTCGACGAGGACATGCAGCACGAGCCCGAGCACGTCGCCAAACCCATGACGATTATCGAATATGAACAAATTGCGTGGTCTGATTTCATCGCCAATCAAATTAATGCTTTCGGCTCGCTGCCATTCTTTCTCGGCATCGGCAATCACGAAACTATTCCGCCGATGACCCGCGACCTCTTCATCCAGCAGTTTGCCGACTGGCTCGATGAGCCGGTGCTCCGCGAGCAGCGCCTCCGCGATAACCCTAATGACCACAAACTTCACACCTACTATCATTGGGTAGAGCACGGCGTCGACTTCATCAATCTCGACAACGCCACGGCGGATCAATTTGACCGCGCGCAAATGGCCTGGTTCGAAGGCGTCGTCCGGCGCGACGAAGCCGACGCGAAAATCCTGACGATTGTTACCGGCATGCACGAGGCGCTTCCCGAAAGTGTTTCCTCGGGCCACAGTATGAACGAATCCGCCCAGGGTATCGAATCAGGTCTCCGCGTTTACGCCGATTTGCTTGCCGTGCAAAACCGGGCGCACAAGCACGTGTACATTCTTGCCAGCCATTCGCATTTTTACATGGCGAATATTTTTAACACCGATTACTGGCGTGCGCACGGTGGCGTGCTCCCCGGATGGATCGTCGGCACCGCGGGAGCGCAGCGCTATGCCTTGCCTCCAAATTACAAAGACGCCCAAGACGCCCAAACAAACGTCTACGGTTACTTGTTGGGGACCGTGCGGCCGAATGACGAAATCCGTTTTGCCTTTCACAAACTGGACAAATCCGATATTCCGGCGACTGTCACCGGCCGCTTTACGTCGCAATTCGTCGACTGGTGCTTTGACAAGAATTCTCTCGCCACGTCACGCGGCTTCCCCGGTGGTCACTGATGCGGAAATGGCCACATTGATGTGGATCGCCCCAACGCTTCTTGTGAAAGGACATTTCAAATGAAACGGTTCGCGATCGCGGCTGCACTTTCGGTGCTTCTCTTCCCGACCGGCCCATTGCTCCACGGACAGGCCCCGGCATCCCTTTCTCCCGGCGTGCGCGCATTCGTCAAAGTAAGCGCGCCCGTCATCGCGCTCAAGCACGTTCGCGTCATCGACGGCACCGGCTCGCCGGCCCGCGACGACCAAACCATCGTCATCTCGGGCGATAAAATTCAATCTATAGGTGACTCGACCAGCACATCCATGCCGGAGGGCGCTCAGATCCTCGATCTCTCCAACAAAACCGTTTTGCCAGGCCTCGTGGGCATGCACGAACACATGTTCTACCCCTCCGGCGGCCGCATCGCCGTGGCCATTTACAATGAAATGGGCTTCAGCTTTCCGCGCTTGTATCTCGCGAATGGCGTAACGTCACTGCGCACCACGGGCAGCATCGAGCCTTACACGGATCTCGAATTGAAAAAATTAATCGACGCGGGCAAACTGGCTGGGCCAAAAATCCATGTCACCGGTCCGTATCTCGAAGGGGCCGGTTCGTTCACTCCGCAAATGCACGAACTAACGGGAATGGACGACGCGCGCAAAACCGTCGACTTCTGGGCGGACGAGGGCGTTACATCATTCAAAGCCTACATGCACATCACGCGCGCGGAACTGGGCACCGCTATCCAAAAGGCGCACAAGCGCGGGATCAAAGTCACCGGCCACCTGTGCTCCGTCGGTTTCAAGGAAGCAGCCGCGCTCGGCATCGACGATCTCGAACACGGGCTTATGGTCGACACGGAGTTCGATCCCGGAAAAACGCCCGACGTCTGCCCATCACAGCAGATTACCCAAAAAACTCTGGCCGGCATTGACGTTGAAAGCGCGCCCGTACGGGAAACGATTCGCGATCTTGTCGCGCATCACGTCGCCGTCACTTCCACCATCGTGATTTTTGAAACGTTCGCACCCAACCAGCCGCCACTGGAACCTCGCGTTATCGACGCAATGCTTCCCGAGGCTGCCATCGATTACCTTGCTACACGCTCCATCATTTCCGGGAATACGAATTCTCCCTGGCCCACGCTGCTCAAAAAAGAAATGCAGTTCGAGCGTGATTTCGTAAAAGCCGGCGGCGTTCTCCTGGCGGGCGAGGATCCCACGGGCTACGGCGGCGACCTCGCCGGCTTCGGCGACCAGCGCGAATTGGAGTTATTGGTGCAAGCGGGCTTCACTCCCGCCGAAGCCATTCACATTTACACCGAAAACGGCGCGCGATTTCTCGGCGAAGAGGCTCGCATCGGAACTCTGGTCGCTGGCAAGCAGGCGGATATCATTGTGGTCGCCGGCGACCCATCCACAAAAATCAGCGACATCGAAAAAATCGAACTCGTCTTTAAGGATGGCGTCGGCTACGATTCGACCAAATTAATCGAATCAGTTCGCGGCTCGGTGGGACTCCACTGATCCGCGATGCCTTTCGCGTCGTGCCCTTAGGGAAATCCCGCATTGGTATTGTAAACGCCACTTCAAGGAAAAGAGGAGGCCCATGCCTAGCTCACAGTCCCGGCTCCGCAAATCCCGCAGCGTGTTTTGTCCATTCGCGGCTTCGCTTGGTG
The DNA here is from genome assembly GCA_050746905.1 of Candidatus Acidiferrales bacterium. Taxonomy (GTDB): domain Bacteria; phylum Acidobacteriota; class Terriglobia; order Acidiferrales; family UBA7541; genus DAHUXN01. The sequence goes on from JBOGNJ010000003.1 coordinate 8,910, forward strand.
TATTCCTGCTCTTCTGCGGCGCCGCCCCCGCGCAAGCGCCCGCACAAACGCAAGCGGTCTCATCCCAAACGGCATCGCAAAACTCTGCGCAAACTTCTTCCTCAAAAGACTACAACCCGGGCCGGTTGCTCTTCGGCAAGAATTTTCTCCGCGGCTACGGCGATTTCGAACTCGCGCCGCCACACAACGAGCCCGACCTGGGCCGCTGCAATCAACCTCAGCCCACCTGTACCGCATTTGCGCGTTACATCATGGGAGGCTACATCGAATTCCAGCCCTTCGCCCGCACGCCCCTGAAGCACGCCTATTTTTTCCTCCAGCCCAATTTTTTCTTCGGCAACACGATTCCGCAGGTTAAATACACGTATTCGATGGCTCCTCTGGCGTGGGAGCGCACGATGGGCCTCGCCATTCAGCTACCCAAGCATTTCGAGTTGCGCATCACCAATCATGGAGTCACTTCATTTAGCCCATTCGACCAGAGCCTCGGCGCCTTCGATTCCGGTCCGAACAAAGAACCGCTCGGAATCTACAATACGATTGGCGTGCGGTGGTATTTCGGCGGGTACGATCACTCAGCCACTTCGTGGTGAAAACGCGAAGAGAAATTAGCGGAGACTTACGAGAAACTACGAAAGCATACAGAGCACTACGCGCTAAACTTGACACGAGAGAAATATGCCGTGAACTCTTAGGGCTTGCCCGTCCCGAACGCCAGCGCCAGCAGCGTTTTTTGCTCCAATTCGTGCGCTTTCGCCGAACCCGTCGCTGGACTCGCGCTCGCTGAGCGTTTCACTGAACGCACTGCGTGTCCCCGCAGAACCCGCTCCAATCGCGGCATCACGAAATTCAATGCGCCCATGTTCGCCGGCTCTTCCTGCACCCACACAAAATCCCTCGCCGATGAATATCCTCCCAAGACAGCCTCAAGCACCTTCTCGGGGAACGGGTAAATTTGCTCGACTGTCACGATCGCCGTCGACGTGTCATTCCGCCGTTTCCGCTCCGCAGCCAACTCGTGACTGACTTTCCCGCTACAAAAGAGCACGCGCTCAGGTTGCTGCACTTCCGCGTCCGGCACGACTGTTTCGAATCGCTGCCGCGAAAAATCCCCAATCGGCGAAGCCGCCGCCGGATTTCTCAGCATGCTCTTCGGCGTGAACACGATGAGCGGTTTGCGCCACCGCCGCAACGCCTGCCGCCGCAACAAATGAAAATACTGCGCGGCGGTCGACGGCTGGCACACCTGGATGTTGTCGCGCGCCGCCAACTGCAAATATCGCTCGATGCGCCCGCTCGAATGCTCCGGCCCTTGCCCTTCGTAACCGTGAGGCAGCAGCAGCACGAGTCCTGAGAGCAAGTTCCATTTGTCCTCACCCGCCGCGATAAATTGATCGATGATCACTTGCGCGCCATTCGCAAAATCTCCGAACTGCGCTTCCCACAGCACCAGGGCCTCCGGAAAATCGCGGCTGAAACCGTACTCGAATCCCATCGCCCCCGCTTCGGAAAGCGCCGTGTTGTGCACCTCGAATCGCGCCTGCTCGCGCGACAAATTCGCCAGCGGCACGAATTCCTTTTCTGTTTGCGTGTCGATAAGCGCCGCATGCCGCTGATTGAATGTGCCGCGCTTGGTGTCTTCCCCGCTCAGCCGCACGGGAACGCCTCCCATCAGCAGCGAACCAAACGCCAGCGCCTCCGCCATGCCGTAATCCACCAAACTTTTCCCTGCCCCCATTGCCGCGCGTTGCTCAAGCAGCTTCTTTATTTTCGGATGAATTGCAAAATCATCCGGATACGTTGTCAGCTTCTTCGTAATTTCTTGAATTTTTTCCGCGGGCAATCCAGTGTCGACTTCGAATTCTGCTTTGTACCGGCCGCCCTCAAAATTGTTCCAGTAAGGCGGGAGCTGCCACATCTTCGGAATTTTCTCGAAGTTCGCGGCATTTTTCTGCGCCGTCTCGAATTCCGCGCGGACTTCCTCGACCGTGCCGGACGGATCGGCGCCCGACTTCTCTGCGTACAGTTTCCACAAAGGAGGATGCGCCTGAATTTTCCGGTACCGCAGCGGCTGCGTGATCGTGGGATCGTCGATTTCGCTGTGTCCGTAGCGCCGGTAGCCGATCAAATCAATCACCACGGGGCTTCGAAACGCGTAGCGATACTCCACCGCGAGCCGCGCAAGGCGCACCACTGCGTCCGGATTTTCCCCGTTCACGTGGAAAATCGGCACGGGCAGCCGCTTCACAATGTCCGACGCGAACCTGGATGATTGGCATTCACTCGGCACCGCCGTGAATCCAATCAAATTATTAACGATGATGTGCACGCTGCCGCCTGCCGAAAAGCCGTCAATCATCAAGAAGTTCAGCGTCTCCGCCCAGACTCCCTGTCCGGAAAACGCCGCATCGCCGTGCAAAACCAAGGGCAGCACTTGCGCGATGCCTTCTTCGCCGCGCCGCGTTTGCTTCGCGCGCGCCCGCCCCAGCGCCACAGGGTCCACCGACTCTAAATGGCTCGGATTCGACACCAAATGAATTCCCAGCGTATGCCCATCGCGTGTGGTGTACTCGCCCGTCGCGCCGATGTGATACTTCACGTCGCCTCCGCCCAACTCGCTGCGCGCATCCACTTCCTCGAATCGCGCAAAAATATCCTCCGGCGGCCGCCCGACGATGTGAATCATCACGTTCAGCCGGCCGCGATGGCTCATGCCCAAAACAATTTCCTGGACGCCATTCTCCGCAGCCGTTTCCAGCGTTTCATCGAGCAGCGGAATCAGCGCTGTCAATCCCTCAAGCGAAAATCTCTTGTTGCCGAGATAGCGGCTCTGCACAACCTGCTCGAACAATTCCGCGCGCACCAAACGCTCCAAAATTCGCGCACGATCAGTTTCCGGAGCGGGCGCCTCCAGGCGTTCCTGAATCCAGCGCCGCCGCTGACCATCCACGATGTGCATGAACTCAGCGCCTATCGTCCCGCAATAGATCCGCCGCGCCTCGTCCGCCGCTTCCCCGGCCATCTGCTCCAGTTCCGGTACGCGCTCCGGCTTGAAATCTCCCAGCGGGTCGAGATCCGCTTCGAGGTAGCCCCAGCGTCGGAACGCGTCAAACACAGCTTCGCGCTTCTCGCTTGAAATGCCGTTTGCTTCAATCACCGCGGATTTGTTCTTCAATTCCGGTTCCCTTGACTGATTTTCCCCGCTTCCTGTTGCCTTTTCAATTCATCACCCAACTCTACGCCGCAGTCCACGCGCCTAGCAGCCTGCGCAGCAAAACGACTTGTCCAAGGTGATACGCATTGTGATCCGCCAGCAGCAAAGCTTCGCGTAAAATCGTTTGTCCCTTGCCGTGAGCGATCGGCGCGAATAAATCAGTCTTCGAATGAGTGACCAGTTTTTTCATCGCGGCCAAACCCCGCTGTACCGCTGCGACACTGTTATCCCACGCCTCCGCGCTCGGTGGCGCCTCGGAAACTGGCCAGTAACCCTCCGGGAATCGCGGCGAAACGTGTCTCGGATTCCGCGAAAACTCCAGAATGTCCCACTGCGCAATTCGAAAATGTTCGAGCAGTTGCCACGCCGAATGAGGCGCGCCTGCCAGCTTCGCGCCACGCTGCGCTTCGGGAAATTCAGAAAAGGCACGCTGCAAATCCGCATGGGCCTCGCCGCCGCCTTCGAGCAACTTTACCAGTTGCCGCCGCAACGTTCGGTCATCCGCGCCGCGCAATGACGCCGCAGTTCCAGCACGCTTGCCTTTCTGCGTTCGCTTGGAACTTTTCCTCTTCTGCGTCCGCTTCATGCAAATATCTTAGGCCGCCGCACCACACACGTCAAACCCGCCTCAAACCCGGGTGACATCAAGCTGCTTGTGTAAATAGTTCGAGGGTGTGGTTCTTCCAGTCTTCGTTGAAACGACTGAAAATCGCATAGATGATCCGGTCCACGCTTTCGACGTTGGTGAACACGACCATGGGTCGGGTTCGTCGGCGCACTTCGACGAAGCAGCGTTCGATCACGTTGGTGGTCCGCAGTTTCCGCCACAGGTGTCGCGGAAAGGCCAAGAAGTACAGCAGCTCCGGCAGGTCCCGCTCCAGCTGGCGGACCATCGTGGGATAGCGTGATCGCCAGTGGAAACGGAATCGCTCAAAGGCTCTCCGTGCCCCGGAGACCGTTTCTGCCAAATAGATTTTCTGCGCCTGGGTTTTGATCTGCTTCTCATCCCTGCGTTTGGCCTTTTCCAGGATGTCGCGCATCTTGTGCACCCAGCAGCGTTGGCGCCGCGCCCGTGGATAGACCGTCTCCAGGGCCCGCGCCGGCCCGAGACAGCCATCGGTGATGACCAACTGCAAGCTCTTGCCGCGCAACCCGCGCTGCCAGAGATCATCGCTCTCCAGCACCCTCTTCAACATTTCTCGGGTCTTCCCTTGGAAGTCCCCCCTCCAAAAAATTTCCTGCAAATCCTGTACAAACGCCTGAAACCGCTGTGTGGTATTCTTCACTCGCATCGGGGGTGTAGGCCCCTTTACCGGAGATTTTGTTGCTCGACACAACAAAACCTACACCCTCTCTCTTTTTACACATTCAAAATTACGTCACCAAAAAAAGGAAGCTAGACTTTAGCGTCTTCGAGAGCCTTGCGAAATTTCACCGTGTCAACTTGATGGCGCGCAAACTCGCGCGAACCAATGAAAATCACGGGCACGTCGTTCGTGTAAAGTTCGCGCAACTCTTTGTCTTCGTCGATATTCACTTCGCGGAGCGGACTGCCGAATTCGCGAAGAATGGGAAGGATCGCCGCACGCACCTCGTCGCAAAGGCGGCACTTCGGTCGCGAGTAAAGCGTCACGTCACGCGGCCTGGCAACGACGAGACGCCCCTGTTCGGTACGGTGGTAAACGTCTCCGCCGCCCGCGAGCTCGAGCGCGCCGGAGCGAACAAGCAGTTCGACGGCGCCGGGAATATTGTCTCGGCGCGTGGGATCGCTGCCACCTGCGATTTCCAGCAGCGCGTGAAGGTCGAGCGTATCGCGGCCCAGTTCGTCGAATACTCTCAAGATGGAGCGTGAAATTTCGTCCATAAGCAAAACTCAAATTACGGCTTGATCGTGTAGCCCTTTTGAAACGGACCCATCAGCGGGAAAAAAGCGCGCGAGCGAAAAAGCTCCGAGATTTGCCGAATGTGGCCCAGATCGTGAAACGCCCATTCGTTCATCAATTGCGCCACATTAATCAGGCCGAATTCAGAGTGCTGGCCCTTCCGCGCGAGGACGCTTTCCGGCAAATAGCGCAGCCACGAAAGACTGCGGTCGCGTTCGTGGCAAAAAACTTTTAAATGCTCGCGCGCCTTACCGCTTGAATAGCGTCCGGCCTGATATTGCGCGTTCTGGTCGTACGCGGCGAGTTGCGGCATGTCCGTCTGGGCCATGCGCTCAATGCGTTCGCGGAAGCCGGCCACTTCCACGTCGGCCAAATGCGCGAGTACTTCGCTGATCGACCATCGCTCCATCGAGGGCTTCCACTGCAACTGTTCTTCACTGGCGAGCAACACAAGCTTCTCGATAATGATGGGCGTTTGTTCGAGCACGGCCATTCCCGGCAGAGCTGTGGGCTCCAAGGCGGCTTTCATCCGTACCTCCGCGAATTTGACGGCAATTCCTTTATACCGCAATTGGCGGCGCGGAAGAAATACCGCAAAATAAATTCCGAAAGCGAATTGGCGCGGTCCGGCATCCTAGAACTCGCAGGCATTCGCGCACGCGGCAACCGCTTGTTTGCGAACGCTGGGGCGTGGTACATCGGAGAAGGCATTCCTGGACACGGAGGATCAGTGGCGGAGATATTCGCGCTGGTGGACGATATATTTTTTCAGGCGAAGATGGCCGAAACGGCGAAGCAGGCGGGCGTTGAACTGAAATCGTTTTCGACGGGCGCGGCGTTGTTGACGGAATTGGAGAGACAACAACCGAGACTGGTGGTGGTGGATTTAAACGCGCGTCAATCCGCGACGGAAACGATCGCGGCGGTGCGCGCGCGCCGCGCGGAAATTCGAGTCATCGGATTTTTCTCGCATGTGCAAACGGAATTGGCAGCACAGGCGCGCGACGCCGGCTGCGCGGAAGTGATGCCCCGGTCGAAATTCACGAAGGAGCTGGCGGCAATCTTCTCGCAAGCGAAAATGTGAGCTAGAAACGGCCACCGGCAGGACAATGAGGAGCAGTTTCGGATGAGATGGACAAGAAGGGCGAGCGCTGCGGCGAGTGTTTTAACGCTGGCGGCGATGATGATCGTCGGGGCCGCGCCGAATCTGGCCGCGCAGACGCAGGAGGCCGCGCAACCCAGTCCCGTTGAAGCGCTCAATAATGCACTTGCCGCGGCTTGCGAGGAAAACGAGACGGATTTCGCGAATTACCTAACGGATCAAAATGCGGCGGCGTTCCAAAAACTTCCGTCAGATGAACGAACGGCGCTGATGAAGCGCTTCGTGCTTGTCGAGACGCCCGGCAGGCCGCTGCTTTCAAACGATTCCCAGGGGCATGAAATCCTGCGCTGCGAAGCAACCGGCGCGAGCTCGGAATTCCGGTTTGGCGCGTCGCACGTGCACCAGAACCTCGCATATGTTCCGATAACGGTGACCGGTCAACATGCCATTCAGTTTGGACTGGTGCGCGAGGATAACCGCTGGAAGGTACTCTCGCTTGGTTTGCTGCTGATCGATATACCGGAACTTCAAAAGCAGTGGGCGGCGCAGGGTATCGAAAATCGCGAGCAGGGAGCCGTCGACACGCTGCAAAATTTGGCGCAGGCCATCGATACATATAAGCAGGCGTTCGGCAAGTTGCCGGATTCGCTGGCACAACTGGGGTCGGCAAAGGACGGGATCTCTCCCGATGCGGCAAAGCTGATTGACGCCGAGATCGCGGCGGGAAATAAGAATGGCTACAAATTCCGCTATCGCGCCGTGGCGGCAACGGATGGCGGAGAACCCGGATTCGAAATCGCCGCGCTTCCGGCGCAATACGGGAAAAGCGGCAAGAAATCGTTTTTGCTCGACAAGGACGGTAGAATTCACGCAGCAGACAGACGCGGAGGCGTCGCCACGGTGGATGATCCCATCGTCACCGCAAAAGATTCCGTCACGCCATAAATGGAAGCGAGAATGAAACGAATTGCTTTTTCGATGACAATCGTGGGCGCACTTTCGTGCGCCGCCGTGTTTTGGACCTCTTCCGCAGCCAGTGCAAAACCCAACCGCCGGAGAGAAATCCCACAAGCAATGCCGGAGGAGACCGCGGAGTACGCCGCGCGCGGACGCGAAGCCGTGCGCGAGCTGGCTGCGAAACAGTTCGATAAAGTCTACGCACAGTTCGACCAGAAAATGGCGGCGGCGCTGCCGGCGGAGCAAATCTCACAAGCATGGGACACGGTGATCGGGTCGGCGGGCGACTTCAGCGGGATCCGCACTGTGCGCGTGGAGGAGCATGGCCCACTTCATGTGGCCCGGCTCACATGCATTTTTGCGCAGCGGGCCGCTGACGTGGTTGTGAGCTTTGATGCGGACGGGCGCATCGCGGGGCTTTTCTTCACGCCGCCAATCGATACACACGCTGTGTCATGGACGCCGCCGGAATACAAGTTCCACGAAGAGCAGGTCACCGTAACCGATGGCCAATGGCGGCTTCCGGGAATTCTGACATTGCCGGATGGTAAAGGCCCATTTCCGGCGGTGACGCTCGTTCCGGGTTCAGGTCCCGAAGATGAAGACGAAACGATCGGGCCGAACAAACCGTTCAAGGACCTTGCGTGGGGTTTGGCGAGCCATGGGATCGCCGTGCTGCGATATACAAAACGAACGAAGCAATACGGCGCGGCCAGCGTGGCCGACCCGAAGAATTTTACAGTGAAGGATGAATACATCGACGACGCACGCGCGGCCGTGGCGCTGCTGGCAGCGCGAAAGGATATCGACGGGAAGCACATTCTCCTCGCCGGCCACAGCGAAGGCGGTTATATCGCGCCACGAATCGCCGCCGGAGATTCCCAAATTGCCGGAATCGTAATTCTGGAAGGCAACGCGCGTCCGATTGAGCAGCTGGTGATTGAGCAACTTCATTACCAGGTGAATTTGGGTGGGCCGAACTCGGCGCAAATCCAAAAACTGATTCCCGAGGCTGAAGAAGAGGCAAAAACGATTGAAAGCGAGGATTTGAAGCCGGGAATGAACGTGAAACTTCTGGGAGCGAGCATACCTGCGTCGTACTTTTTGGATTTGCGTGGGTACGATCCCGCGGACGTGGCGGCGAAATTGAAAATTCCAATTTTCGTGGTGCAGGGCGGACGCGATTATCAGGTGACGATCGTGGATTTTATCCGCTGGAAAAGAGACCTCGCAGGACATTCGAACGCGAAACTGAAACTCTACCCCGCGCTGAATCATTTGCTCGTCGCAGGCACAGGGCCGTCCTCGCCGGAGGAATACATGGAGCCGGGGCACGTGTCGGGAGAAGTGATTGGCGATCTCGCCGCGTGGGTTCAGGCGCAGGCCGCGGGAGTTTCTCAAAACTAAATTCTGGATTCGAGGCACGGCAAGCAAAACTAAAATGACCACGGAGGCCGGCTCGTAATCCCCGCACCCTGAATTCTTTGGACATGTGGCTCCTTCCTTTTGTCGGAAATTGTCTGCATCCGCATTATGCTCAACAGAACAGTGGGAGAGCCTGTAAATGGCGGCTCCGTGCTCGGCGAATGGC
>JBOGNJ010000004.1:0-1141 GCA_050746905.1 Candidatus Acidiferrales bacterium
GGCGAGAATGACTTTGCCTGCCGCCGCGAGGGCCGGAAAAAATCGCAGGGCGAAGAGAGAATTGCCGAGGAGGGTTCGCGAAAGCCGCGCGAGCCAGGCAATCAGCGGCGCGTGGTCCACGTAGCCCCAAGCGAGATGCTGTCCGCAGGCGGCGTAATAGAGTTCGTCGCGGAAATAGCCGTATCGCCCGGAGAAAGCGAAATGAAGGAGTGTGGCGAAAATTGCCAGCGCATAGACCCACGTGGTGAGCGGCGTGTCGCGGGCCGACGGATAAGCAAAAGGGGCATCCTGTCGCGGGCGCGACGTTGAATTGACGATGGCTGCCAGTGGTGGCTGGACGCCTCCAGACAAATTGCCTCCTATGGCGTGCTGCGCGGCGCGGGAAGGTATTACGCCGTGCGCCGCCAGCGGTGGAACGTGCGGAGTGTAACTGAAAATGGAACGTGCACGTAAGACAAGTTTCTTCGCGGAAGAAAGCGCTGGCGCGAGACGGTTTGGGGATTTCTTCATCTAATCGGTGAGGAGAAATGGCCTGGGCGGACTCTAATCGGACTACTCGAATCGCATGGATAGGAGCTTACGAATTCGGCGGGCGCATCCGGAGGAGAGTGGCTTCCTGACGGATTTGGCGATGCGTTCGAAGGCCCACTGGGCGTACGACCGCGCGTTCCTCGAAGATATCAAGCCGGACTTGACGTTTCGGCCCGAGAGATTCATGCCGGACTTCCACGTCTACATTTTGGAGGCGGAAGGGAAGCCGGTGGGATTTTGCAGCCTGGCGCCGGTTGATCCGGGAACCGTGGAGCTCGATGATTTGTTCATCGAGCCGGAGGACATCGGCAAAGGGTATGGGCAGCGGTTGTGGGATTACGCTGTGAGTGTGGCGCGCGATTTAGGCTTCCTGCGAATTGTGCTGGTGTCGGACCCCTATGCGGAGCCGTTTTACGCGCGCCAAGGCGCGGTGCGCATTGGAGAGAAGACTTCGGCGATTCGCGAAGGACGAGTCTTGCCCGTGATGGAATACCAACTCAGCGAATAATCTGGACGTGGGAGCGGTTCAGGAGTGCAGCCGCCGGGAGCAGCGGGCGTCAGTGCGGGGGATTGGAGGAAATGTAAGCGTCGAGGCTGTTTGTGAGTTGGT
>JBOGNJ010000005.1:0-1650 GCA_050746905.1 Candidatus Acidiferrales bacterium
GCCAGCAGCAGCGAAGTCATCTCGTAGCGCGACCAGTGAATGGCCGAGCCGCGCCATCCCATCGCCATCATCCCGTAAATAATTTGTTTGACCTTGGACTTCGCTCGATCGCGCAACGTCGCAAGGTCGGGAATCATTCCCACATACCAGAACAGGAGGGAAACGATGAAGTAGGTGGACACCGCAAAAACGTCCCACACCAGCGGGCTGCGAAATTGCGGCCACACCTTCATGTAATTCGGGTAGTAGGGAAAGAGCCAGTAAAAAAGCCACGGGCGTCCCATGTGCAGCAGAGGAAACATGGCCGCGCACGAGACCGCGAAAATCGTCATCGCTTCCGCAAAGCGGTTGATCGATGTGCGCCAGCGCTGGTGCAGCAGCAGAAGAATCGCCGAAATCAGGGTGCCCGCGTGCCCAATCCCAATCCACCAGACGAAATTCGTGATCGCAAATCCCCACGCGACTGGAATATTGATTCCCCAAATGCCAACGCCTTTCGCCAGCAAATAAGAAACGGCTCCAAAAAGCAGCATCACCAGCAGGAAGGAGAAAGCGAAACCGGCGAACCAGCCAGGCCGGCGGCGCTGTCCCAAAACAATGGAACTGATTTTGTCGCTTACGGTGGCGTAGGTGTAGCCCGGCGGAAGGGGAGGGATTACCGGCTCGGCTTCAGCGGTTCTTGGAGCTCCCTCGGATGTCACGATCTGATTTCCCGTTGTCGGGCTGGGACGCAGGGCTGGTTGATCGGGGCTTATTGTGATTTCAAGTACAGTCTATGTTTACGAAAGATAATTGCCGTGTGTCAAGCAAAGACCGACGCTGCACGAGAAATTGTTTTAGGGTTTCGGTGTCACTTCCACGCCTTCCATTTCATCATCGACTGTAGGAGGACTACGCGATGCCGTCCGAAAAGGCCAATAAATGTGCCCATCCGAATTGTAGTTGCGATGCAGGTTCGCAGAAATATTGCAGCCCGCAGTGCGAGGCCATGGAAAAAACTCCTAATATTGATTGCCGGTGCATGCATCCAGGCTGCAAGGGCCGCGCTCATTAGCACGTTCACGATCTCGTTAAACCGATGTGTTTGTTGAACAAGTGTGCGGAAGCACCGGGCGTAAAAGCAGAAGGCCCGCCTTGCGACGGGCCTTCGGGGGAGAAAAGCTCCAAGGCCAATGCGCGGATGGCCAAGAAACCCTTCTACAAGGGCAGTCTAAGAGACGTTGATAAATGAAGTCAAGAGGTAAGGGTACTCAAAAGTAAGGAAAGTAAGGCGTTACTGAGCGCCGGCTGACGCTCCAGCCCCAGAATTTCGCGGGATGCTCAATATAAGTCTTTTGCCCTTATGGGCTTACTGGAAAGGCCCAATTGGATGATTTCGAGGTCCTCGGGGCGGTCAAAAACCTGTCCGGGCCATCTCCGCTTCACCAGTAACCGAAGTCCGGCGAACAGAAGCCCTCCGAGCAGCGCGAATCCGCATATCTCACTCGCCCCGACGATCGTTCCGACGATCATGGTGCCCATCGAAGGCTGTTTTGGGTTGTGGAGGATTGGCGCGTCCCAGATAACGGCCATGCCCGAGTGGACGTGGCCAAGCAACGCGTCCGCCGAAGATTGCGACGGCGCGCCAGCCAGCAATGCCACCGTTGTTCC
>JBOGNJ010000006.1:0-1669 GCA_050746905.1 Candidatus Acidiferrales bacterium
GCAAGCGCCGCCAAACAGGCGAGAATCGCCATAAAGACAGCCAGGAACCAATGAGGTGGCCCAGGAATTCGCCAGGACGTTCGCGGCAGCCGGCTGAACCAACCGACACTGGATAGCAAGCCGGCAACGAGGAGTCCGGTCACTTTCGCGATTGCCACAGCCAATGAGCTCCAAATATAAGTGGCTATTACAGACAGGAAACCGAGGGGGACGATCAGCGTTGTCAGCAAGACAGCAGGTACGTTGCCGGCCGGTCCCGACAAACTGACGCGATGAAAATAAAGCGCCAGCAAAGGCATCATGCCAAGCTGAATGCAAAACGACAGCAACACAATTTCCCAAAGCCGCAGGCCGAGGCGCACAGGCACGGTAAACAATGGTTCGGCGCAGGCCGACCAACGCTTAGGCAGCCGCAGCGCGAGCGCATTTGCCGCGGCGCGAAGATCAAGGCGGAACTGCGTGCCGCGCGGCGAATGGAGCCTGTCGCGCGTGACGTCGCCGAGATGTTCGAGGGCTTTACGCACGGGGCTGCTCGTGCGGTCAATCCACGGCACGGCCAGCCCCGCAATCACGCCGGCCGCCAGGAACGAAAGCTGATAGCTGGCGTCGAAAAGTTCGTCAGGTCTGGCGATCAACAGGATCACGGCGGCGAGCCCGACCGTGTTCACCAGAGCGACGCGCCGGAACAGCAGTCGTGCAAGCAGGAAAATCGCAGTCATCAGCGCCGCGCGCAAAATAGGCGGGCGATCCTGCACGACGCCCAGGTATCCTGCAAGCACAACGAGCGTTACAACAGTCCTTGCGCCCAGCGGCAACCGCAGCAGGTGGCACAGCCAGAATACGAAAACCGCCAGCGCGCCAACGTGCAGTCCCGCGACGACAAGCACATGAAACGCGGCGGTTTTTTGAAACGTTTCGGCGAGCTCGGAGTTCACAAAATTACGGTCGCCAAGCAGCATGGCCCGCAGCACCGCAACTCGCTGCGGTTCGCCGGAGTAGAGATGATCCAGCCTTGTCAGTAAATCGCCGCGCGCCCGTGCGAAGCGGCGTGCAATGGAAAGGCTGACCGGACCGGCGGTTTCGATCAGCTCCGTGCTGCGCAATGTGCCCAGCAGTTCGATGTCTTGGCGCTGCAGGAATCCGCGCTCATCGAATGCGCCAGGGTCCTGGTAGTTTCGGGGGAGGCGCGCGCGGCAAAGGGCTTCGACGCGATTTCCCGCGCGTAATTGGGGGAGCGCGTCGCCATTGCGGCCGAAATAATAATTGAGGCGCAAGCCGCCCTGCACGACAACCGTTTGTCCGCCAACCTCCACGCCGGCGAGATCGATTGTGTAGCGCACGCCCCACGGCAAACGCTCCGGATCTTCGCGCAGTATCCCGCGCCACCGTAGAGCCTGGCTCGTATCGATTTTCCCCGATTCGATGAGCCTCGCGGCATCATCGGGCGCGATATCGCGTTGCTGCATCTGCGTGGCCAGCCCACCCAATGCAAACCAAGCGGCCAATGCAAAAATGCCTGCGATTGTAATTTTCTTCCATAGCAATACCAGGAACAGCCCGGCGAGAATGGAAACTATCGTGGCTGTAACCCAGAGGACTGGAGTTGCACCCGGGAATTCTCCGGCGGCAATTCCGGCAGCGAACGCTAGTCCGAGCCACAACGCCGGAA
>JBOGNJ010000007.1:0-17149 GCA_050746905.1 Candidatus Acidiferrales bacterium
ACACTTCGGCAAAATATATGGTGCGCGCCGAAAGTATCAGGGAGCTGGATGACGTGCGCACGAAAGTTCATCGCTGCTTCGAAGCGGGCGCGATTGCCACGGGAGCGAAACTCGAAATTCGCGGCGGGGACAGGCCCTATGCCGATGTCCGTTACGATCACGAGATCAGCCTGATTTACAAACGAAACGCGGAAGCGCTGGGCCGCGCGTTCCCCGAATTAAGCCCGCAAATGGCGCGCATGGCAGCTTCCACGGACATGGGAAATGTTTCGTATGCGATTCCTTCGATTCATCCGATGATTGGAATCAATTCACTGCCGGCGGCGAATCATCAGCCGGAATTTACGGCGCACTGCATCACCGAAGAAGCGGACAAGGCGGTGCTCGACGGCGCGCTCGCGATGGCATGGACCGCGATTGAAATGGCAAGTGATGCTGCGTTGCGCGCGCGCTTGATGAACAAGCCACACAGCGCGTAGTTTATTTTTCCTCGAGCAGCGATTTCCAGCGGGACAGATGATTGAGCGAAGATGTGTGTGTGTGGTCGAGCACAAGCGGCGTGATGGAAATGGCGCCATCCATGATTGCGGCGTAATCCGTATCGGGGTCGATGCCTTCGAGCAATTTTTGTTCGTGTAGCCAGTAATACGTGCGGCCGCGCGGATCTTCCCTGCGTTCCAGAACGTTGCGCGTAATTTTCGGCGACTGTCGTGTGAAACGCACTCCGCCTGTCCACGAATGCGGGATGTTGACGTTGAGCAGTACGCCGGCGGGCAAACCTTCCTTCAAAATCAGCGGCGCGAGGCGTCCAAGAAACGTAACCGCGGGCTGATAATCGAAGTCTTTTCCGCGATACACAATCGAAACCGCAATCGCAGGAGCGTGGTTAATTGCCGCCTCCATCGCCGCGCCGACCGTTCCCGAATAGTAGACATTCTCTCCAAGATTGCCACCGGGATTGATGCCTGAGACGACGAGATCGGGGCGCTCCGGCAGCAGCGAATGAAATGCGAGGATCATGGCGTCGGCGGGCGTTCCGTCAACGGCCCATTCGCGCTCGGCGATTTGCTCGCAGAAAATCGGCTTGCGCAAGGTCAACGATTGCGCAGACGCGCTGCGTTCGCTCAAGGGAGCGACGATGGTGACGTCGCCAATCGCTGCGAGCCCTTGCGCGAGCGCGCGCAAGCCCGGCGCGAAGATGCCATCGTCATTCGTGACTAAAATGTTTGGCATAAGGAGTGAACCAGAGAATTATAGAGCAACTGCCGGATATTTGGGGGGACTTGCAGACGAGGTTGGCGCTGTATAAACAACAAAAATGAAAATGGTCGGGACGACTGGATTCGAACCAGCGACCTCACGCACCCCAAGCGTGCGCGCTACCAGGCTGCGCCACGTCCCGACCGTTGCAGAGACTCCCGCCAGGGACTCATCGAACGACAGGCATACCGCGTCCGGCAGGAAGCGAAAATAGCGTATCACCGCGGTTCGAGGAGGGTCAAGGCGGCGAGCAATTCTTCCCGAAGATCGAGCAGGTGTTTGCGCTGGGCGCGGGAAAGTTCGTGGTCGCGTTCGCGAACTGGAGGCGCAGGAGCCGCAGGCTCGACGCCGGGCTCGGCAGTTCCATTCTGCTCGGCCAAGTGGCGCCGCGCTCCGGCGATTGTGAAGCCTTCATCATAGAGCAGGCGCTTGATTTCGAAGACGGTTTCGATATCTTCGCGGCGGTACATACGATGGCCGCTCGAACTTTTCACGGGTTGCAACGTGGGGAATTCGGTTTCCCAGTAGCGCAGGACGAACGCTTTTGTCGCGGTCAAGCGGCTGACTTCGCCGATGCGGAAAAGGCTTTTGTCCGGAATGGTCGTCGTTGCCGCTGCGGATGACATGGGTATTCGATCCCCTACGCGCTTCTAAGGCAATGGTAGGCCGATTTCGCGCAGTGTCAACCCCATGTCACGCGCGTTTGGATTTTGAGCCCATGCTCATAATTGTGGCTCGAGATTTACAGTGCGAAGGAAACGCGGGGGCTTGCGGATGTGCGTGGCTTGCTCGAAGGCGTAGGCAATTCTAATTAGAGTTGGCTCGCTCCACGCGCGCCCGAAAAACGAAATGCCGACGGGCAGGCCGAAAACGAATCCGGCGGGGACGCTGATGTTCGGATAACCGGCGATTGCGGCGGGAGACGAGCTTCCGCCGGTGTCATGATCGCCGTCGACGAGATCCGTGAGCCATGCGGGACCGGCGCCAGGCGCGACCAGCGCGTCGAGGTGATTTTTGTCCATCACGGCGTCGATTCCTTCCTGTCGCGTGATGCGCTGATTCTTTTCGAGCGCGTCCAAATATGCCTTCTCCGTCAGAGGTCCTTTTTTCTCCGCTTGCAACATGATGTCCTGGCCGAAGTAGGGCATTTCCTTGTCGCGATGCGCCTCGTTGAAGGCGATGATTTCCTGCAGCGAATGCACGGGCGCGTTCGAGCCGTATTCCGCGAGATATTCGTTCAAGTCGTGCTTGAATTCGTAGAGGAGAACCTGAAATTCGGAGCCGTCCAATTTTTCCATACCCCTCAGTTCGACGGGATCAATCAGGACTGCGCCTTCGCGTTTCATAACATCGAGCGCGGCGTTGATGAGAGGATCAACCTTCTCCGAGCCGAAAAATTTCCTGAGGACGCCGATGCGCGCGCTACGCAAACCGCTGCGGTCGAGGAATTTCGTGTAATCCGCCGACGCTTTTCCGCGCGAGGCTGCGGTAGCGGCGTCCGCCGGATCGACACCCGCCATCACACTCAGCAAAAGCGCCGCGTCGGTGACCGTGCGGCACATAGGGCCGGCAGTGTCCTGCGTATGCGAAATGGGGACGATGCCCGCGCGGCTGACCAGTCCGACGGTCGGCTTGATGCCGACGAGGCCGTTCAGCGAGGACGGACACACAATCGAACCATTGGTTTCGGTTCCCACGGAGACGGCGCAAAGATTGGCGGAAGTTGCCGCGCCGGAGCCGGAACTCGACCCGCAGGGATTGCGGTCAGTCGCGTAAGGATTGTGGGTTTGGCCGCCGCGGCCGCTCCATCCGCTGGAGGAATGGTTCGAACGGAAATTGGCCCACTCGCTCAAATTCGTCTTGCCCAAAATTACGGCGCCGGATTCGCGCAGGCGTCGCGCGACGCCGGAATCTTTTGCCGGAGTGAAACCGGAAAGCGCGAGCGAGCCAGCCGTGGTCATCATGCGGTCCGCGGTTCCGATGTTGTCCTTGATGAGAACAGGAATTCCGTGCATGGGGCCGCGCGGGCCTTTGGCTTTGCGCTCCGCGTCGAGTGCATCGGCGGTCGAGAGCGCGTCGGGATTCAATTCGATGATGGAGTTGATTGCGGGGCCTTGCTTGTCGATCTCTGAAATGCGGTCGAGATATTTTTGCGCAATCGAGCGCGCCGTGAACTTTCCCGACTTCATCCCCTCTTGAAGATCGGCAACCGTGACTTCATCAAGCTCGAACGGTTTCACGTCTGGCACCGATGGCGATTGGAATCGCGGCCGCGCAAAAGCCGGCGCAACCATTGAGGCCGCTCCCAAGGCTGCGGCAGATTCGAGAAAGTTCCTGCGGCTTAGTCCGGAAGCGCGAGCTTGTTTATCTGTTTTGCGCAAAGTGTATCGCTCCAGTTTGGAATGAGGTTGGTGACGCCATTCGGCCAGTCAGTCCTGCCGCTCGATTGGACGCCAGGCTCGCGATTGTAAGCGAATACCGGGCTTATTTCACTGGCGATTTATTCGCTAGGTCAGTTGTCGCGCTCGGGGCGCGCGCCGTGTGCGCTGCTTCACGCGCTGCTGAAAGCGGATGGGCGTTCCGGTGAAGTCGAATTTCTTGCGCAGCTCATTTTCGAGGAATCGCTCGTAACTGAAATGCAGGCGGCGAATTTGATTGGTGAAGAGCACGAAGGTGGGCGGGGCCACGGAAGCTTGCGTGACGTAATAAATTTTAATTTTGCGGTCGGATGGCGAAGTGCCGCGGTCCAGGTCGACAGCCGCGAGCCACCGGTTCATCTCGCCCGTGGATACGCGACGCTCGCGCGAGGCCACAACTTTGTCGATCAGTGCGAAAAGACCGCCGGTGCGCTCTCCCGTGAGCGCGGAAAGAAAAATGATGGGCGCGTAATCGAGGAACTTCAATTTCTGACGGATCAACTTTTCGTAATCGCTCATCAGCTTCATGGGATTAAAGGCACCCTTTTCGGGCTTCGCTTTTTTTTCGGCGGCGGCGCGGTTTTGCGCGGCTTCGACAGCGAGGTCCCATTTATTGATGACGACGATGAGCGCGCTGCCGGATTGCTGCGAATAGCTGGCAATCGTGGCGTCGTGCGAAGTGACGCCGAGCGCGCCATCGACGACGAGCAGCGCAACATCCGCGCGCTCGAGGTGACGCCGCGCCATCACCACGCTCAGCTTTTCGGCCACGAGGCGCGTTTTGCCTTTGCGGCGAATGCCGGCCGTGTCGAGGAAACGGTACATTTTGCCATTCTGTTCGACGACCGTGTCGACCGCGTCGCGCGTGGTACCCGGTTCGGCGGAAACAATCGAGCGATCTTCGCCAACCATGCGATTGAGCAGCGTGGACTTTCCAACGTTTGGCCTGCCGACGATAGCGATATTGATTTCCGGCGGTGTCTCCGGTGCGGAACCGATCGCGAAATCCGCAGTGAGAGAGTCGAGAAGGTCGTCGATGCCAAGCCCGTGCTCGCAGGAGACGGGGAACACTTGCGCGCCTAGCTCGTAAAATGACGAAGCGAGCGCTATATGTTTTGGCGTGTCGACTTTATTCGCGACAACCACCGGCGGCTTGCCAGCGCGGCGAAGGAGTTGCGCCAATTCGAAATCGAGGGGGACGGGGCCGGTGCGGGCGTCCGTCACCAGAATCACGTGCGTCGCATTTTTGATCGCCGTGTGCGCCTGGCGAAGAATTTCTCCCGGAATGCCGGCCTTGTCTTCAGGGACGATGCCGCCCGTGTCGACCACCTCGAAGGGACGGCCTTCCCACTCCGCGGCGCCATAGATGCGGTCGCGCGTGATGCCGGGCTCGTCGGTGACGATCGAACGCCGTGTGCCCGTGAGGCGATTGAAGAGCGTTGACTTGCCCACATTGGGTCGCCCGACGATCACGATGGATGGCAATTTGCCTGCAATCGTGTTTGCGAGGCCGCTTATCTTGTTGTTCGACTCGCTATCCGATTTTCTGTTCATGGGACGCGCGCGGCGCGGCCTCTAACCCTATCACGCCGGGGGCCATTACGGCGGGTCACCGTGCGATTCCTCAAATGCGCGCCGCGCTATGCTATTTTAGTCGAGGCGCTCACTCGCGCCACGTCTCGTCCTTCTATTTTTTTAGGGTGAAGATCCCATGTGTTGGGCGACTTCCTGTTGGGCGAACTCTGGCCGCCAAAAGCGAAATGGCATTTTTGGCGGGCCGCGAAAGTGGCGGAATTAAGCTAACAACGAGAATGGTAAAGCGAGCAACACGCGAGGCCAAAGCCACCATCACCATGGCCGATATTTTCGGTGCCGGCGGAATGCTGGAGAAATGCCATCCGGGATACGAATTCCGGCGCGCGCAACTTGAAATGGCGGAGATGGTGGATCAGGCGTTTCAGAAACACCAGCACACACTCATCGAAGCAGGGACGGGCACCGGAAAAACGCTCGCGTATTTGATTCCGGCGATTCGCAGCGGGAGGCGCGTGGTGATTTCGACCGCGACAAAGTCTCTGCAAGAGCAGCTTTTCCAAAAAGACATTCCGTTTCTGCGCAAGTATTTCGCGCCGGAGTTGAAAGTAGCGGTCATGAAGGGCCGCAACAATTTTGTTTGCCGCCAGAAGGTTCATTTGATGGCCAATCAGCCTGTGCTGCGCGGCATGGACGAGATTGACTGGTTCGCGCAAATCCGCGATTGGGAGAAGCTGACGGAAACGGGCGACCGCGCCGAATTGAATTTCCTGCCGGATGACGCGGAGCTCTGGAATCGCATCGACGCACGCAAAGAAGCCTGCACGGGGCAGAAATGCCCTGAATTTCAGCAATGCTTCCTGACCGCCATGAGGCAGCGGGCGCAAGAAGCCGATGTGATCATCGTGAACCATCATTTATTTTTTGCGGACCTGGCGCTGCGTCAGGATGATTTCGGTTCGATTCTGCCGGAATACGCGGCTGTGATTTTCGACGAGGCGCATGAAATCGAGGATGTGGCGAGCGATTATTTTGGGCGCGATATTTCCAGCTACAAATTCGACGAACTGGCGCGCGACGCCGAGCAGACACTGCGCATGATGAATGCAGCGACGGCGGCGACTCGCCGGCCGCTGGCGCAGATTCGCGAACGAGCCCATGCGTTTTTCGAAGCGTTTCCCGAACGGGAAGGCCGCTTTCCCTTCGAGCAAGCGGAGCGAACGGCGTTTCTCGAACGCAATCGCGAATTATATGACGGTCTCTCGGTGGCGCTGAAGCGGCTGGAAACGGAGTTGTCCGCGCTCAGTTCGAAACCTGAAGAGGTGCTCAACATCGCGCGGCGTGCGAGTGAACTGCGCCGGGAGCTGGCTTTTCTTCTCGAAAGCCAGGAGAAAGGATACGTTTACTGGTTCGAGCGGCGCGGGAAGGGCGTGTATCTGGTAGCGACGCCGATCAACGTCAGCGATATCCTTCGCGAAAAACTGTTCGAGCAGTTCGACACGATTGTGCTGACCTCGGCGACTCTGGCGGTGGGCGGGCAGTTCGACTACGTGAAGCACCGCCTGGGAATTTCAGGATCGCACGAAGAAGTGTTGCCGCAGGAATTCGATTATCGCAGTCAAGCCCTGCTTTATATCCCGAAGGCGCTGCCCGACGTGCGTCAGCCGAATTTTTCGGCGCAGGCGGCGGACGAAATCGCGCGGATATTAAAATTGACGCGCGGGCGCGCCTTTTGCCTGTTCACCAGCTATGCGCAGATGCGGGAAATCCACGAGCGCCTGGCGGGAATGATTCCGTTTCCGCTGCTGTTGCAAGGGACGGCGCCGCGTTCGGCGTTGCTCGAGCGGTTTCGCGCCACGCTCGGCGCGGTATTGCTCGCGACGGCGAGTTTTTGGCAAGGCGTAGACGTACCGGGCTCGCAGCTTTCGTGCGTGATTATCGACCGGCTGCCATTCGCGGTGCCCTCGGACCCAATTGTGGCAGCGCGAGTGCGCGCGCTCCAGGAGGATGGTCAGAATCCGTTCGCGGAATACCAAGTGCCCAAGGCGGTGTTGTCGCTCAAGCAGGGATTCGGACGGCTGATTCGCTCGCGAAGCGATCGCGGCGTTCTGGCGATCCTCGATAACCGCATACAGCGCATGCAGTATGGTAGAATTTTTCTGGAATCGCTCCCCGAGTACACCGTAACGCACGAGCTTGCTGAAGTAGCGCGTTTCGCAGAACAACTGTGAACGGGGATCACCGGGCGAAACGAACTGTAGCGCGGGCGTTGCTCCAAAGGAATCGCAGGAAAAGCATGTACGAAGTCAGCGTGGACGAGAGTTTTGCCGCGGGGCATTACCTGCGCGGATATAAGGGGAAGTGCGAGAATCAACACGGTCATAATTATCGTGTACGCATCACGCTGGCGGGAAAAGAAGTCGATGCGACGGGCCTCCTTTACGATTTTGTGCACCTGAAGCAGGTGATTCAGACGGTGATTCGGGCTCTGGACCACAAGAATCTCAACGACTTCGCGCCGTTTGATACCGTCAATCCCTCCGCTGAGAACATTGCGCGGCACATTTATGACGAGACGTCGCGTCAGATGAATGCGTCGTCGAATAGAGTGGCCGTTGCAAGCGTCACCGTCTGGGAGACCGACACGACGGCTGCGACTTTCCGGCCGTAAGGCGAGGCGCCATCTTGAACCGAGCCTTCCTAATTATCGCGATACCTGCGTTTGTGGTTTCATTCGTGTGGCTGTACGTTGGCTATGGACTGGTGGTGGCGGCGCCAGTGATCGCCGTGGAATTAGCCGTGGCGATTGGCGGAATTGTTTATCTGCGGCGGCGCGGGGCGCATGCGGAGAGGCATTGACCGCTTCGAGCAGGCGGAACGTTAAATGTTCATCACGGAAATTTTCAAATCGATTCAGGGCGAGAGCAGTTACACCGGGCTGCCGTGCATTTTTGTGCGCCTGACGGGCTGCAATTTGCGCTGCAAGTGGTGCGACACGGCATATGCGTTTCACGGCGGGACGAAATACAGTCTTGAAGAGATTCTCGCGCGCGTCGCCGGGTTTTCGCGCAAGGCAGAAAACGGCGCCGAAGCGAACGTTCGTCTTGTCGAAATTACCGGCGGCGAGCCGCTGTTGCAGCCCGAGACGCCGGAACTGGCTCGGCGGCTTTTGGATGCGGGTTATACGGTGTTGATCGAAACAAGCGGAGAACGGGACATCAGCACGCTGCCGCGTGAAGTGGTGAAAATTGTGGACGTGAAATGTCCGGATTCGGGCGAAAGTGGGAAGTTCAATTTCCAGAATTTGGAAGCGCTCGATCAGAAAGATGAAATTAAATTCGTGATTGCCAGCCGGCGGGATTACGATTTCGCTCGCGAATTCATGGCGGAGCATAAACTGGACCGGCGGGTTCGCGAGATTCTTTTTTCGCCCGTTTTTGCCGATCCGGTCGGCGCGTGGCCGGCGATGGATGCACGGGAGCTGGCTGAATGGATCCTGGCGGAGAATTTACCTGTGCGCCTGGGATTACAATTGCATAAATTCGTTTGGGATCCGGCGATGCACGGAGTATAGGGGCGTGGTTGTGGTTGACTGGCCGAAAAAAGTTGCCGCATGGGTTGCAAGAATTTCAATTAGGCGAGCATGATGACGTCCGGCCGACCGAAGGCGATCGTGCTGTTGAGCGGAGGAATGGATTCCTGCGTCACCACGGCCATTGCGAACGAAACGCATTCCCTGGCGGCGCTCCATGCGAGTTATGGGCAGCGAACTGAGCAGCGCGAAAGGCGCGCCTTCGAAAATATCGCCGATTTTTACGGCGTGCGGGAAAGACTCGTGGTGCGGCTTGATTCGTTGGCGGAGATTGGCGGCTCCGCGCTGACCGACCAGCGAATTGCAGTGCCCGAAAATTCGCCCGAAAATCCCGCGACGATTCCCGTCACGTACGTACCATTTCGCAATGCCCATTTTCTTTCCGCGGCGGTGAGCTGGGCCGAAGTGATCGGCGCGACGGCGATTTACATTGGCGCTGTCCATGAAGATAGTTCCGGATATCCGGATTGCCGGCCGGAGTATTATGAGGCTTTCGCGGAGGTGATACGCACCGGAACGCGTCCTGAGACGCGCATTGAAATCGTGACGCCGGTGATTCACATGCGCAAGAGCCAGATTGTGCGGAAGGGTGTGGAATTAGGCTCGCCACTCGAATACACATGGTCCTGCTACCAATCGGACGACGAGGCCTGCGGGGTTTGCGACAGTTGCCGTCTCCGCCTGCGCGCTTTTTCAGAGGCCGGATGCACGGACCCTATCGCTTATCGGGCACAAGTTGCGCGATAATGATGACGCGCATCTAAATATATTAGGGAGGAATGCTCTTATGAAGCGTTCAATTGCGAGACTCGGCGGTGCCGCGCTGTTCCTGGCGCTGTTACTGGCGCCAATGCTTCTGCTGACGCCGGCGGCCATGGCGCAAACGACACGGCTGTCCGGCCAGGTTTTGGATCTTCAGGGCAATCCCTATCCCGATGTTGTCATCACGATAACCAACAAGGACACGGGGCAATCCTTTGTGACCAAAACGGACAAGGATGGAAAATTCCTTCAAGTGGGCCTGCGCTCCGGCACGTACAGCGTGAACTTCAAGAAAGATAACATCAACTACACGGAGATGGCCAAGGTTGACAGCAGCATGGGCGACAAAGGCTGGATTCTGAACGAAAACTTTAAGGACATCGCCAAAAAGCAGGGATATGACACTGAGGCTGCAAAAAAAGCGGAAGAGGCCGCTGGCAAATTCAAGGAAATGAAGACGCATTTCGACAACGGAGTGCACGCGATTGCCGATGCCGATACGACAAAGCAACAACTGCGAACGGCGCCAGCCGATCAGAAAGCAACTCTACAGGCTAAATTGAACACAGACTACCAGACGGCAGTAACCGAATTCGAGCAAGCGCAGCAGGGCGCTCCGGAGAAGGATCCCAATCTGCCGACGATTCTGGGGAATCTGGGTATCGCGTATGACGGCGAAGGGAAGTACCCCGAGGCCGTGGACGCGCTGCAAAAGGCAGTCGACTTGAAGCCGACGCCGGGCTTGTATATGCAGTTGGGAACAGATCTGGCGCGTGTTGGCAAGCTTCCGGAGGCCGGTGCCGCCTGCGACAAAGCCGCAACTCTCGACCCGACGGATAAGACAGTCGGAGAGGGATGCTACAAGAACATGGGCGTAGTGCTTGTTAATTCAGGGAAGATGAAAGAAGCCATGGAGCCGCTGCAGAAAGCGACTCAGTTGAACCCGAAGGACGCAGATGTCTGGTATTTGCTGGGTAACACCCTCACAGCTCAGGTCGATACGAAGAAGGAAGGCGGAAAGGATGTCTATGTGATTCCGCCAGGAACCACCGAGGCGTATCAGAGGTACCTGGAACTCGAGCCCAACGGTCCGCACGCAGCCGAAGCCAAAGCGTCGCTCGAGAGCCTGCAGCAACTGAGCGGATCGACGGCTTCCACGACTATCGTAAAAAAGAAAAAGAAGCCGTAATTTTTTGGCTGTCCGAATGCCGGCAGTGAGGATTCGGGCTGCCGGCTTCTCCTCGCGGGGCTTTCTTCCTGTTATTTTTTTCCACTTGCTCGCTGCTCGACCGCGACGCTTCAGAGTGCTATGCTTTGCGAAACGTGTGACCGGGGGGCAATCGTGGCACAGGCAGCTTCAACATACTTAGGAGAGCAACGGCGGCGAAGCACGCGCATCGAGCAAACGCTGCCGCTGATTATTCGCGGCGTGGATTTGCTAGGGCAGCCGTTCGAAGAGCGAACCGCGACGCGAAGCCTCAGCTTCCACGGTTGCCGCTATTCCTCCAAGCACCATCTCCCGAAAAACACCTGGATTACCATCGAGGTTCCCGCGGGGCGCGCGCAAAAAGAGCCGCTCAACGCTCGGGCCCGCGTTACATGGATCCAGCGGCCCCGCACTCTGCGCGAGTTGTTTCAAGTGGGCGTTGAACTGGAAACGGGCAGCAACGTCTGGGGCGTTGCTTTGCCTCCGGCCGATTGGGCGAGCACTAACATCGAGGGCATGAGGCCCATCGCCATCAGTCCGGAGCCGCCGCAGCAGGAACGTCCTCTGGAGTCCTATTTGGAGAATCAGCTAGCCGACGCTACGAATCGAACTTCATCGAGCGGCATGGAGCGGACGGAGCCCAGTGAACAGGAGAGCCCGCTGTTGCGTGAGCTTCGCAGTCAGTTTGAATCTCGTACGCGGAAATTGGTTGACGAAGCGCGGTTCGCAGCCGAGCAAGCGGTCGAGGAACGTACGAGCGATCTCCACGATAAATTGAACCAGGAACAACGCGCGACGGCCGACGCTTTCTATCAGAAATGGCGCCACGAGTTCGAGGGACGCGAGGCGGAGACGAAAGAGCAAATCTCTTCGGATTTAACCCAGAAGCTGGCGGCGCAAGTCGCCCAGGTAAGGCAAGAAGTTCACGAAAATCTGGATACTTCGTGGGGAAGCGCATGGGAACAGCGTGCGCAAAGTTTGCGCGAGGAAGCGCGCGCAGTTTCCGAAGAGTCTGCCAGGCAATCAGAACAGCGCCTGGAGGCAAGGCTGTCTCAGCATCTCAACGAACTCCGGGAGGAACTAGCGCGGCATGCTGCCGCTCAAGGCGTTGTGGAGCAGCGCGAAAAGACTTCAGAGACGCAGGAGAGCGTGCGCGAGCGTCTGCGGGAGGAAATGGAAGCCGCTCGCACGCAATGGAACGAACTTCTGGAGTCCTCGCTCGATAGCGCGGCGCAAAGGCTCGCGGGCCGCGTCACCGATAGTTCCCAGCAAGTACTGCAAGCTGCCGAGCAAAAATTGGCTGCGCGGGTCGCCGAGCTGCAGGAAGACTCCGGGCTTACCGCGGAAGCCGGCCGCGCCGCGCTCAATGAGGTGAAGGGCGCCCTCGATCAAGAAATAGCTCGCACGAAGACTTCTCTGGCCGAAATCGAAAAGGCGGCGGCGCATTTCTCCGAATATTCGAGACAGCTCGAAGCGGCGAGCCAGGATAGTCTGAATGAACTGCGGCAGCGGCTGGAATCGAGCGTGGCATTGCAGGTTGCTGAACTGGACCGTCGCGCGGCCGAATTGCAGAGACATTACATGGAGCGCGCCGAATCGCAATTAGGAGAAATGAGCAGCCGGAAAGTTGAACAAACAGCAGGCGAAGCTAATGCGAGGATCGCTCCGGTTTTGGAACACGCGGCTGATGCGACGCGGCAACTTTCGGTTCACGAACAACAGGCAGAAGAGTTCCTGCACATTCACCGGGAGCGTCTGCGCCAAGTGTCCGCGCTTGCGCAGCAAGAGGCGACGGATGATATGTCTTCGAAGCTGGCCAGCTTGCGAGGCGATTTCGAGCTGGCGGGAAACGAAGCTTCCGCGAAGTGGATTTCGGAGCTTGAAGCGAACGCCGTTCAAGCGGCGGAGGAAGCCTCGGCCGAACTCGCGAAATCTTGCGAAAGCCAGTTGCAACGCGGCGTCTCCCGGCTGGATGCGCGCATTGAAGACTCTCTCAACAGCGCCAGGAAAAGCATCGACGAAGTAGCGTCAGGCGCGACGGAGAACTATCGCGCTCATATCGAGAAGATGGAATCGTCTCAACTGAAGATTAGTGGTGAGCGCCTGGAAGAACTTTCAAAGAAACAGGTCGAAACCACGAAGAGCCAATTTGAAGAAGCGGCGGCAGGGGTGGCGCGAACGTTCGGTGAGGTAATACAGGCTGCGTCGGAAGATGCCGCGGAGAATGTCGCCGCGCAGAGCAATGCAAGAGCCGAGCAAGAGCGCGCGCGGTTGGAGGAGGCGGCCGATCAGGTTCTCCATAATCTGCAGGAACGTGCGGAGGCTTCATTCAATCAATTTCAGGAACAGCTCGCGATCACGACTAGGCAAAAGCTTTCACAATCAAATGAAGGCTTGGCGTCGCAACTCGCCGCAACGCTCGACGCGTTTCGGGAGCAGGGCAAGGCTCATCTCTCGGAATGGTCTGCCACGCAGACGCGGCTCGGAGAAGAAGCATTCGGGCGTCATGAGGATCGCCTTCGCTCCGCCGGAAATTTGTGGCTTGATGCGACCGTGACCGAGCTCGACGCTTTGAGCCAGAATCGCATGGACTCCCTGATTCGAGGCGCTGAAGATGCGATGCGCAAGGCGTGCGTCGATGTATTCGATGGATTGGCGCAGGCGATGAAGGAAAAGCTCCTGGGCGCTTTCGGTGAATCGCGCGACGATACCCCAACGCCGCCGCCGGGCGAAGATAACAGCCGGGAGCGGCGCGCCTCGGCGTGAAACGCCGCCTTGTCACAAAATTAGGAATCTGCGAAAAGAAATTCGCGTTTCCGGCTTATCGTTTTCCGGCGATTTCCGCCAGCGAATCCGCGACGTAATCCACTTGCTCCCGGGCCATCTCCGGAAAAGAGGGCAACGCGAGGGCGCGTTCGCAGGCGCGTTCCGCGTGAGGAAAATCTCCGGCACGATATCCCAGATTTGCGAGAGCCTCTTGCAAATGCAGCGGCCGCGGATAATGCACGGCACTCCCTATGCCACGTGCTTCGAGCTGTTGCCTGACTGAATCGCGATTATCAACGTAAACGACAAATAAGTGATACGCGCATTCGTCGCGCGGGTCGTCTTGCGGCATATCCAGCCGTGCGCTATTGAGACGTTGGCGATAGCGCTGCGCCAGCGCCTTTCGGTTTGCCGACCAGACGTCCAGGCGACGGAGCTTCACGCGCAGAACAGCGCCCTGAAAACCCTCCATGCGGTAGTTGTAGCCGATGAAATCGTGGAAATACCGGCGCGACTCGCCGTGGCTTCGCGCCGCGCGGCAATATTCGGCGACTCTGTCATCATTGGTGACCAGCGCGCCAGCCTCGCCATAGGCGCCCAGATTTTTTGATGGATAGAAGCTGAACGCGCCAGAATTGCCCAGTGCGCCGACGCGCCGCCCGCGGAAACGCGCTCCATGCGCCTGGCAAGCATCTTCGATCAGCGCCAGTTTATGGGAACTGGCAATCTTTTCGAGTGCATCCATGTCGGATGGACGTCCGTAAAGATGAATCGGCAGTATCGCTTTGGTGCGAGGAGTGACTGCGCGTTCGACCAACCCCGCATCGATATTGGAAGTCAGCGGATCGATGTCCACAAACGTAGTCTTAGCGCCCGTGTAGGCGATCGCTTCCGCCGTGGCGATAAACGTATTCGGGCTCGTGATCACTTCGTCGCCGGGTCCAAGACGCGCGGCCAACAGTGCCAAGTGCAGCGCGCTTGTTCCCGAATTCAGCGCGATACAATGCTTGGCTTCGCAATATTGTGCAAATTCCCTTTCGAATGCCGCCACTTCTTCGCCGAGGCTGAATGATGCGTTCTCACAAACGCGGTCGAGGGCTTCGAGGATTTCGTCGCGCAGCCCGGCATATTGGGCTTTCAGGTCGAAATAGGGGACTTTCATCAGGGTTTTCACGTTTCAACTTTACTGTTTTCCGGCCCCGGCGCGCAATCGCCAAGGCGATTTTGCTTCTGATATGTGACGTTCAAGCCCTCGTGTTAATCTCTTGATGCGGAGTACTCATGTCTACTTCTCGCATGGCTGAACAAGAGCGCCGGCCCGATGCGGCGCAACCGACATTGAATACGAATGCGGAAGGCAAAGCTCCCATGAGCGTTTCCGTGATCGTGGCCGCATACAACGAACGGAATTTCATCGAAGAGATTCTGCGCCGCGTGCAGGCGGTCAACGTGGTGTATGAAATTGTCGTCGTCGACGATGGATCGACCGATGGAACCCGTGAATTGCTGGCGGAAATGCATCGCCTGCAGCAGGCCGGCGAAACCGAAGCGGAAATGCTTGAGGGGCGCGCACGGTTGCGCCTGAATGGAATTCATTTTTTGTTTCAGGATCGCAACCAGGGGAAGGGCGCGGCGCTGCGACGCGGCTTTGCCGCGGCGACCGGCGATATCCTGGTGATTCAGGACGCTGACCTGGAATATGACCCGCGTGAGTACGCCAAACTGATCGAGCCGATCCTCGATGGACGCGCCGACGTCGTTTATGGCTCCCGGTTCCTCGGCGGCCCCCAGCGCGTTCACTTTTTCTGGCATTATGTGGGGAACAAATTCCTGACGTTGCTTTCCGATATCGTGACGAACCTGAAGATTTCCGACATGGAGACTTGCTACAAGGTTTTCCGGAAAGAAGTGATTCAGGGCATGAACCTGCGCTCGAATCGCTTCGGTTTCGAGCCGGAAGTTACGGCGAGGGTGGCCAAAGGACGCTGGCGCATTTACGAAGTGCCGATCTCATACGCGGGACGCTCGTACGAGGAAGGGAAGAAAATCACCTGGCGCGACGGCGTGGTCACACTCTTCGCAATCCTGCGATATCACTTCTTCGATTAGAAATATTTACGCCGAATTGGCGTTCGGAATCCAGTTTTAGGCTGCCTGCCGGGAGAGTCGCGCCCTCGCCGCTGCGCGTGCCCTCAGGCCAACGGGTACTCTGTACTTTTGCTTCGAAATAAAGAAGTATATCTATCGCCAGATACGGTTACGGGAAAGTTCTCCTATGAAGAGCGGCTTCACCAACGACGCGATCATCGTGGCAACGAAGCAGCAGGTTTCGTGCGAACTGGGCGAGGAAGTGGCGATCCTCAGCATGAAAAACAGTGTTTATTATGGATTGGATCCGGTAGGCGCGCGGATCTGGCAGTGGCTTCAACAGCCCACAAGCATGGGCGCCATTCGCGACCTGATCGTTGAGGAATACGATGTTACCCCGCAGCAAGCCGAAAACGATCTGCGCGAGCTCCTCGAAAAATTGTTGGGCGAGGGGCTCATCGAATTGACTTCCGATCCTCACTGAATTTCTGCGATAGTAAATCGTCGTGTTCGAAAATCCATTCTGACAGCCGCCGGAAGAAGCGCTTTTCCCGAGGTCCGGCATCTATATGTTGAACATGCTAAGAATCCGGCCGTGGTGGACGCGATGAATGGCGCATGGTCACGCTTCCGTGATCTCTCCGGCCGGCAGCGGCAGGATTTCTTCCTGGGATTGTTATTGCTTCCGGTTGTGGCAGCCTGGTTGAGCGTCTTCCAGTTTCGAAGTGTTCAGCGGACACTCGAAAAAAGGTACGGTGCCGTCTGGGCGAAAAAGCGCGATGACGCTGCCAGTTTCGCCGAGGCTCATGTCGTAGCGCGCCTGGTGGACGCCGTCGCGCGCAGGGGCGTCGTTCGCGGAAATTGCCTTTCCCGTTCGATTGTATTGTGGTGGCTGCTGCTACGGCGAGGAATTCCCGCGCAATTGCGAATTGGCGCCAGAAAAACTGGCGACGTGTTCGAGGCTCACGCGTGGGTCGAGATGGCTGGCCGTGCAATCAATGACTCGGACGACGTGCAGACTCGCTATACGCCGTTCGAAGGCCCCGTCACGAGCAAGATGGCCACACCGAAATGAGTGGAATTGTCGGCATGGCCAACTCGGACGGCAGGCCGGTAGACTCCGATCTGCTACTCCGGATGACCAAGTCGCTTTCCTTCCGCGGCCCGGATGCGCAGGAAATCCGGGTCGAAGGCCCTGTGGGTTTGGGTCATGCACTCCTCTCCCACGCGAATGAATCCGCGCACGAACATCAGCCCGCGACAATTGATGGGTGCACGTGGGTCACAGCCGATGTTCGGCTCGACGCCCGACGGGAACTCGTCGACGCCCTTCGTTCGGGGGGTCGGGACGCAAATCTCTCTAACACTGATGTTCAATTGCTACTCCAATCCTATGAAGTTTGGGGCGAGGGGTGTGTCGATCATTTGCTTGGGGATTTTGCTTTCGCCATTTGGGACGCCCGTCGGCAGCAGATATTTTGCGCCTCCGATCATTTCGGTATCAGGCCGCTCTATTTCGCGCAA
>JBOGNJ010000008.1:0-28598 GCA_050746905.1 Candidatus Acidiferrales bacterium
ATCACTTTGTTGTTTTGCGCGCAGGAGACTGCGATGTCGCCGGATCCATCTCCATCGATATCGCCCGTTGCAACGCGAGCGGGCCCTCTGCAGCCGGCAAGCGAAAAAGGCGAGCCGCGCATGGTCGTAAGGCCACCTTTGCTGTCGCCGAGCAAGACAGTAACGCCGAGCTTTTTAGGGTCTCGAATATCGCGCTCGTATGGAATGACCGCGACATCGGGATTTCCGTCGCCATTTATGTCACCTACGGTGAAAATCCACGAAGTATCTCCCGCGGGGAATGGTGAACCAGGCGCTTTTCGGAACCCGCCTTTGCCATCGCCCAGCACCAGACCGACGGCGCTGTCACGCTGGCTGGTGGTGACGATGTCGAGCTTCCCGTCTTTGTTGAAGTCAGCAGCTCTCACGCCCGCGTCCGAATGCAGGTCCGCGTGGAGGAATTTCCCCGGAAGGATTAAGTTTCCGTGACCGTCGCTCGGTATCAGCAGGATTTCGTCGTTTCCCCAACTGTCTGTCACCACAGCCGGCTTGCCGTCACCCATGAAATCCCCGACGGCCACTCCGTGCGGATGCGGATTCGACCTTGTGGCAAACGGCGAATGTGCTGAGGGCTTGAATCCTCCTTTGCCATCGCCCAGCAGGATGGTGATGTACGGCGTTTGCGTATTCGCGATGACGAGGTCTGGATTGCCATCACCATTCATGTCCGCGACGACGATATCGTTAGGATTGCGGTTGCATGGAAAAGGGGAACCCGGCGCTGCCCGGAAATCTCCGCGCCCGTCCCCCAAAATCACGCTGACCGTGCCCTCTTCCGTGTTTCCAACGATGATGTCGGGCTTCCTGTCGTGATTTACGTCTCCGGTCGCGATTGGGCCAGGTCCTCGTCCGACAGGCAATGCGATCCCGTTGAAGCGGTGCGTTGCAGCGCGCGTAACTGAAGTCCGGCGCGAAGCCGTGGCGAAAAGAACGCCGGCGATTAACGCCGCCGCGAGCCCCATCGCGATAATTGCGCTCTTCACGGTTATGTTTACAAGGAGTGTGCCACAAATACGATGGAAATTCGCGTTTGTAAAGTTACTGCGCGTCCGGCGCCGCGAAACTTCCGCGGAGCCGGACGTTTGCGAGGACAACCGCCGTCTTGCAGGCCACCTAAGACTTAAAACGAGACGCTGACCGCAACACCGTAGCTAGGATAGTTGCGATCGTACAGGTAGTAGCCGTCGTCGGTGTAAACGACGTACATATCATCTGTTTGATACCAGTCAGGTCCCCAGTATTGCGGGACTGGATCGAGTATATCGAACCAGTAGCCGTCGTACTGGAAGCGCGGGTACCCGCCAACCACCATGAACGGCAGGCTGTAAACGCGGAACCAGTGCTCCCGGCCAAAATGAACGCTGTAAAAGTCGTTATCAATACGGTAGCCGTGATAGCCGCCGCGTTGACGCCAGTCGCGGTGCTGAGACTCCCAGTTGCTCGCGCGATGCTCCTGCCAGGTATGCTGCTGTTCCTGCTGCCACTGGCGTTGCCGCTGTGGCGTGCGCTGCATCTCGACGGGCCTCTTATTGTTCTGCTGGACTCGTGTTTGCTGATACCGATCTTGCTGCTGCTGTTGTGCCCGCTGCGGCTGTTGCGTACGTTGGCGCTGCTGTTGCTGCTGTTGCGCGCTTTGCGGCTGTTGCGTTCGTTGTTGACGCTGTTGCTGCTGGGCTCGCTGCGTCTTTTGCGTTCGTTGGCGCTGTTGTTGCTGCTGTTGCGCCCGCTGCGGCTGTTGCTGCGTCCGCTGCTGCGGCTGTTGCGTTCGTTGTTGTTGCTGCTGCGCCCGCTGCGGTTGCTGCGTACGTTGCCGCTGTTGCTGTTGCGCCCGCTGCGGCTGTTGCGTGCGCTTTGGCTGGGGCGGCACAGCGCGTTTTTGTTTTTGTTGCTTCGTCTGCTGCTCTTGTTGCTTTTTCTCTTCCTGTTGCTGCTTTTCCTTATCCTGCGGTTGTGGCTGATATGTGTAGCCAAGCGCAGGCGTCCCCAAAAGCACGAAGGCCAAAAAGCCGGTCCCGATAAGTCCAAATCGTCTCATCGCCAGTTACCTCGTTTACAGCTTGCCCTCGCCAATGAATTTTTTCTATACACGTGACAATGGACGCGGGTCAGGTATATCCCGGAGAGGCGTCTAAAGGCTCATTCCGCTCAATTTTAGGGTTCATTTCAGGGCCCCTATTAGCGAAAACCACGCGTCATTCGGCCTCTGCCGTTCTTGACGAAAGCTGCGAATCCTGCTACAAAGATTCGTTTCTAATCCTGTCTGCATTCGACCCATACGGCTCCCTCGAGGAGCCTCTAAATCATCCGGAGGAACAATGTCACTCGAAGCATGCACTGATGGATTCACACGTGTGAGCCGGCGCTCACGGAGGGCTTTCTGATGCGTAAGTGGCGCGCAGATATCTCATCGCTTCCGGGTCGTTTCGCCCCATTCGCTAAAATCGGCGCGACCGGCATGACCCTCGCATTTCTCGGCGCAGCCGCGGCTCACGCTCAATCGGCGCCCGAACCAGGCGGCGAGGCGAATCTGAAAGTCCCCGATCTGACGCAGGTGAATTTCCTGGGTGTCAACGGGCACACGTTGCTCCTCTGGGGAATTTTGTTCTGCGTTTTTGGTTTGCTGTTCGGCATGGCCATGTATGTCCGCCTCAGAAACCTCCCGGTGCACCGCTCGATGCGCGAAATGTCCGAGCTGATTTACGAAACCTGCAAAACGTACCTCATCACGCAGGGAAAATTCCTGTTGCTTCTCGAATCATTTATCGCAGTCATCATCATTTTATATTTCGGCGTTCTCCTGCATGACGACGCGACGAAAGTCATCATCATCCTCGCCTTCAGCGTCCTGGGAATCTCCGGCAGTTATGGCGTGGCGTGGTTCGGCATTCGCGTCAACACCTTTGCGAATTCGCGGACGGCATTTGCCGCGCTCCCCGGCAAACCGTTTCCGATTTCCCAAATCCCGCTGCGGGCGGGCATGAGCATCGGCATGATGCTGGTCAGCGTGGAATTGCTGATGATGCTCATTATTCTCCTCTTCGTTCCCGGCGATTATTCCGGCGCGTGCTTCATCGGATTCGCGATCGGCGAGTCCCTCGGCGCCGCCGCTTTGCGCATTGCGGGCGGAATTTTCACCAAAATCGCCGACATTGGCGCGGACCTGATGAAAATCGTCTTCAAGATTAAAGAAGACGACGCGCGCAATCCCGGAGTGATCGCCGACTGCACGGGCGACAACGCGGGCGATTCCGTGGGTCCCAGCGCCGACGGCTTCGAGACTTACGGCGTCACAGGCGTCGCTCTGATCGCTTTCATTTTGCTCGGCGTCAAGAATCCTGTCGTACAGGTGCAACTGCTCGTGTGGATTTTCGTGATTCGCGTTGCCATGCTGGTGGCCAGCGCGCTCGCGTATTTCATCAACGACGCCATTTCGAAAGCGCGTTTCGAGCATGTCACAGAGATGAATTTCGAATCTCCGCTCACTTCCCTGGTCTGGATCACCTCGATCACGTCCGTCGCGCTCACGTTCCTGATTTCCTATTTCATTATTCCGGACATTGGGGGCGACCCGTCGCAATGGTGGAAATTGTCGGTCATCATTTCGTGCGGCACGCTCGCCGGGGCGATTATTCCGGAGCTGGTGAAAGTTTTCACGTCCACCGAATCGCGGCATGTTCGCGAAGTGGTGCGCTCCGCGCAGGAAGGCGGCGCGTCGCTGGGAATCCTGTCCGGCTTCGTCGCAGGAAATTTCTCCGCGTATTACCTGGGACTCACGATGGTGATACTGATGTCCATCGGCTACTTGATCAGCTTGCTGGGGCTCAGCGCGCTGATGCTCGCCGCACCCGTCTTTGCTTTCGGCCTCGTCGCTTTCGGTTTCCTGGGCATGGGTCCGGTGACGATTGCGGTCGATTCTTACGGCCCGGTCACCGACAACGCGCAATCCATTTACGAACTCTCGCTCATTGAGCAGATTCCGAATATCAAGCAGGAGTTGAAAATCGACTACAACATGGACGTGGATTTCGCCCACGCGAAAGACATGCTCGAAGCCAATGACGGCGCGGGCAACACCTTCAAGGCCACCGCAAAGCCCGTGCTGATCGGCACCGCCGTTGTGGGCGCAACGACGATGATTTTTTCCATCATCATGGCGCTGACGAATGGGATCACCGTGAACGTCGACAAACTCTCGCTGCTGCACGCACCATTCTTGCTCGGCCTCGTGACGGGCGGCGCGATGATTTACTGGTTCACGGGAGCATCCACGCAGGCCGTCACGACGGGTGCGTATCGTGCCGTCGAATTCATCAAAGCCAACATCCATCTCGAAAGCGCCAAGAGCGCCTCCATCGCCGACAGCAAGAAAGTGGTCGAGATTTGCACGCAGTACGCGCAAAAAGGCATGCTCAACATTTTCATCGCGGTCTTCTTCGCCGCGCTGTCGTTCGCCTTCCTCGAACCGTTCTTCTTCATCGGCTATTTGATTTCCATCGCGATGTTCGGCCTGTATCAGGCGATTTTCATGGCCGACGCGGGCGGCGCTTGGGACAACGCGAAGAAAATTGTGGAAGTCGAGCTGAAGCAGAAAGGAACTCCTCTGCACGATGCCACCGTCGTCGGCGACACTGTGGGCGATCCGTTCAAGGATACTTCTTCGGTCGCGCTCAATCCCGTGATTAAATTCACCACGCTGTTTGGATTGCTTGCGGTCGAGCTCGGCGTGCAACTGACGGCAGAGCGAGGCGGAAGCGGATTGACGCACATCCTCTCCGCGATATTTTTCATCGTTTCGTTCTTCTTCGTCTACCGATCATTCTACGGCATGCGCATTAAGAGCAGCCCGGCCGCCTAGCGGAGTTGCTTCATCTTGCCGAACGAGCGGCTTGCTGCCGCATCGCGTCCCGCGCGGCGAGAATCGTGTTGACGTGTATCCGCACCGTGTCTGCCACGCGCCGCGCATACCCGCCCGCCAGCGTCACCGCAACCGGCACACTGTGACGCCGCGCATGCTCGAACACCATCGCGTCACGCCGCCGCAATCCCTCCATCGTCAGCGCCAAACCTCCAAGCTGATCCTCTCGGTACGGATCCGCTCCCGCAACGTAAAAAATCAAATCAGGCTGAAACGCCTCGAACGCACAGCCTAGATGCCCCTCCAGAATCGCCAAATAGTCCGCGTCTCCAATTCCGTCAGGAAGGTTCGCATCCAAATCCGAAGGCGGTTTGGGATGCGGATAGTTATTCTCCTGGTGAATCGAAAACGTGAACACGGACTCGTCATCCGCAAAGATCGCCGCCGTCCCGTTTCCCTGATGCACATCCGCGTCGACGGTCATCGCCTTTGCAATCGCGCCGTCGGATTGCAATCGCCGAATCGCGATCGCAACATCGTGAATCACGCAAAATCCCTCGCCGTGATCCGGATACGCATGATGAAACCCACCGCCAATATTCACAGCGCAACCGTCCGCCAGCGCGCGCTTGCCCGCCTCAATCGACCCGCCCGCCCCCAACCAACACGCTTCGATCAGCTCCTTCGAGTACGCGACCTCCATGCGAAGAATTTCAAGATAATTCAACGTGCCGGTCTTTAGTTTGTGCACATATTCGCGCTCATGAACGCGCAGCACGTCCTCATCCGCCGCGACCCCCGGCGAAATAAAATCCGATTCCTCGGCGAGCCCCTCGCTCAACAGCGCTTCGCGAACCAACCTGTATTTCTGCGAAGGGAAAACGTGCGCGCCCAAATGCAAATCGTAGCCATGGTCGTAAATCAATTTGAACGCCAGCATCGCAAATCGAGGCTAGCCCGAATACCTCGAAATAACAATCCGGCACATCCTGTTCGTGCGTACTCAAAGTGCCACGTCCCGGCCATTGTGTTAACATCGGGACGCAAACGAAATCGGGGGCAGGACGCACCTGAAAAGCGTTTGACGAACTCTGTGGATAAAGCGCCTCAATAAGTACTTGAAAATGCCGCGTCGCATTCAATCCGTCGCTCTCATCCTCGCGCTACTCGCCGCGCCGCTCGCGCTTCTGTCGCGCAGTTACGCCTGTGCTCCGGCCGAATGCAACATGGCGTGCTGCCGTCACGCACATGTCCACGCCATGAATATGCATTGCCATCCAGGCTCGGCCGGTACGTGCATGTGCCAGTCAAAGAAAAATCCGGACTACGGCCTGATCTGTCCGTTGCCTCCCACTCAATTACAAGTCGCTTTCAATCTGCCTCCATCGGGGCACGGACAACCGCTTTTCTTCGCCGATTCTTCCCACGCCATGGACGGTTTCTCGCGCATTCCTTTCGAGCCTCCTCGCCTCTAAGTCGCACGCCGGCCCATCACAAAAAAATTTCATAAGGCTAGGAGGCCTGGAATGTGTGTACTTCGAGGTGTGATGTCGCGCGTTATTTTGCTGTTCGTTCTTGCACTATTTTCTGGGGGACTTGTCTTCGCAACCATATTCGGTACGGTACAGGGCGTTGTTCATGACCCGGATCACCGCCCCATCGCGGGCGCGGACGTGACTCTCAAATCAGCAACGTCGGATTGGTCTCGCGCGATAAAAACAGACCAGAACGGCGAGTTCAAGTTTCAAGCCGTGCCTGTTGGAGATTACATCGTCACTGTCAACCGGCAGGGTTTTGCCACTGGCGTCCAACAAATCACGGTAATTTCCGATTCCTCTCCGGTCCTTCATATTCCGCTGCAGATTTCCAGCGTAAATGAAAAAGTCACCGTGTCGGCGCAGACGGAATCCGCAAACGTTGAATCCGTCACGCCGACCACTCTGGTCGGCAGGCAAAATATCGCCCGCACGCCAGGCGCCGACCGCACGAATAGTCTGCAAATGATCACCGATTACGTTCCCGGCTCCTACGTCACCCACGACCAGCTACACATTCGCGGCGGCCATCAAGTGAGCTGGCTCATTGACGGTGTCCCCATCCCGAACACCAATATCGCCAGCAACCTCGGCCCGCAAATTGATCCCAAGGATATCGACTACCTCGAGGTGATGCGCGGAAGTTACGACGCCGAATATGGCGACCGCACTTATGGTGTCTTCAACGTCGTTCCACGCACGGGATGGGAACGAAATAATGAGGCCGATCTCATCACCAGTTTCGGGAATTTCCATCAGACAAACGATCAGCTTAATTTTGGCGGTCACACAGAGCGATTCGCTTATTTTGGAGGGCTCAACGGCAATCGCAGCAATCTCGGACTGCAAACTCCGACTCCGCAAGTGACGCACGATGCCGAGAACGGGTACGGCGGGTTCGGCTCGCTCATTTTCAACCTGAACCCCAGCAACCAACTGCGCTTCGTCACTTCGCTGCGTAAGGACTATTATCAAATCCCCTTCGACGCGGACCCCAACGACGCTCAAAACCAGGAATTCGATACCAGCGGTCTTCGAGATGGCCAGCATGAGGCGGA
The DNA here is from genome assembly GCA_050746905.1 of Candidatus Acidiferrales bacterium. Taxonomy (GTDB): domain Bacteria; phylum Acidobacteriota; class Terriglobia; order Acidiferrales; family UBA7541; genus DAHUXN01. The sequence continues at coordinate 7,488 of JBOGNJ010000008.1, forward strand.
TGCATTTGTAGATTTCTCATGGGTGCGGACCATCAACTCCAACATGCTTCTCACCGTTTCCCCCTTCTACCATTACAACAGCGCGAATTACACCGGCGCGGCAAATGATTTTCCCATCAGCACCACCGACAATCGCTCATCGAACTACGGCGGCGGTCAGACCACATTTAGCTTTAGCTTCGCGAAAAACAATGCTCAAGTCGGTTTCTACGGATTCAAACAGACCGATTCGCAGCTTTTCGGCCTCATTTTCAACGATAACAGCAACCCCAATTTCAGTAATCGCGAGAATGCTTCCGGCAGTCTTGTGGAAGAGTTCATCCAGGACAGATTCAAAGTCACTCCCTGGCTGACTCTGACGGGCGGCGTGCGCCAATCCCATTTCTCGGGCGACATCACCGAAAATGCGACGAGCCCGCGCGTCGGAATCGCCGTCCAGGTTCCACACTTGAACTGGGTTTTCCACGGCTTCTACGGCGATTTCTATCAGGCACCGCCGCTGATCACTGCTTCGGGCCCCTTGCTTTCTTTTGTCACCAGCCAGAGTTTGGGTTTCATTCCACTGCGGGGCGAACACGACGAAGAGCATCAGTTCGGCGTGACCATCCCGTTCCGTGGATGGTTCCTGGACGCCGATAATTTTCAAACCCGCGCCGAAAACTTCTTTGACCATAACAACGTCGGAGCCTCGGATATATTTTTCCCGTTGACCATTGAACAAGCCCTCATTCGCGGCTGGGAACTCACCCTGCGTTCGCCGCGCCTTTGGCGTTTCGGCCAGGTGCATCTCGCGTATTCGAATCAGGTCGCCGAGGGTCGCGGTACGATCAACGGCGGCCTAACGGATTTTTCGCCGCCATCGGGATATTTTCCGCTCGATCACGACCAGCGAAACACATTGAACGTTGGCTTCAACGCCGATCTTCCGTGGCACGTTTACGCGGCGACGAACGTGTATTACGGCTCGGGGTTCACAAACGGCGACTTCGATCCCGTGACGGATCCGCATCTTTATCTGCCGGAACACACCACTTTTGACATTTCACTCGGGAAGGATTTCGGCGAGAGATTCTCTGCTTCGCTGAACGCTCTCAACGTCGCGAATCGCCACTTGCTCACGGACAACAGCGTTACGTTCGGCGGCTTCCACTGGAACGATCCACGCGAAATCTACGTGGAACTGCGCTATCACTTCCACTACTGAAGTTGAATTTGCTCGGGTGTCCGATAAACAGGAAGGGGAGGAGGAACGATGCGGCACAAAGTGAACTCTAGAACCTGCGTAACCGATGCGATTTTTCTCCTCGTTCCGGCGATCTTTGCCTTCGCGCTTGCCGGGTGCGCGAGCCCAACGCAAACAAAAACAGAACAACAGCCACAGGTCCAGCATTACCAGCTAAAGGGCAAAGTTGTCTCCATGAATATGTCAACCAGCTCAATAGTTGTGGATATGGAGGCGATTCCCGGCTACATGGGAGCCATGACGATGTCTTATCCGGTGCATGGCGCGGTCGCAAGCCTCCATGCCGGCGACGTCATCACTGCGAATCTCGTGCTGGCAAATGACGGCGCCTACCTGGACAACGTTCAGGTCACTCAGAAAGCTCAAGGGAAGAAGACACCGGACGGCAGTTAGCTTTCGCGGTCGAGAATAAAATCCGGGACGGACAGCAGCGCGCGACGGTATTCGGAATCCTTGCAAACGTCGAGGCACGCCTTCGCGCGATTCGCGTACTCCACGGCCAGTTGCCGCGAATGTTCCAGCGCGCCCGAATTGCGCACCAGCGAAGTGATCTGCTCCGGCTGCACACTCTGAAATCCCTTTTCGCGCAGCACGGTCGCCACCAAATCGCGCCCGCTCGGATGCCCATCGTGTCCCGCGCCATTTTGCAGCGCAAAAATCAATGGCAGCGTCACTTTGCCTTCCTTCAAATCGCTCAGCACCGGCTTCCCTAATTTTTCCGATGACGCTGTGAAATCCAGCAAATCGTCGACAAGCTGAAACGCCAGCCCCGCCTGCCGCCCGTATTCAGCCAGCGCGTTTCGCGTCCGCGCATCGTCATCGCCGAGCACCGTGCCCAGTTCCGCGCAACCGCTGAACAGGCACGCCGTCTTGCGATACGACAGGTCAATCGCCTCCGATTCAGTCAAGTCGATGCGATCCAGACAAGTGAGCTGCAGCAATTCGCCCTCGACCATGTTTTGCGTCAGCTCAATCAGAATATCGAGCACCGAAAAATTCCCCGCCTGCAGCGCAATCTTGAACGACTGCATGTAGAGCCAGTCGCCCGCGAGCACGCTCATGTGATTCCCCCAGCGCGCATTCGCCGACGGACGCCCGCGCCGCGTGTTCGCGCCGTCAATCACGTCGTCGTGAATCAACGTCGCGCTGTGAATCATCTCGACCACGGCGCCCAGCGGAATTGCGCTCTCGCCGCGATATCCGCACGCGCCCGCGGCCAACAGCAGCAGCGCAGGACGCAAACGTTTGCCTCCGCCTTCGCGCAAATAGCTGCCGATTTCCGCGATCGGCTGGATCGCTTCGCCCGTCTGTGCGGCAATTTCCTGCTCCACCAGAGCAAGATCGTCGCGCACCAAATCAAAAATTTCCCGTACAGTCAGAACAGCGATGACGCCCTCCGGCGGTTACGGACGGGTGGACCGCTCCACCGGGTCTGCAAGATGCCCTTTTGCAAAACGTCCGTGTGCCAACTTAAAAAACCGGCGGAAATTTTCCGCCGTCACTTGCGCAACTTCATCCGTCGCTAAGTTTCTCACATTCGCCAACGTCTGCGCTACCTCCACCACGAACGCGGGCTCGTTGCGCTTTCCTCGGATGCGCTGCGGAGGCAGGAACGGCGAATCCGTTTCCACAAGAATACTTTCGAGCGGCAGCGCCGCCGCCACTTCGCGCAACGGCGCCATTTTCGGGTACGTGATGTTCGCGGAGAACGAAATCACGAATCCCATCTCGATTCCCTGCCGCGCTTCCGCCAACGTCCCCGTGAAGCAGTGGAAAATTCCGCCCAACCCGCTCGACCGCCAATCTTTTTCCAGAATCTCCAAACATTCCGGCCACGCGTCGCGACAATGAATAATCACGGGCAACTGTGCCGCCCGCGCCAATTCCAGTTGACGCCGGAAAACATTTCGTTGCACGTCACGCGGCGAATGGTCGTAAAAATAATCGAGCCCAATTTCGCCCCACGCGATCACGCGCGGATGCTTCGCCAGCCGCTCTAATTCCTCGTACCACTCATCCGTCGCCAGTTTCGATTCGTGCGGATGAACGCCGACCGTTCCGTAAATCCAGTCGTACTTTTCCGCGAAAGGAATTGCCGCATCCAGCCGGTCCGACGCCGTACCGCTTCCAATCGCGAGAATCGCCGTTACGCCCGCTTCACGCGCCCGCGCCAGCATCTCGTCGCGGTCAACGTCGAATTGTGGAAACTCCAGATGCGCGTGCGAGTCAATAATATGCAGGGAGTTACTCCTCAGGTAGCGAGCCGCGGCGGGTTATCTTTGGGTTGCCTTGGAAATACGACGGCGCGAAATAAGATCGCTGAGACCATCCCTGCGGGTACCGCGAGCAAGAAGGACAAAGGGTTGAGATCTCTTGTGAAAGGATGTTCCACGAAATCGTAGTGAATAGCTTTGGCGATCACGGCCGACACATAATAAACCATACAGTAAGCAGCCCCCAGAATAACACCACCAGCGGCGAACGCGGACCAATCACGAATACCGTGACGGCGAAAAACCAGCCACGCGGGAATTCCCAGCACTAGTTCGCAGAGGTAGGCTTGCGGTAAAGAGACAAGTCCAGAAACCAGAACCCCGCGCCAGTAACGAGTGAATGAGAGGTCAGCCGTCAGAATAAAGGCCAACAAGAAAGGGATCGCCAGCGGTGCGATCACGAATGCAAGTATGGTTCTAAAGTGAGGCATCTAGTCTCGCAAATTATACGTTCGGTGCCTTAACTCACGATAGCCCTTAACGATCATTAGATTCCCGATAATCGCGGGAGGCTATTTCAGTCGCGCGCCCGCCGGCACATCTTCGGTGAACGTGCAAAGCACTGGCCGCCCGTCGGGCGCCACCGATGCCGCCACGATCATGCCGTTCGACTCCACTCCACGCAGCTTGCGCGGCGCCAGGTTCGCCACCACCACCACTTTTTTGCCAATTAAATCCTCCGGCGCATACGACGCAGCAATGCCCGCCACCACTTGTCGAACTTCTTCGCCAATGTCCACGAGGAGCTTCAATAATTTGTCCGCGCCAGCCACGCGTTCGGCGGACTTCACCACGCCCACGCGCATCTCGATCTTCGCGAAATCCTCGATGCCGATTTTCGCGGTGCCGGACGCCGCTGCCGCGGGTGCCGTCCCGCCTTGAGCGCTCGCGCCTGTAGCCGATGACGCGGGGTTGCGAATTTCTTCTTCCATGGCTTCGATCCTTTCGAACGCTTCCTTTTTATCCACGCGCGGAAAAACTCCCTCGGGCTTGTTGACGTGTCCCGCCTGTTTCTGATCCTTCCACAATTCCGGGCCCAGAATTTGGCTCGCGAGCGGCGTGCTGTTTCCGAGCTGCTCCCAGATTTTCTGCGTCGCATGCGGCAACACGGGATGCGCCAGCAAAGTGACCACGCGCAGCGCGTCGTACGCCGTGTACAACACCATTTCCAAACGTCCCCATTTCGATCGTTCCTTCACCAACATCCACGGCTGAAATTCCACCAGATATTTGTCGATCTCCGCAATCAATTGCCAAATAGATTCGAGGGCGCGAGAAAAGTCGTACGCGTCGTAATAACCGAGCACGTCCCTGCATACCTGCTGCTTGAACACTTCCACTTCCGCATCGCGATCATTCTGCTCTTTCGCCGAACGCGCCGGAACGCGCCCGCCCAAATACTGCTCGATCATCGTGATCGTGCGGCTGGTCAAATTGCCTAGACCGTTCGCCAGATCCGCGTTGTAACGCGTCAGCAGCGCGTCGCGGCTGAAATTTCCGTCCTGGCCAAATACCATGTCGCGCAGCAAAAAGTATCGCAGCGCGTCAATTCCCAGCACGCGCGCGATCGGCTGCGGATATTGCATGTTCCCGCGCGACTTGCTCATTTTTTCGTCCGCGAAAAGCCACCAGCCGTGCGCAAAGATTTGCTTCGGCAGCGCCTCGCCCGCAGCCATCAGAAACGCGGGCCAGTAGACCGCATGGAAACGCAGAATTTCCTTGCCGATCAGATGCATGTCCGCTGGCCAGTATTTCTCGAACTCCGCTTCGTCGTCCGCGTAACCCACGCCCGTCATGTAACTCGTCAGCGCATCCGACCACACATAGAAAATATGCTTCTCTTCGCCCGGCCACGGAATGCCCCACTTAAAAGAAGTCCGGCTGATCGAAAGGTCGCGCAGCCCGCCGCGTACAAACGCCAGCACTTCATTTCGCCGTGTATCGGGCCGAATAAAGTCCGGCTGCTTTTCGTAAAGTTCGAGTAGGCGCTCCTGAAACGCGGACAGCTTGAAAAAATAATTCTCCTCGCGGACGCGCTCCGTTGGCCGCTTGCACTCCGGGCACAAATTGCCCGGCAGCGGCTCGTCGACGTACATCTCGTCGAAAACGCAGTATTGCCCCTCGTATCCGCCCTTGTAGACGTAGCCTTGATCCTGCGCCTTGCGAAAAAGCATCTGTACGGCGCGCTCGTGACGCGGCTCCGTGGTGCGCACAAACCGGTCCACCGGCAAATCGAGTTCCTTCCACAGCGCGCGATATTCCGCCGAAATGCGGTCCGCGAATTCCTGCGGTGAGACTCCTGCTGCTTTCGCCGCGCGCTCCACTTTCTGCCCGTGCTCGTCCGTGCCCGTCAACAGCAGCACGTCATGCCCACGCATGCGCTTATAACGCGCGATCGTGTCAGCCACGACGGTTGTGTACGTGTGCCCCAAGTGCGGGCGCGCGTTCACGTAGTAAATCGGCGTGGTGATGTAAAACTTCGGTTTGGCCATGAATTATTTTGTCGCTTCGCCCGCTTTCTGAAAGTGGAAATTTGCGGTCGAGAGAACCTCTTTCAACGGCACGCCCTTTCGCTCCGCGATTCGCCGGCAATCTTCATATTCCGGCGCGGCATTCAGCACACTGCCGTTCAATCGCGATATTTTCATGCGAATCGTTCCTAGCGGCGTCTCCACTGGCACAACCTCGCGCGCCAGCGTCTGTCGCTGGACTTCGTGCGTGCGAATGCCAATCGTCGTCGTCTCGCGAAAAATCAAATCGATCAGCCGGTCGCGATTCGGAATCTCGCACAGCAGCGTCACCAGCTGCCCCGGACGGTTTTTTTTCATCTGCACGGCCGTCGAGAAAATATCCAACGCCCCCGCCGCCAGCGCGCGTTCCGCGAAGTAGCCGTAAATTTGCGGGCTCATGTCGTCGACGTTCGCTTCAATCACGGAGATCGACTCATCCCAGTGCTGCGACGCTCCGCTGCCGATCGCTTCTCCAATCATCAAACGCAAAACATTCGGCTGCTGCGGCAAATCGGCCGAGCCAGCTCCGTACCCGATCGTTTTCAACTTCATCGCCGGCATTTTCGCGTATTGCGTCGAAAGCGTTGTCGCGATGGCCGCGCCTGTCGGCGTCACCAGCTCTTTTTCGATGCCGCTCGAAAAAGTTGGCGCGCCGCGCAACAATTCCACGGTCGCTGGCGCGGGAACAGGCAACAGGCCGTGCTCCGTTTGCACGCGCCCGCCGCCCACGTCCATCACCGAGCACGCAAAACCATCGATTCCCAGCAACTCGAAGCCGATCGCCGCTCCCACAATATCGATAATCGAATCCACCGCGCCTACTTCGTGAAAATGAACTTTCTCGATCGAAATGTTGTGAACCTTAGCTTCCGCCTCGCCGAGGCGCTGGAAAATTCGTCGCGCCCGCTCCGTCGCGCGCGGCGCGAGCGCCGCATCATCGATCATTTTCAGAATCGGCGACAGGTGCCGATGATGATGCGTTTCCTCTGTCTCAACGTTGACCTTCGTCGCTCGAATCGCCTGCCGCTGCACTTTCTCCGCCGAGATTTTCCAGCCGTCCAATTTCAGTTTACGCAGTTCCGCCTCAAACTCGCGCAAATCGACGCCCGCATCCACCAGCGCGCCCAGCGCCATGTCGCCGCTGATTCCCGAAAAGCAGTCGAAGTACGCAAGTTTCATTCGTTGATCGCGTCCAAATCCGCAGCCGTGCACAAAACTTCCCGCGACATCCACAAATTCCGCGAAAACAAGATACTATGCCGCGCTCCAGAGCGCTGTCAAACTGCGCCCATCTAAACGGTTTCTCCAGTCATAATTTCTGCATCTACCACGACAAATATCGCAGCCAGTGCATCTTGACGCACAGCAGCGCGAGCCCCACCAGAAAGCCCAGCGCCGCCTGATACTCCCGATTGCGCCGGTAAAGTTGCGGCGAAAATTGAGGAGGCGATTCGCTTCCCATCCGCGCAGGACGTAACCGCGGCCAAAACAGCGGCACGTCCGCTGCGTATACATCGAAATCGTTTCCGTAACGCGCTCGCAGTTCGCCCTCTTCGCGCTTCATCACCGCCGGATAAAACAACGCGAGATACGCCGCAACAATAATTCCAGCCCACAACGAATTCCCGGCAATCACGAATCCCGCAGCCAAAATTACGCTGCCGAAATATAAAGGATTCCGCGTGAAAGCATACGGTCCGCCCACGGCGAGCGCCTCATGTTTACGAAGATAGCCCGCGGCCCATCCGCGCACGCCAAGCCCGAGCGCGCCAACGAGACCGCCAACAATCAGCGACCATGCGCTCGGCCGCGCCAAAATCAAATACGCGAGCGCCACGGGATAGCCGATGCGAACGCGCCAGCGAATCCAAAAGCTCGTCCCACCCGCCATCACGCCGCTCCCAGCCGGCGCGCCACGGCGTCCAGCACTTGCTCCACGGTGATCGACAGCATCGAGGGCGCCGGAGTTTTTTCGCGGCGATACGTCGTCTCCGCCGCCGACGCGTTTCGCACCACCACATCGCATTTCGAAAACGGCCCGTTGCGCGCCGGATCCGTCGGGCCGTACAGACCGACCACGGGTGTCCCTAACGCTGATGCGAGATGCAATGGGCCAGTGTCTGCCGCAACCACAAATTTCGCGCGCCGCAAAAGCGCCATCAATTGCGGCAAATTGAATAACTCGACGAGCGGCTCGGGCAAACCGGCGGCGCGCCGGACGCTTTCCGCCAACCCGCGCTCATTCGGACCGAAGCTAATCACCCCGGGCCAGCCGTAACGCTCGACCAATGCACGATGAAGCGCTCCGTAACGTTCCGCAGGCCAGCACTTCGAGCCCCATCCGCCACCGGGCGACAACACGAACAAATCATTTATGCCATGCGTGGATAAAATGTGATTCACCCTTTCGGCGGCTTCGGAGGAAACGAACAAAGGGAAACGAACTTCCTTTGCGCGCGCGCCGATGCTTTCGACAAGTTCAAGGTTGTGCTCAATTTTGTGCGTGCGTCGCGGCGTAACCTTCTTCGTGTAAAACAATGTGGCGGCCGCTTCGCGCGCATAGCTATTGTCGAAGCCGACGCGGCGCGGCGCTCCGGAAAGCCGCGCGAGAATCGCGGAGCGGTAAAGCGATTGGAAATCCAGCGCGATTGTGTAGCGCGCGGCGCGTAGTTCGCGAATTGTCGCGAGCACGTTGCGCCAACTGCGGCGGTCGATGGACATTATTTTGCCGGCGTCGGGATTCCCTTCGAGAATCGGCGACCATTTCCGATCCACAAGCCAGTCGATTTCCGCTCTCGGAAACGATTCGCGCAGCGCGACGACGGCGGGAAGCGTGTGCACGATGTCTCCGAGCGCGCCCATGCGCAGTATGAGAAATCGCTCGTCAGCCATGGGATGCTTGGCGAATGCGCGCGACCAGATCGCGCGTCGAATGCTGCTTTGCGTCTCCGGTAATCGCGACGCGAATGCCGAGGTGCGCCGCTTCCTCGCGCTCCGGCACCGTGTCCGCCGTATAATCGGTTCCCTTCGCGTGGACATTCGGGCGAAGGTCGCGCAAAAGAGCGCGCACGTCGGGCTCGTCGAAAATCACGACGTAATCCACGGCGGCGAGCGCGGCAACAAGCTCGGCGCGGGCTTGCGCCCGTAAAACCGGACGCCCGGGACCTTTCAATCCGCGCACACTCGCGTCGGAATTTATCGCTACGACCAGCACATCGCCTTCGCGGCGCGCGCCTTCGAGGTAACGCACGTGGCCCGCGTGCAAAATATCAAAGCATCCGTTGGCGAGCACGATTTGCTGGCCGTTTTGTCGATGCTGGGCGAGGCGCGTTTGCAAATCCGTGCGCGAAAGAATTTTCGAGCGCGTGTTCATGCCCCCGCGGTGGCCTCGCCGCGAATCGCGGTTTCAAGTTCGGCGCGCGTCACGGTGGCAGTGCCGCGTTTCATCACTACAATCCCTCCCGCGTAATTCGCCAGGTGAGCAGCCTCGACAAACGAAGCTCCCGCCGAAAGCGCGAGCGTGAAAACGGCGATCACCGTGTCGCCTGCGCCTGTAACGTCAACCGCGTCATCGGCGCCGTAAACGCGAATTTCATGTGGCGCTTTCGCCCGCTCGAACAGCACCATGCCATCCTTGCCGCGCGTCACGAGCAGCGCGCCCAGTTTTAGAGCGCGTAACGTGCGCTGGCCCAGGGCGTCAAGAGTTTGCCGGTCGTTCCCAATCTTTGAATGATACAGGGCCTCAAGTTCCGGCTCATTCGGCGTCGCCGCGGTGATTTTCACGCCGCGATAATCGAGCAAACGATACCGCGAATCGAGCGTCGCGACTTTCGGGCGCAACTTTTTCAACAAGAGCGGCGTAACGGAGCCGGCCCCGTAATCCGAAACGATCACGGCATCGCATTTCGCAATGCGGCCTCGGCCTTTGCGAATGATTTGCTCGGCAACGCGCGCCGGCAATTCCATTTCCGGTTCACGATCCACGCGCAGAACCTGCTGCCGCGAAGTATGCGTCCAACGCGCCAAAAAGCGCGTCTTCGTAGTCGTGGTCCAGCCGCGCGCGCGAATAATTCCGGAGACATCCACTTGCTTGCGGCGGAAATATTCGACCAGCGCCTCCCCGGCAGCGTCATCCCCGATAGCTCCGATCGGAAAAACTCTCGCGCCCAAATCGGCGAGATTGTTGGCGGCATTCGCGCCGCCGCCCGGAATAATTTCCGTTTGCTTGTGGCGCAAAATCAGCACGGGCGCTTCGCGAGAGACGCGCGAGATTTCTCCCGTCACGTATTCGTCGACAACGAAATCGCCCAGCACCACGATTTTCTGGCGCGCGAATGCGGAAACGATGTCGAGCAAACGCGACAAATCCGGCGAACGCGCGGCGCCATTGATTTGTTTTCCCGTTCGCCTCATCACTTCTCTCCCCGATTCCCCTCTAAAATAAGCTCGACGGCGGCCGTGAGGTCCTCCACCACATCGTCAGGCTGGCGCGGCCAGTCGTTCCGATGCCATTCGTATTCGCCGCGGCCATAGCCCGAAAGAACCAGAATGCTCCGGCAACCCACCGATTGCCCCATGGAAATATCGTCGTACCGGTCGCTTACGAGCACGGAATTGGAAAGCTCGAGACCATGTTCGCGCGCGGCCTGTTCGAGCATGCCCGGAATCGGCTTGCGGCAACTGCAATTATTGTCGCGAATGTGCGGACAATAATAAATTCCGTCCACGCGAGCGCCACCTGCCGCGAGTTCCACTTTCATCTTTTCATGAACTTTGTCAACCAGCGACTCCGGAAAAAATCCGCGCGCCGCGCCCGATTGATTCGTCACCACAATCACGGGCAATCCCGCCCGATTCAACCGCCGTATCGCCGCCGCCGCGTACGGGAAAATAATGAAGCGGCTCAAATGATTCACGTAGCCCATTTCCTCGGAGATGGTCCCATCGCGATCGAGAAAAACGGCGCGTCGTTTCAATTTCGTTGGCGATTCACCCACGGGGCGGCTGCTCCAGCCATTTCACGGCGGCGGCGTGAACGTCGGCAACCGTGACGCGCGTCATGCAGCGATGATCGATGGGGCATTCGCGCAAGAAACACGGACTGCACGCAACTTTGCGCTGCACAAGCGTTCGCCGCGGCGTCACGGGCGCGGTGCCATAAGGATCCGTCGAACCAAACACTCCGACAACCGGGACGCCGACAGCGCCGGCCACGTGCATCGCGCCGGAATCGTTTCCGATAAAAAGTTGGCAGCGTGAAAACAGTGCGGGAAGCTCCCCGATTGGCGTTTGACCAACCAAGCTGATGGGTTGATGGTGCATTCGTGCGGCGATTTGCCGCGAGACCTCGACTTCCGAAGGCGTACCAAAAAGTATCACATCGGCGTTGAACTCATCAATGAGGCGGTCGGCGACGGCGGCGAAACGCTCCGGCAGCCAGCATTTCGCCGCGCCATACGCGGAGCCGGGCGCGAGCGCGATTCGCAGCGAATTGAGAGGAGCGCCTGCTTTTTGCAGATGCGCTTCGGCGGCTTCCGAGGCGCCAGGCGCGAGTTGCAAGCGAATTTCGCCGACGCTCGTCAATTTGTCGAGCCAGCCGATGCGACGAAGCAATTCGAGATAGTAATACGATTCATGCGCGGGAATTTCGCCCCCGCGCGGAACGCGAACCGCGCGCGTCAGCAACAGCCGGCGGGCGTCTCTCGCGTAACCGATGCGTTCAGGAATTCCCGCGCGACAGGCAAGCCACGCGGCGGAAAACGCGTTTTGCAAAAGCAAAACAGAATCGAAATGCTCGCTGCGCAGTTCGCGCGCAACTTGCTCGACAGCGAAAGGACTTCGCGCCGAAGAATCGACAGAGATGATTCTATTGGCAAACGGCTGCCCACGATAAAGGTCGGCCACCCGCGGACGCGCCAGGATCGACACTTGGGCGTCCGGCCAGTGCGCGCGAACGGCTTCCAGCGCGGGAATGCACATCACGGCGTCGCCGACCCAATTTGTGACGCGGACGAGTAGTTTCATCGCGATGAGCCCGATTTTGTTGCCGATTGTGCCCGCGCCATTTTTTCAACAACGGCTTGCCACAGCGACGCTTCGTTGCTGAAATGCAGCGCAATCTTGCAGACAAATATCGGCAAGCGATTTGTGCGAAGCGGTATTAAATCCTGAATGTCTTTTTCCGTGCACAGCAGAGCATCCGCACTCGCGGCCAGCGCGCGAGATTCCAATTCCGCAAGATCGCGCTCGGTATAGAGATGATGATCCCGAAACGTCGCGTGCCCGGCGAGTCGAAGTTGCCATTTTTTGAGATCGTCGAAAAAGGCGGCCGGATTGCCGATTCCGCAAAACGCAAAAAACTTCCGCGTGCGCGCTGCTTGAGTATTTTCCGCATTCAATGGCGACCCGTATGGTTCGATACCCAGCAATTCCGTGCGAGCATAAAAGATGGGCGCGGATGTGTGCCGCTGAATCACTGCTTCGGTCGCGGGCGCATGTTCACTGCGCGTGATCACGATAATATCGGCGCGCCGCAGGGCGGAAATGGGTTCGCGGAGGCGTCCCGCGGGAAGAAGGTGTCCTCCGCCAAATGGCGTCGTCGCGTCCAGCAAAACGATGTCCACATCGCGCGCCAGTTGCAGATGCTGAAAGCCGTCGTCCAAAATAAAGTACTCGACGCCGCGCTTTTCCCGTTCGCTGCCTTGCTCAAAACGATCCGCGCCAACGCCGATTTCCACCTCGCCGCCAAGCCGCTCGTGCAGCAGCGCCGCTTCGTCGTTCCAGCCCTCGGGGATTCTCCGGCCATCGGCGCGCGATCGTTGCGGCAAAGGGCGATAGCCGCGAGACAATATTGCCGTATGCTTTCCCGTTTCCGCAAAGTGTCGCGCCAGCCAAATGACCATCGGAGTTTTTCCCGTGCCGCCGACGGTTAAATTCCCGACGCTGACGACGACTCCCCGCAAACGCCGCTGGCGCAAAATCCGCGCGCGATAACTCCACGCGCGAAAGCGCGCACCCACGCCGTAGAGAATCGAAAACGGCCACAGAAGCGATTCGCCGAAAGTCACGCGCCGCCTCGCGGAGATTCACGACGTTCGTCGAGATTTTCGTCGCGCCGTTCTTCTGGCGCAGGCTCAAGGACTTCAGCAATCCGGGCGAGAGTACGCGCTGTAGCGCCGCGATTCGCTTCGACGAGGGCGCGGGCTTTGCGTCCCATCTCCGCGCTGCGCAAAGGATCGCGGATCAACTCGACCCACACTTTTCCGAGCTGCGCCGCGCTCGAGACCTGCACACCGGCACCACTGCTCGAAAATCGCGCGGCCATCTCGCGAAAATTCTCCATCGAAGTTCCGAACACTGGCGGCTTCGAGAACCAAGCCGGCTCGAGAATATTATGCCCGCCGGAAGGCACGAGCGAACCGCCGACGAAGGCGGCGTCAGCCAGCGAATAAAGTCCCGCAAGCTCTCCGATCGAATCGAGCACCAGAACATCCGCGTTTTCGTCGAGCGGCGCGTTCATATCCAGCGAGCTGCGCCGAATCGCTTTCCATCCGCGCTCCTCGACGGCGCGCACCGCGGCATCGAATCGCTCGGGCTTGCGTGGAGCAAGCACGAACAGCGCGTGTCGCCACTGCCGCTGCACGATATCGTAGGCGGCCAGAACAATTTCCTCTTCTCCGGCGACGACGCTGCCCGCCACCAGAAGCGGCCACCGTTCCTGCTCGCGCATTTGCCCCGCCAGCCACTCGCCGAGAGCGCCCGCCGCGGGCGGCTCATGGTCATACTTCATATTTCCGCTGACTTCGATTCTTTCCGCGGGCGCGCCCATTTCTTTCAGTCGCCGCGCATCTTCGGCGGACTGCGCCAGGAAAAGCTCGGCGTTGTGCAGCACGCGCGAAAAAAACCTGCCGATCAGCGGTTTGAAACGGCGGAAGCGTTGAAACGATCGCTCTGAAATTCGGCTGTTCACGAAAACAACGGGAATATTCGCGCGATCCGCCTCGCACATGAAGTTCGGCCATATTTCCGTCTCGAGAATCACCACCAGCGCCGGCCGCAATCGCTCGAAATCGCGGCGAACGGTCGCGGCCCAATCAAACGGAAAGTAAAAAACGCCGTCCGCCGAGCTGACGCGTTCGCGCGCCATGTGTTGCCCCGTGGCGGTCGTCGTCGAAACGAAAATTCGGCGATTCGGAAAACGTCGCTTAAGCCCGTCGACCAGCGGCTTCGCGGCCAGCACTTCGCCCACTGACACAGCGTGAACCCAAACCGGCGCCTGCCCGGAAACACCGCGGGTGAATGTTTCCGGCAAATGTCCCATGCGCTCGCGGAAGCTGGCGACATATTTGCCGCGGCCCAGTCCTTGCACCGCGAAATACGGCGCGAGCAGCGCCATGCCAATCGTCATCAGCACGCTGTACAAAAAATACATGTGGGGAGCAAGGCGCCTTTCGAAAAAAGGGCTGCCGGTCGCAAGGGAAGCATTATAGTGGCAACGCGCGCTCGAAACCCACAACGTTTCCCGCAAGAAGTGCATCTATGGGCAAGAAACGGACAAGCGACGAAATAACAGGTAAAAAATAATGCGAAGCGTGCTGCTGATTACAACTTTGGGATTGCTGGCCACTGTCCCGCAAATCCAACAGCCCGATATTTCGAAATTTCCCGCGCAGGACGCGCATCAGGATTTCATCGTCGCCGCCAAAAATTATTCCGACGCGGCTCGCTCAAAGGACAATTTCGGCAAAGACGCGGATCCTTACAAAGCAGGTTTGCTGGCCGTCGACATATATTTTCGCAACGACACCAAGTATCCGGTTCACGTTGACCTCGACACGATTCGCCTGAATGTGAGCGATCCCAACGGCCAGAAATTCCATTTACAGCCGCTGAGTGTGGCGCAAGCGGCGAGCGCCATTGCGCATCCGAAAGGGCCACCGACCCCAATTGCGCGGCGGCTTCCGATTCCCCTCCCTTCCGGCGACAGCAAACAGCAGGACGTCATGAACAAGCTTCGCCCTTTCACGTTGCAGTCGGACATCGTTCCGCCCGGCCGCACCATCCACGGCTGCATGTTTTTCGACGTGAGCCATCGCTTCGATTTGGTGCCCTACGCCTCGCTCTACGTCCCCGGCGTAAAATCGGTGGCGTCGGATGCGGGCATGATTTATTTTGAAGTCGCTCTGGCCCCAAAGCGCGCGAAATAATTTCCAATTGCTCCGCGACTTTAGGGTGTGGCAGCGGGCGGCGGTGTAACGCCTGACCGACGGCGACGCAGCCTGCGCCAAACTCTGCGCAAGAACCAGACTCCGGGCACAATCAAGATTAGCCATGGGATGACGGTCACAATTACGGTGATCAGAGACGCCGTGCTATCCGCCAGAACGGAACCTGACTCGCGCAAGGCAGTCCATATCTCGGCAAGGCCGCCGCTACTACCGCTGGGCGATTCCACGCGGAAGGAAATCTCCACGGCAATTTTCTCGGTTTCATTGGCCAGGATCTTCCGCATTGCTGATTCGCTATCCAATTGCGCTTGGGTATCGGTCAGTTGCTGTTGAATTTCGACGAGATCCGCGACCTTCGCGGAAGGCTTCGCAATCATCGCTCTTAAGTTGTCTCTAAAACTGGTGAGATTCTTGAGTCTGGCGTCAGCGTCTACAACGTCGGCGGTTTTATCTTGGCGTTGCGTCGTGTGTTGGGCAATTTTGCCGAGTTTTCCGACATGAGCGAGCAGTTTCTGCAAGTCCTCCGGTGCGACCCTCAACGACATCGTGCCTGTCGGCTCCGAATCGCTCACCCTCGTTGTGATGCTAGAGGAAATAATTTCGCAGTGTATGGTGCCGCAGAATGCGATTGCCGACTCCCAGGACTTTTGGAGTTCTGACTCCGCCGTTATGACCTCGAGACTGTGGCTCTCCGCGATGAAGTGTTGCGCTGATGGCGCCGCAAGGGCCAATGTCGCGAAATTGGACCGCAACCCGCGTGGTGCAGGTAGGCTCACAGCCTTTTTCTCACAGCCTGCGGTCATCAAGAACAGGCACACACAAAATAAAGTGGCAAGTTTGCGATTCATGGCTCTCCCATCATGAACGGTAACGGTTTAGCGAAGCATACCTCGTACAGATGCCAAAACAGTTGATAGAGTACGCTGGTTGCGAGCTTCTCGCGACTTGTGCATTTAGTGGGATAGACACCGACCGAACGTATTTGTTCCGGTGGACGGTTTGCCGATTCCGCGGTGGTCGGATAGAATTGGATTCGCCTTTCTTTCCTCCATAAATCACCGAGGCTCATGGCGCTTCTCGACGAACTAAATTCACAGCAACGCGAAGCAGTGTTGGCGACTGAGGGCCCCGTGCTGGTGCTGGCCGGCGCGGGCACGGGCAAGACGCGCGTGATCACGTATCGCGTGGCGCATTTGATCGAGCAAGGCGTCCCGGGCAGAAATATTCTCGCGGTAACATTCACCAACAAAGCCGCGGAGCAAATGCGCCGCCGCATCGAAGAACTCGTTCGCACCAGCGGCCACGACGCCTCCGATATTTGGATCTCCACGTTTCACTCTTTCTGCGCGCGACTGCTGCGCCGCGAAGCCACGCACGCCGGCCTGCCGCGCGACTTCGCCATTTACGATGATGACGACCAATCGCGCGCCGTGAAACTCGCGGTGCAGAATCTGAAGCTGATCGAGAAGGAATTTCCGCCGCGGCCCGTTCGCGACCGCATCAGCTCCGCAAAAAATCACAACACTTCGCCGGGAGAGATGGAAGCGGAGGCCTACGATCCATTTGGCAAAAAAGTGGCCGCGATTTATCGTGAGTACGAGGAGATTCTGCGCAAAGCGAGCGCGCTCGACTTCGACGATTTGCTTCTGCGCGCCGTCAAACTCCTCCGCGAGAACGCGCAAGTCCGCGCGCGCTGGTCCGACCGCCTCCGTTTCCTTCAAGTCGACGAATTCCAGGACACGAACGCCTCTCAGGAGGAACTGGTACGCCTGCTCGCCGGAAAAGAGCGCAACGTCTGCGTCGTGGGAGACGAAGACCAGTCGATTTATAGCTGGCGCGGCGCGGTCAGCGGAAATTTCCAGCGCTTCCTCGAGGATTTTCCCGGTGCGCGCACGATTCGCCTCGAGAAAAATTACCGTTCGACGCAAACCATACTCGACGCGGCCGGAGCAGTCGTCAGCAATAACCGCAGCCGTCTCGGCAAAAATCTGAAAGCCGCCCTCGGCGCGGGCGAGATGCTGAAATTCTACGAAGCGCGCGACGCTTCCGACGAAGCGGAATACGTCTGCGGAGAAATCACGGGAATCTTACGCGAGGATTCCAGCGCGACGTTCGCGGTCCTTTATCGCACCTCCGCGCAGTCGCGTTCCTTCGAGGAATCCCTGCGCCGTCTCGGAATTCGCTACCGCGTGGTCGGCGGCTTCAGTTTTTATCAACGCGCGGAGATTCGCGACGCGCTCGCATACGTTCGCATGGTGATGCATCCCGAGGATGACGTCGCTCTCCTTCGCGTACTCAACGTGCCGCCGCGCGGCATCGGCAAAGTCACGGTTGACGCCCTCCGCGAAATCGCCCGCGAATCCAACGAATCGCTCTGGCAAGCGATCCCGCGCATGGCAGGAGCCGGCAAGGCGCGAGGCGGTTCAGCGCTCGCCGCGTTTCGCGAAATGATTCTGCGTCTCACGGGAGAATGCCAGTCGCGCACGCCCGCCGATCTTCTCGAAATCATTCTCGGCCGCACGGGCTATCTCGATTGGGTCGAGCAGCAGGACAAATTGGACCATTCCACGCGCGCCGACAACCTCCGCGAACTCTCCAACGCCCTCGTCGAAGCAATCGAGGCCGGCCAATCGCTCGAAGATATTCTCGATCGTGCCGCATTGGTCAGCGACGCGGATGAATATGACGAAGCCGTTCCCGTGTCGCTGATGACGCTCCACAGCGCCAAAGGATTGGAGTTCGATCACGTGTTCCTCGCAGGCCTCGAAGAGGGTATCCTCCCCCACGGCCGCTCGATGGGGAGCGACAACGACATCGAGGAAGAGCGCAGGCTCTGCTACGTCGGCATGACGCGCGCCAGGCGTCGCCTCACGATTTCCCGCGCCATTTACCGCCGCTCCTGGGGAAACGCCGAGCTGACCCCAGCCGCTCCGTCGCGTTTTCTCGCCGAAATTCCGGCGGAGATGGTCGAAGCGGCCGCAGGCTCCTTAAACGAGCCGGGCGAAACGCGCCGCTACGAGCCCGATCCTGATTTTTACAACTCCGAATATCGCCGCGCGCCGAAATATGGAGCGCCTGGAAAATATGCAAGCGCGGGCGGCGTGAAATATGGTTCGCGCGGGGCGAGCACGGCGCGGTCGAAACGAACTACGAATCCGCTGATCGGCACGCGCGTCCGCCATCCCACGTATGGCGTCGGCACCATCCTCAAAGTCGAAGACGACGGCGACGACCGCAGAATCACGGTGAGCTTCGTCGACCACGGCATGAAAAAGCTAATCGAGCGCTACGCCCACCTCGAAGCAGTCTAGCAACTGCTCAACATCTCCAATTGAGGGTGCCGCACCCTTCGTTCTTGAGGGTGCGGTTTTGATTTTCCTCCGCTCGGGTACCCGCGCTCTATGCGAGTTTTGCGGGTGCCGCACCCTCGCCTTTAAGGGTGCGGTTTTTGAATTCCCTCGCTCTGGTGCCGCGCCAGCCGATGCGAGTTTTACCGCTTGAATCGCATTCGACATCTCCCATTGCGGCGGCGACCCTGCTCAAGGTACAGTTTCGCGCTACGAACGAAGGGACGGTGGCTGGTGGACCCACAACTCTTCCGCACCAAGAGCATCGACCAACTCATTACTGACGCGGACCGGCCTGAGCGCCGCCTCAAGCGCACTCTCGGCTGGTTGAGCCTGACGGCCCTCGGCATCGGCGCCATCATCGGCAGCGGCATTTTCGTTTTAACAGGCACCGCCGCCGCAGGCGAAGTCGATCGCTTCCCTTCCATCCTGCAAGCGCCGCTCCTCAGCGTAATCATGTACGGCCGCCACGCCATCGGCGTCAACGGCCGCCCGGGAGCCGGCCCGGGAATCGCCCTTTCCTTTTTCATCGTGGCGTTCGTCTGCGCCCTCGCCGGCCTCTGCTACGCCGAACTTGCCTCCATGATTCCCATCGCGGGCAGCGCCTACACGTATACCTACGCGACGATGGGAGAATTCATCGCCTGGATCATCGGCTGGGACTTGATCCTCGAATACGCCGTTTCCAACATGGCCGTCGCGGTCGGCTTCTCCGCGTACGTCAATAATCTCCTCGAGACTTTTGGCCTCCACCTCCCGGCGTCACTGGCCTCGCCTGCCTACGACCCGATGGTCGGCTGGGCGTGGCACTTTAACGTGCTCGGTTTCCTCATCGTCATGCTCTTGACGGTCCTCCTCGTGCGCGGAATCCGCGAGTCGGCCAGTGCGAACAACGTCATGGTCGGCATCAAGCTCCTCGCCATCATCGTTTTTTGCGTAGCGGCCAGCAAATACATTCACCCCTCGAATTACCACCCGTTCCTGCCCAACGGCTTTCAAGGCGTCCTCACGGGTGGCGCAATCGTGTTTTTCACCTACATCGGCTTCGATTCGGTCTCCACCGCCGCCGAGGAATGCAAAAATCCGAAACGCGATTTGCCGCTGGGAATCTTGGCTTCGCTCTTCGTCTGCGCGTTTTTCTATATCGCCGTCGCGGTGGTGCTCACCGGCATCCAGCACTGGGACACATTGAACAACGCCGCGCCGGTCGCCAACGCCCTCGAAGCCATCGGCCTCAGAATCACGGACCGCTGGGTCACGGCGGGCGCGTTGATGGGAATGATTTCGTCGATACTCGTTTTCCAGATTGGACAGGCGCGCGTTTGGTTTGCCATGTCGCGCGATGGCTTGCTGCCAAAGGCATTCTCCCGCGTGCATCCGAAATTCCGCACGCCGGACGTCGCCACTTGGGTCGCGGGACTCTTCGTCGGCGTCTTCGCGGGCATTTTCGACATTGGCACGCTCGCGAATCTCACCAACATCGGTACGCTCTTCGCCTTCATCCTCGTATCATTGGCGGTTTTGATTTTGCGCAAACGCCAGCCCGATCGCCCGCGCACGTTTCGCGTTCCCTGGTCTCCATGGATTCCCATCGCCTCGGTGATTTTCTGCTTCGTCCTGATGGCCAGCCTCACGGTCGAAAACTGGGTGCGCTTTTTCGTCTGGCTGGTAATCGGCCTCGCGTTCTATTTCCTCTATGGACGCAAGCACAGCGGCCTCGCAGGCCCGCAAGCGCAATCGGCCAATGTTCGCGCTCCAAAATGAGCGTCAGGACACGGCTTCAGCCGTGCCGTAAAAGGCACAAAATCAACGCGGCTTCAGCCGCTGAGGTCTCTCTTTAGTTGAATTGCGAAGCAGTGATGAAAGACGTTCTACGAGCTCTTGGGGTACCAATCCAGCAGTCGCACTTCGATGCCCGTGCCTTCCAAATCCTTCTTGAACACGGTGATATCCGATCCTCGATAGTGATACGGTATCGCAATCTTCGGATGGAATGCCTTCACGGCATCGGCGGCCTCGTCCGGCGTCATCGTGTACGGCAGATTCATGCAAATAAACGCGGCGTCGATATTCTTCAGCGCGCGCATTTCCGGAATGCCTTCCGTGTCGCCTGAAAAATAAAATCGCTTGCCGCCATACGTCAGCACGTAGCCGTTGCCGAGCCCTCTCGGGTGATAGAACTTCCCGGGTGCGGGCCCGCGCTTGATGTTGTACATGGGAATCGCTTCGATCTTCCACCCGTTCCAACTTTTGCTCTCTCCATTCGAAATGGGACTCGCCGTCGTCACCGTAGCGACCACCGCCGGCGGCGCAAAAATCTCCGTTCCGGGCTTGCTCACGGCGGCAATCGAATTCGGATCCATGTGGTCGCCGTGAGTGTGCGTAATCAGAATCAGGTCGGCGTGCGGCAGGCCGTCGAAATTCGCCGGCTTCGCCGGATCCACATAAATCACTTTACCGCCCGCCTCAATCATCAGGCTCGCGTGATAAATCGGCGTGATTTTCACCGGC
>JBOGNJ010000009.1:0-9113 GCA_050746905.1 Candidatus Acidiferrales bacterium
TCTCCCATCCCGATTCTGATTTATTCCGTTCCGGTATTCACGGGTTACACCGTCGAAGCGCCTCTCGTAGCCCGCCTGTCCTCGCATGCAAATATTGTCGGCATCAAGGACAGTTCCGGAAACGTGCAGCGCATGAAAGACATTATCGCTTCCACGCCGAAGAATTTCCGCTCCATGACAGGCTCGGCGCTCACGCTTCATGACGCCTTGCAGGCCGGAGCCTGTGGCGCGATTCTCGCCATTTCCTGCGTCATCCCGGACGCCTGTGTGGACTTGTACGAAGCGGCGGAGCAGAACGACGCCGCGCGCGTGGAACAGTTGAAAAAGCATGCGGTTCTTCCCGCGGCGAACCTGGCCACGAAATTCGGCATCCCCGGACTCAAATACGCCATGGATCGCCTCGGATACCGCGGCGGACCTCCGCGCGCCCCGCTTCTCCCCCTCGGCGAATCCGCCAGGCGCGAAATCGACACTATCCTCGCCTCCGTCAAGCCCGCCACCGCGGGCGCCCACTAATTGGAAGCCGTCTCGCAAATAGTCCGGGTCGGGGCACGGCTTTTTACCCTGACGCAGGAAGGGCAGCCGTGCCGAAAAACGGCCCCCTGGGCCGTCTCACAAATAGTCGGAGTCAGGGCACGGCTTTTTACCCTGACGCAGGAAGGGCAGCCGTGCCGAAAAGCGCCGTCTTTAGGGGGGCTTTAGCCCCTGAGGCCTGTCGCGCACGGCGGTGAGACCCTTGCGAGAGGGGTTACTGGCTCTTCGCATCCATCTGATATTTTCCCAGCGGAATATGCAGCGACCCCGCCGCACCGGTCGCTGGGTCGCGGAGAATCACGGAAAGCTCTGCTGCCTGGCTGAACAAGGGTGTGGTTACAGAGAAACTCACTCCTTGTCTTGTTCCCAATGTATATTCGGCCGTCGAAATGTTGATTGGCAAGGGATTTTCGACGGCGGTGAGGATTTTCCCCGTTCGATCTAATTGTAGTAACGCATATTGGAGCGTCGCCGCTTCGCGCCCCGCATCTGCCGTGAACTGAACGCCACGCGGATCAAAGCCGAGAGTGAGCCTTATTTCGCGGGCGGCATTTGTAGGAATGGGCACGATTCGCGCGGTCATGCTGATTCCTGAAGCGTCGAGCGGACTCATCGCGATCCGGCCCAGCCGCTGCTGAAGATCCTTGATTTTCTCGTGGAGCCCAGGAATGGCGAAGTAGCCTTGTCGGGCGCGGACTTTCAGTCCCGGCCGGTCGACCTTGACTTTGATCTTTCGGAATTCACCTTTCCAGTCACTATGATCGGGATAGTAGCCGAGCACATAGCTATAGTCGCCATCCGTGACAGCGCGTTGAATCGAGGTCATGATGTCGTTGGTGTTGTAGAAGGCTCTGCCGCCAGTTTGTTTCGCTAAATCCTGCATCGCAAACACGTTACCCCACCCGGGGGTTTCGGCCATCAAGCCTCGTGCGTCGACCGGATAGAGGGCGACGTCCGCGTCAGCAAGGAGTTGCTCCGTCTGCATAACCGGGTCGTGTGAGAACCTCTCCATCGGAGTGAGCAGGACAGTTCCGCGGTTGTCGAAGCGGAATGAAAATGGCACGTTTCCGACCACCCAGATTAGACTTTTCCTGCCGGGAAGGCCTTCTACATGGCGGGCGATTGCGTTGAGGGCGTCCAGCGTCATTTCGGTGCGATCTACGCTGAAAAAGGCAACGCTGTTTCGGTTGACATCCGCAATGAACGAATTTAACTGAGCAACAGGTCCTGGACCAGAAATTCGCGAAGCTTGAGGCGCTCGCAGTGTGGAAGCGGCATTGCCGTCATAGTGTGAGAGTGCCGAGAAGAGGCTTGAGGCATCGGTGGTGAAGTCATGAACCACGGTTAGTTTTTCCCCGAGCGCGTACAGCGCAATATGGTCTTGCGGGTGAATTGTTTGCAGATACTTGATGACCTGGTCCCGCGCGTACGCTTGATCGGACAGGGCGGTGTTCAGGCCATCGAGGAGGACGACCGTTATGCTGGGAGGGACGCCGCCGTGTGCATTGAGCGCGTTAGTGTAAAAATCGGACGGGAGGTCAAGTGGATCCCCCGATGCGGTGCCAGCGGTTGCCGAAAAGAAAGAAGTGCCCTGCAGATGACCATTGTCCAGCACGGTGAAGTCTTTCTGAGTAAGGCCCGAGACCGGATTGCCGTTTTTGTCCTCGACGACAACGTTGATTTCGACGAGGCGCGTGCGGACGGCCAATGTCGCCCGTTTGTGGTCTTCGGCGTTTTTCCGTTGAGCGAAACAGGGAATGACGGCCAGGCTAAGAACCAAGATTACCAGAATTGGCCGCCGCGGGTTGAAGCTGAGCCCCATGGGTGATTCCTCCGAGGATCATTCGTGCTTGGGCCGCGGCGACGCTGGATTTGCGCCCACAGTCGAAGTATATTTTTCCAGCGGAATATGCAGCGACCCCGCCGCGCCGGTGTCGTTGTCGCGCACAATAATGCAAAGCTCGGACGCTCCGCTCACAAGAGGCTCCGTCGCCGAGAATGCCATCCCTTCTTTCATGCCCGTCTCATAGGCTGCTTGGGACACCTCTATCTTAAAAGGCTTATCTTCTCCGCCCACGATTTTGCCTTTGGCGTCTAATTCAAAAACCGCGTACTGGATATTCGCCGTTTCGCTGTCGCCCGTCGATGTGAACTGAATCGCGCGAGGATCGAAGCGCACGGTCACGGCGATTGCCTTTGCCGCATCTGAGGGAATGGACGTGACGCGCGCGGCGAAGCCGATGCCCGTGGCATCGAGCGGACTCGTAGCCATCAGGGCCATTCTAGCGGTGATGTCTTTCGGCTTATATTGAAGGTCGGGCATTGCAAAATACCCTTCGCGGGCGCGCACCTTCAGTCCCGGCTGGTCCACTTTCACTTTGATCTTTCGAAATTCACCTTTCCAGTCGTTGTGGTCGGGATAGTAGCCCAGGACGTAGCTCACATCTCCGTCGCGCACCGCGCGCCGCACTGCGCCCATAATGTCATTCGTGTTGCCGAAGGCAAGCCCGCCCGTCCAATTCGCCATATCTTCCATGACGAACGCGTTTGACTGCGGGATACCCCCCATCCCAATAGCAGGTCCGGCTCCCGGCACAAACGCCAAATCGACGCCGAAGAGGCCACGGGCATCGATAGGATACACAGCGACATTCGCGTCGGCGAAAAGCTGCGCAGTTTGCTCCACAGAGTTCTTGTAATAGTGCTCCACATCGTTCAGCAGTGGATTTTGGCTACTGAAGCAGAAACACACGGGAAATTGTCCTGCGACCCAAATCAGATTCTTACGTCCGGGCAATCCTTGGGCGTGACGCGCGATATCATTGAGCGCCTCAATGGTCATTTCCACCCGATCCACCTGGAAGATCCGCGCACTATCCTGATTGGCGAAGGTAATTGCCGCATTCAATTGCGCGACGTTGACCCCCGCCGGGGCGCTCGTGATAAGTGGAACGTCGGGTGATTTGGTTGTGGTAGCGGTGCTGTTCTTGTAGCGCGCGAGTGCGGCAATCAGCGTGGAAGCGTCCGTAGTGAAATCGTGCAAAATCGTGAGCTTCGTCCCCAGGGCATATAGCGCGACATGGTCCTGCGGCTGGAGTTGACTGAGGAATTTGAGAACCTGGTCCCGCCCGTACGATTGATCGGTGAGAGCCGTGTTAAGACCGTCGAGAAGAATGATCGTCGTGTTGGGCGGGATGCTGCCGTGAGCCGCCAGAAGATTGGTGTAAACGTCCGGTTGCATCGCCAGCGGTGGCGTGGGCGCAACTCTGTTCGTGGCTGGAGTGAATAGCGTGATGGCTTGCGGATGCCCCCCGTCAGTGAGAGAAAAGTCTTTCTGCGTCAGGCCTGAGATGGGATTCCCGCTTTTGTCGTCAACAACCACATTGATTTCCACCAGCCGCGTCGCCACTTTCATCTTCGGCAGCGTTTGCGTTCCGTGCGTGTTCTTGCTGGGTCGGGCGGAGGCGAGACTCGACAAAAGTAAAATCGCGGGCAGGCAGAGGCCAGCCGCCTGCCAATTTTGCCCTTTCACAGGCACCTCCTCTGCTGTTGTATAGGCACTTACTTTACTATTGTTTATGACGTTCCGGCGCGCAAAATCGTTCCGTTCTCCCCGGCACGGTTGCTGCGACGGAACGCCCCGTGTATCATCACATCTCCCATGGAGTATCA
This sequence comes from Candidatus Acidiferrales bacterium, assembly GCA_050746905.1. Taxonomy (GTDB): domain Bacteria; phylum Acidobacteriota; class Terriglobia; order Acidiferrales; family UBA7541; genus DAHUXN01. Next base: position 4,207 of record JBOGNJ010000009.1, read on the forward strand.
CTGTCTTCGCTTCCACGAAATTCCGCAGACAACCAAGCTGTTCTCTTCTTTTGTTGACGATTTCCCGGGCGTAAAGGAGTTCTACGCCCACCAGCCCGACGAAGCCGGTGTGCGCGCCGCTGCGAAGCAAATCCGGCTGGACGCCGCAGTTCGCAAATCCGTCGTCGAGGTTTTGCGCGAGCAGAATCATTCGCTCGGCTCGGATGGCGCCACCGAAAACAACATCGACCGCCTCGCAAATGGAGCCGCCGCCATCGTCACAGGACAGCAAGTCGGATTATTCAGCGGCCCGGCGTACAGCATTTACAAAGCACTCGACGCCATTCACTGGGCCGAAAAGCTCACGAAGTCTGGCATCGAAGCCGTGCCGGTTTTCTGGATGGCAACCGAGGACCACGACCTCGCCGAAGTCAATCAAGTCTTTTTCAGCGGCCGCGAGCAGATTGCCCGCGTCGAACTGCCGCTGCCTGACGATGCGGCTGGCGCGAGCGTCGGACGAATTCCCCTCGGTAACATGGCCGGCGCCGCCGTCGAGCATGCCATCGAATCATTGGACGGCCCCGGCCTTCCCACAATTGGCGAGGCTCTGCGCGCATCTTATCGCGACGGCGAGACCTTCGGCTCCGCCTTCGGCAAACTCATCGCCCAACTCATGAAAGGACGCGGCCTCGTCCTTCTCGACCCGCTCCATACCCGTTTCCACGAACTCGCGCGCCCCATTTACCGCAAAGCAGTCGAAGAGTCGCAATCGCTGTTCGAGGAATTAGCCGCGCGCGATAAAATTCTCGACAAACGCGGCTTCCACGCGCAAGTGAAAATCACCCGCGAATCAACGCTTCTTTTTCTCGACGTCAACGGCAAACGGCAGCCGCTTCGCCGGCGAAACGGCGCGTTTATCGCCGGTGACGTGAAGCTGAGCGCCGCCGAATTGCTCGCTAGGATTGAAAAGGAGCCGCAGGTATTCACGCCCAGCGTTTTGCTGCGTCCCGTTTTGCAGGATTCGCTTTTGCCCACCGCCGCTTACATCGGCGGCCCGTCGGAAGTCGCCTACATGGCGCAGGCGCAGGTTGTCTATCGCCGCGTGCTCGGCAGAATGCCCGCGATTCTACCGCGCGCCAGTTTCACGCTGATCGAGCCCACTGTGGCGCGCGCGATGAAGAAGTACTCGCTCGATTTCCGCGACGCTCTGCGCGGCCGGCAAACGGTGCGCCGCAAAATGGAACTGAATTCCTTGTCGCGTGGCCTCGCTGCCAAATTCTCGCGCGACGAAAAAGGGCTGAAGCGAATCCTCGGAAGCTATCGCGCCCCGCTTGGCCGGCTTGACAAATCCTTGCCCGCCGCGCTCGATACCGTCGAACGAAAAATCCTCTACCAGTTTGAAAAGTTGCGCGGCAAGGCGGGACGCGCGGAAAATTTCCGCACCGGCGTGCTGGACCGCCATGAAAGGGAAATCCTCGGCGCGCTGTTCCCGCATCATGGTTTGCAGGAGCGAACGCTATGCCTGCTACCTTTCCTGGCGCGGCAGGGAATGGAATTGCTCGACCGCCTATTGAGTGCGATGTCGCGTGAAGACTCGGGGCAGGAGTCGAGCGAAACGGACGAGCCTTGCCTCGGCCATCGCATCGTCATGCTCTAAGACGCTGCGGAAAACTGGCTTTCGCTGTGGTCCCGAGCTTGCCTGCGCAAGCAGGCGGAAGGGGAAGCATTCTTGTCGTGTGCCGCCTTCTTCTTCGCTGTCATCCCGAGCGGAGCGATGGATATGCTTTTTGCAAGAAAGTAAAGGCGAAACCGTGGCGTGCTAAAATGTCGAGTTTGAATGCTTCGACTCACATCGACGAAATGTCGCCGGTTGCCTGCGCACAAAATGCTCCACGCGCGGCACGGCGCACATGCAAGATTCAGGAGACAGAACCATGAAAATCACGCCGGGTAAATTGCAAGGACTCACCAAAGTCTCCACGTCAGCGGGAGTGATCGCCGCGGCGGCCATGGACCAGCGCGGCTCGTTGAAAAAAGCCATCGCAGCCGGCAAGGGAATCGACCCTCACGCCGTGACGCCCGAGATGATGTCCGAATTCAAGCAGGCTGTCGTCCGCGTCCTCACGCCGCACGCCAGCGCGATTCTCCTCGACCCCGAGTATGGACTGCAACCCTCGCGGTGGCGCTCCTCAAACGCAGGCCTGCTGCTCGCCTACGAAAATAGCGGCTACGACAACTCGCGCCCCGGCCGGTTGCCCGATTTGCTCGACGATTGGTCGGCGCGCCGCCTGAGAGAAGCGGGTGCGGATTGCATCAAAATCCTCATGTACTACACGCCCTTCGATCCGCAGCCCATCAACGAAATCAAGCATGCGTGGATCGAGCGGCTCGGCGCCGAATGCGCCGCCGAGGATATCCCTCTCTTCGCCGAATTTGTCGGCTACCAGGACGGCATGGATGAAAAGGGAATCGAATTTGCCAGGAAGAAACCCACCGTCGTGATGCAGACCATGGGCGAATTCTCAAAGCCGCAATATCGCATCGACGTCCTCAAAGTCGAAGTCCCCGTGAACATGGCCTACGTTGCCGGCGCGCGTTCCTGTAAAGGCGAATCCGCATATACAAAGGACGAGGCAAAGCGGCATTTTCAGAGCGCGGCCGCTGCGGCGAAAAAGCCTTTCATTTATCTTTCCGCGGGCGTCAGCAACGATACTTTCATCGAAACGCTGCAACTGGCCGCCGATGCGAGCGTGAATTTTTCGGGTGTCTTGTGCGGGCGCGCCACATGGAAGGATGGCGTGCCGATTTACGCCAAGCAGGGCCTCAGCGCGTTTCAGGATTGGCTCGCGGATCAAGGCGTAAAGAATATTGAGAACGTAAACAAGGCTTTGCGCGCCGCCAAACCCTGGTTCGCGTTTTACGGCGCGGCGTCGGCCGCGGCGCTCGCGTGAATGCCGAACAAATGAAAGAAGCGAGCAAGCACGAACCAGCGCCGCGCGCGTTGTCACACGTGATGTCGCGCACGATTGAGATAAAAACCGAGCGCCACACGCAGCTTAAGAAAATTACCACCGAAGTCGAAAATGTCGTCGCCGAATCGGGCTGCAAGAGCGGCGTCTGCCATGTGTATGTCCCGCATACCACCGCCGGAGTGATAATCAACGAAGGCGACGACCCCGACGTCGCGCGAGACATCGAAACCACGCTCGACCGCCTGGTGCCGCACGCGGGAAATTATCGCCATGCCGAAGGCAACGCCGATTCGCACATCAGAACAGCGTTGACGGCGACGTCCGTTACGGTTTTCATCGAGGACGGCGAACTCGCCCTCGGCCGCTGGCAGGGAATTTTCTTTTGCGAATTCGACGGCCCGCGCCGCCGCGAAGTCCGCATCAAAATCGTCCCGGACGCTTTCAGCTAGTGTTTTGTCCCGGAAATTCATGCATGACATTATCTTTTCAGGAGGGCGGGGGGGCTTCAGTTCATCCTGAGGAACGAAGGGCCCCGCCGTAAATCGCCGGTAACGAATGGGCTTTAGCCCCTGAAGCGAAGGCGACTTTTGTGAGATATTTGTACGACGTAACCACTAGCGCCGCAAATATAAAATGCCCAATCCTCGCAACCTCGATCTCGAAATGAATGCAGGCCATCCCATAAATGCTTCACGTCAGGGCACGGCTTCAGCCGTGCCGAAAACGGTCGCCACCGCGGCGGTTTTAACCCCTGAGGTGTGCCGAACCGACGCCCTCCCTGTTTTTGAGACAGCTTCCTGCAAAGCCTCAGCCACCGCTCTCGGCATTTACGTCCAGGTGCCTTTTTGCCAAACAAAGTGCACCTACTGCAATTTCCACACAGGCGTCGTCGCGCGCAGTTTGTACCGTCCTTATGTAGACGCCGTGTGCCGTGAAATTTCGCAGTCGCGCGCGCTGCGTGGCGTCACAGTCGATACAGTTTATCTCGGCGGCGGCACGCCGAGTCTGCTCGAACCGGCCGATCTCGCCCTCATCACCGATGCGATACGCCGAAACTATGCGTGCCACTGGAACGAGGTGACCCTCGAAGCCGATCCGGAGACCATCACGGCGGAAAAAGCCGCGGCGTGGCTCAACGCGGGCATCAATCGCATCAGCATGGGCGTCCAATCCTTTAACGACGAAGAATTGCGCGCCGCGGGACGCATGCACCGACGAGACAACGTGTTTCGCGCGACGGAATTGTTGCGCGCAGCCGGATTTCAAAACATCAGCATGGATTTAATCGCCGGCCTGCCGCATCAGACACGCGCAAGCTGGGAATCGTCCGTTGACGAATTGCTCGCGATCCACCCGGAACATATTTCGATTTATCTTCTCGAAGTGGACGACGCCAGCCGCCTCGGCAAGGAAATCATCGCCGGCGGAAACCAGTACGGCGCAGCCGCGGTGCCCTCCGACGATGCCATGGCGGATTTTTACGACTCCGCGCGCGCTCGATTGGCGGCCGCAGGATTCGAGCATTACGAAATTTCAAATTGGGCGCTCCCGGAACGCACTTCCACGCACAACCTTAAATACTGGCGTCGTGAACCGTATATCGGCTTCGGCGCGGGCGCGCATTCGTTCGACGGCCAACGCCGCTGGGCGAATGTCCACGACCCATCCGCCTATGCAGGCGCAATCGCGCAAGGCCGCACGGTGATCGAAAGCGATGAAGCAGTTACCGCAACTCAAGCCCTCGAAGAGGAATTTTTTTTGGGTCTGCGCCAGCTCGCAGGAATCGACCTCGCGCGAATCGAGCGCGAATACCACGCAAACTTGGCCCCACGCGTAAATAAGTTGTTGCGCGACGGCTTGCTCGAACGCCACGGCGATACAATTCGCCTGAATGCCGCAAAGCTGACAATTTCAAACGAGGCCTTCGCGGAATTGCTGGAATAGCCGTTGTAGGGG
>JBOGNJ010000010.1:0-4206 GCA_050746905.1 Candidatus Acidiferrales bacterium
TCGTTTTGCCTGAACCGAAACGCGTCCGAGGGCGCATAAGGCCGCGGCGACGCGCGATTGTCGCAGCGATTCTGGCTGAACGGTTGCCCCACAGGCCCTCCGCGCACGTTTGCGCATTGCACGTTTGCGTTTTGTTGAGCCTTGGCAGTTGTTGGAGAAAAATTTACTGCGCGGTCAATCTCCGCGGTCTGCTCGACGGCACGTTGAAAATTTCCACCGTGCGCGCCGTTATATATTTGTCTCTCAGGTTTATACTGTCTATTGCTCGCCGGACCCGCCGCGTAACTCCTTGCTCCCGCTGCCACTTGCTGCGTCCAACCGGCATTCTTCTGCGCCGCATATGGCGCACTTGACCAGCTCTTCTGCGCCATACTTGGCGCACTTGAATTCGACGCAAAAAAATTTGCCTGTGGAAATCCCAACTGCTTCGCCCCGAATTTCTTCGCCTTCAGCACCTCAATAATCATCCGGCTGTGGCACGTGCGCCGCACGCGCACATACCCGCCGCGCCGCAGATCCGCCATCCAACGCTGCAAAGTTCGCCGTGAATACCCCGTGTCGTCCTGAATCATGGCGTACGTCAGCGCCGATCCGCCCAAGACGAGCCCCACCCCGTCGCGCTCGCGGGTCTGCCGGTGCACCAGCCAGCCGAACAGCCAGACGGCCGCGCCCATGCGCTCCAAATGGGCCTCGTCCCACAGGCCTCCGCGAATCCCGCAATTCAGGTTCTTTCCTCGCAATTCAATTCACTCCTCACACCAAACACTGCGCGCAGCACAGCACGGACACAGATTTGAATCCTGCGTTCGTTGGAATCATCCTCTCGACGCGTTTCACCGGCGGGCGCCTCCGGCAAAACGAACATGTCCTCTCCCCTGTGTCCCGCGAACGCTCCACCTTTCGTCGCGCGTTTTGCGCTTGCTGCATCGCCACCATCTGCGCGCGGTTCTCAGGGGCGGCCCGCCAACGCCGCATATACTCACGTCTGGCAATCCGATACGCCTCTCGTTGCCGTTCTCTCTGCGAGATGACTTCACGCGCATGCCTCATGGCTCGTTCCTCCATTCCTGTAAGCGCTGCTGTTCAAAACGGCTCGGATTGTCCCCCAAATCTCTGAGTACTAGACGGATATTTATCAGATTTATATTGACATACTATATAAACGCTATATCCTCCTGCCGTTGGCTACTTCTCTTGGGCCCACTTCAGTGAAAACCGGAGGCTGTGCGTGAAAACAACGAAACCAATGCTCGATTACCTTGCGACGTGCTCGCAGACTTCGCTCGAATCCTTTCAGTTGGCTCGTCTCAACGATCTCGCCAATCTCCGAAAACAAATGATCGAAATCGTCGATCAGTGGGTCGAGTCCGATATTCAGGCGCGCATCGCGGAGTGGATTCTCGTTCGTCGCCGGCAACAGGGCGCCCTGCGCCCGCCGCAAAGCGTTCGGCGTATGCGCTCGAAGCAGCGGCCGCTGCCCCTTATCGCCACCCCGGGCGATTCGCTCGCTCAATTCCCTGCCCTCGCGTCGAATCCCGTAATTCCTGTTCTTCGCGCCGCCATTCCCTCGGAGTCCGCTCTTGCACTAGGACGCGCTCTGGAAGCTGTCGCAAAATCGAAGCGCATCGCCTGACCTTCCCAGGCTTCCAATTGTCATTTCACCCGCTCCCTCCTCCGCTGGATCCCTCGCGTTGAGTACACCGGTTGTCATCGCAAGGTTGAAATGTCCGTTTCCAAGCGATATGTCTCACGCGCCGCCGAATATATATTATAAGAACGAGCGGACGGTGAGTGGAGGGCGCGGCTGATATTCGAATGACGAGCAGCGCGTATGGTATTCTTCCGACGAAGTTCAGCGATACTTGGAGTTACGCGAATCAAGGCGCGAGTCGAAGTGGTATGCGGCGACGTTCACGGATACTTGGAGTCACGCGAAGGCAGGAACGGATCGCAGTGGTACGCAGCGACGTTCCCGGATGCCTGGAGGCACGCGAGTGAAGGAGCGGGCGGCAGTGATGTGCTACGTCGCTCACGGATGCTTGTAGGTCGCGGCGGTGTACTTCGAAGTTCGTGAATACTTGGAGACACGCGAACGAAACGCCGAGTCGAGACGATACCGGCGAAGTTCACTGATACTTGGAGGCAGGCGAATGAAGGAATGGATCGAATTTGTACGCGACGGCGTTCACGGATGCTGGGAGTCATGCGAATGAAGGAACGGATCGAAAAAGATTCGCTCGGCGAAAGAAACGTGCCGGAAGGCGCGTATTACGGCATTCAAACGCAGAGAGCTATCGACAATTATCCGATTAGCGGTTATCGCGCGAATCCGAGACTGATTCAGTCGATTGGTTTCATCAAGAAAGCCGCTGCGTTGGCGAACGAAGAGTTGGGCCTTGTGCCACTTCGCCTGGCACAGGCGATTGCGCGTGCCGCTGATGAAGTTATTTCCGGAAAGATGAACGATCAATTTGTCGTCGACGCTTATCAGGCGGGCGCCGGCGTATCGTTTCACATGAATGCGAACGAAGTGATTGCGAATCGCGCGATCGAGTTGCTGGAAGGCAAACGCGGAGACTATTCCGTTTGCCATCCGAACGATCACGTTAACTTCGGCCAATCCACGAACGACGTGTTTCCCACGTCGATGCGCCTCGCTTCCCTCTTCGCCACCGACGACGTCATCGCCTCGTGCGCCGTGCTGGAAAATTCGCTGTCGCGCAAGGGCAAGGAATTCGATCGCATCCTGAAATCGGGACGCACGCACATGATGGACGCGGTTCCGATTCGCCTGGGACAAGAGTTTCGCGCCTACGCGACGGCGATCAATCGTGCGAGCGAAGTTATCCGAGGCGCGCAAGTATTGTTGCGCGAAGTCGGGCTGGGCGGTTCCGCGGTCGGCACCGGCGTCAACACGCATCCGAAGTATCAAAAGCTCGTCGTTACGAAGCTGAGTAAGCTTTCGGGACAGAAGCTCGTCCCCGCGGAAGATTTGCGTTACGCGATGCAATCGAATCTCGCAATGTCCACCGCGTCGTCCGCGTTGCGCAATCTGGCGCTCGAATTGATTCGCATCTCGAACGATCTGCGTTTGCTCTCCAGCGGACCGAACACCGGTCTCGCGGAAATATTGTTGCCCACGTTGCAGCCGGGCTCTTCGATCATGCCCGGAAAAGTAAATCCGGTGATGGCGGAGCTTACCGCGATGGTCGGTTTTCAAGCCGTTGGGGCGGACGTGGCGACAGCGCTCGCCGTGCAGGCTGGCCAATTGGAATTGAACGTGATGATGCCGACGATGGCGTGGAACGTTCTGCACTCCGCGGAAATTCTGAAGAACACGATGCGCGTGCTCGCCGAGAAATGCGTCGACGGAATCAAAGCCAACGAAGAGCGATGCCGCTACTATGCAAACGCCACGATTTCGATCGCGGCGGCTTTGAATCCTTACATCGGATACGCGGCGGCGGCGGAGATCGCGAAGGAAAGCGTGAAAACCGGCAAGCCCGTCACGGAAATCGCGCTGGAACGCAAACTGCTCGACGAAAAACTCATGAAAGAAATCCTCGATCCCTATCGCATGACCGAACCCGCGGCTCCCATCCCCGCCGCCCGCGCCAAAACCAAAAAGAAGTAACGAGCATTCGTAGGGGCGCTGCTTGCTGCGCCCGTCGCGCGTAGCGCGAATCGTGGTGGCGGCCCTCACGCCGACGACCTCTTGCTGCCCGTCCCCGCCGCCGAGATGGTGTGTTCGGAAACGGACGTAGCGTCGAGAAGAATGGCGAAAAAACTCGATTAGACGTGACTTCTCGGATTTGTTTTCAGTTAGTTGAGCCATGTTCTAATTCCCCATAGAAACTCGATTAGGCGCGTTCCGCGTTGGTGGCTAGTGACCCTTCCTGCGTCAGGGCAGGCGAGCGGCTAGTGGTTAGAGACGAACCCGAGTCCGCCGACGAATTTTCATCGTGGGGGTCGCGTTGCTCTATGGATGACGCCGAGGCGGTTGGGCGAGTTTCATGAGCTTCGGTGGTGGATGTGGCGCCCAAATGGGGCAAGCCCGAGCCGGAGGAGCAGGCGCCGGTAGCCGCGAGATCCTGGCCGCGGACGAGGATGTGAGTGCGCGGCGGATCGGTCCAGCGACTTTGGTCGTCGAGGCAGGAAAGCGCACGAATGGAGTGAAGTATGTTAGAGGCGTTGACTTTCACGCCT
>JBOGNJ010000011.1:0-1079 GCA_050746905.1 Candidatus Acidiferrales bacterium
GCGCTGATGAAATGCGTGCGGGAGGCATTGGCGGCGTATCGCGATTTGCGGCTGTGGCGCGCGATTCAGGCGAACGGCATGGCCAAGGATTTTTCGTGGAAGACGTCCGCGGGCGAGTACGTGAAGCTGTACGAGAAGGCAAAACAGGGCAGAGTCCAACGGCTGACTGCGTCATCTAATTCCTAGCGGTTAATGCGTAGTGGGAGCGTTAAGCGGATAATTCGCAGCGGGCGTATGCAAGAATGAACGTCCCGCAAAGACAAACGAGGGATAAATGTCTGGAAATAATATTGCAGCAGTGAGCGATGCGAGCTTTCAGGCCGAAGTGATCGAGGCCAGCAAAACCCAGCCGGTGATGGTGGATTTCTGGGCGGAATGGTGCGGTCCATGCAGGGCGCTTTCGCCGACGGTGGACGCCATTGCCACGGAACACGCGGGGAAATTGAAAGTCGTGAAGATGAACGTGGACGAGAATATGAATACGCCGGGGAAATTCAACATCCGAGGAATTCCGTCGCTGCTGATTTTCAAGGGCGGGCAGGTGGCGGAGCAGATTGTGGGCGCGAAGCCGAAAACAGAGATCGATAAGGTGCTCGCGCGGCATTTGTCGTAGATGTTTGTTGTAAATGTTGAGTGTTGTGGCGCTCTTGGAGCGCCATTTGTAACGCCACAGTGAATCCTGCCAGACAAGCGATTCGCGCCACAGCGAACGGCGAGCTGCCGCGTCGGCGGTGCGTGTGGGCGAAGAGCGACATTTCCATTCGTTATCACGATGAAGAGTGGGGTGTGCCCGTTCACGACGACCGCAAACTTTTCGAGATGCTGATTTTGGAGGGAGCGCAGGCGGGGCTGAGTTGGGAAACGGTGCTGCGGAAACGGGAACGGTATCGCGAGGTGTTCGATAATTTCGATGCGCCGAGGATTGCGCGTTACGACAAGCGGCGCGTGCGGAAACTGCTGGGCGATCCGGGAATCATACGCAACCGGTTGAAAATCGCGGCGACGATTCAGAATGCGAAGGCCTTTCTTGCAGTGCAAAAGGAATTCGGGAGCTTCGACGCTTATTTGTGGCGATTCGT
>JBOGNJ010000012.1:0-5270 GCA_050746905.1 Candidatus Acidiferrales bacterium
CCCGAGCAGCGCGAATTAAAGGAACGTGTCCTCAAGGAAGCCGATGCTGCCCTTCGCCCCGGCGTAATCCTCGCCAGCAACACTTCGTCCATCTCCGTCACCGCGCTCGCCGCAAAAACGTCTCGTCCCGAAAATTTCATCGGCATGCACTTCATGAATCCTGTTCCGGTGATGACGCTCGTTGAAGTGATTCGCGGCCTGCAAACCAGCGACGAAACTTTCGCGGCCACCATGGCGCTCTGCGAAAAGCTCGGCAAAAAGTCCGTCGCCGTCAACGATTCGCCCGGCTTCGTTTCCAATCGCGTGCTCATGCCCATGATCAACGAAGCCGCATACACCGTAATGGAAGGCGTCGCCACGCCTGAATCCGTCGACGCCGTAATGAAGTTGGGGATGAATCATCCGATGGGCCCGCTCGAACTCGCCGATTTCATCGGCCTCGATGTCTGCGTGGATATTCTCAAAGTCCTTCACGAAGGCCTGGGCGACCCGAAGTATCGCACCTGCCCCCTGCTCCGAAAAATGGTCGCCGCCGGCTGGCTGGGCCGCAAATCCTCCCGCGGCTTCTACAAATACTAAATGTGGTTCGGTTTATGTAGGGCCTGTCTAAAGACGGGCCGTCGGACTGCGCGGCAGTCCGAGTTTCTTTCTTGCGTCCGCTCGCCAATGGCTGGCTTCTTCCACGGACTAGCGCGAATCAATAAGCCTTGACGGCAATCCGATTGGTTGTAGAATGCCGCTACCGGAAGGCCAAGTAGAATTCCAAATTCACGTTTCACGGAGCAAATATGCGTGCGTTAAGCATGACTTTAGCAATCGCCGCGTCGCTGTTCGCTGTCGCCGCGACGGCAAGTGCGCAGCGGCCAGATATATCGGATTCCGAGTACATTGCCCAAGCCCTCTCCGCTGCGCCCAAGGCAGTGGCCACGGGAGCAGCGGTTGTTCGCGCCGGGAAAAACGGCAGCATGCGCACCCTTCGAGCCGGGAATAACGGATTTACCTGCATGATCGTGGGCACCGACAAGATGTGCAACGACCGCAACAGTATGGAGTTTATTGACGCCATGATGAAACACGTTGCGGCGCCCGATAAGATTGGGATTTCGTACATGCTGGCGGGCGACAAAGGTGCGAGCAATACCGACCCCTATGCGACGGGCAAAACTGCGAACAACCACTGGATCGTTACGGGACCTCACATAATGCTTTTCGGTCCTCCCAGCAAGGCGTTGGGTTACACTCGGGCCAAGGACCCTGACCCGAACAAACCATACATGATGTGGGTCGGTACGCCCTACGAACATGCGATGATTCCCCTCGCTCCACCAAAGTGATGCCGTAAGAGGTGACCCAGGCCGGCTGGCTACGCCGCGAGTCCTCTCGCGGTTTCTAGAAATACTAAACAGCCATGTGGCGCTGGTGGTAGGGCCCGTCTAAAGACAGGCCGTCGGACTGCGAAGCAGTCCGAGCTTCTTTCCTCGCCGATGGCCTTGAATTTCTCTCACGCCGTTATTGCTCAAACGCCCGAATTCACGCTACATTTGAAGCGGTGAATCACTCTCGCCTCCTGCCCGGCGAGCGCCCCAGGAGCCGAGTCTGCTCATAAAATTCGCCCGCTTGCGAATCCTCGTCGTGGCTTTCGCCGTCGCGTCAATCCTTTTGCCTCGGCCAACCGCCGCGTACTCCGTATTCACCCACGAGGAATTGATTGACCTCGCTTGGCGCGCTTCCATTCGCCCTTTATTGCTGGCGCGCTTTCCCGGTTCCACGAACGCCCAGCTCCGCGAAGCCCACGCCTATGCCTACGGTGGCTGCGTCATGCAGGACATGGGCTACTATCCCTTCGGCAATAAATTCTTCAGCGATCTCACCCACTACGTCCGCGCCGGCGATTTCATCAACAATCTGTTTCGAGAATCGCGCAATATCGACGAATACGCGTTCGCAATCGGCGCGTTGTCTCATTATCTCGGCGACTCCATCGGACATTCGGTCGCAATAAATCCATCCACCGCAATCGATTTTCCAAAACTTGCCCGCGAGTACGGCCCCATCGTCACCTACGATGAAGATCCCCACGCGCACGTGCGCACCGAATTTGCTTTCGATGTCGGCCAGCTTTCCAAACGCACGTTCGCGCCGCCGGCATACATGCACTTCATCGGCTTCAAGTCGCCGCGCCGGCTTATCGAACGCGCTTTCCTCTCGACCTATGGATTCGACCTCAAGCGATTGTTCGGCAGAACTCCGGCGGCTCTCAGAAGCTATCGCGGCTCAGTTCGCAGTTTTATCCCCGCGTTTGCTGGAGCGGAAATTGTGCTTCATGGAAAGCATTTTGCTCCCGATACACAAAACGAGGCGTACCTCAAATTCATCCGCCGCCTGAAGACTGCCGATTACGAACGCCATTGGGCCTACAGCTACCGCAAGCCCGGTTTCGGTCCACATTTGCTGGCAATTATCATCAAGATCATTCCCAAGGTTGGACCGGCTTCGCTGCTCGCCATCAAAATTCCTAATACCCGCACCGAAGACCTTTTCATCGACAGTGTCGACCGCACTGTCGACGCCTACGATGGCCTCCTGAAAATATTGTTGGCCAATCCTCAGGCTGTTCTCACGCTCCCCAATCGAGATCTGGACACTGGCGAAAAAGTAAAGCCCGGTGGCTACAGGCTCACCGACAATACCTACGCGCAACTGGTCGCCCACTTGACCTCCGATCCGGATCGCGCCATTCCGCGCCAACTACGCGACGACATCCTCGACTACTATTCCGACCCCAATGCTCCCATTGCCACTAAGAAAAACGCCCGCGCCTGGAAACGCCTCACTTCGCAACTCCAGGTCTTAAAGCAAATGAAAACCAGGGACGCCTCCCGAATCGTCCCGCATGCCACGTGACCTTCAGGCTCGAAATGTTATTTGCTTTTTGTTCGCCTTGTGCTACCCTCGCTCCTCAGACAGAACCGGAGACGCCACGGGCACTCTCTGGTACACTGCCGCTTCAATTAACACCCGCGGCTTGGGAATTCATGGCGAGAGGTGGCGAATGGCGGATGAGAGAGTCAAGATGCTGGATTCGGCGATTGCGCAAATCGAAAGGCAATATGGCAAAGGCTCGATCATGCGCCTCGGGACGAAGGACGTTCTCGTCCCGGTGAACGTAATCCCCACCGGCGCTATTTCAATCGACGCGGCTCTGGGCGTCGGCGGCCTGCCGCGCGGACGCGTCATCGAAATTTATGGCCCGGAATCCGGCGGCAAGACCACCCTCGCTCTGCACGTAATCGCCGAAGCTCAGAAGATCGGCGGCACAGCGGCCTTCATTGACGCTGAGCACGCTCTCGATCCGTCCTACGCCCGCAAGCTCGGCGTCGACGTGGACAACCTTCTCGTCTCGCAGCCCGACAATGGCGAACAAGCCCTCGAAATCGCCCAGGCGCTGATCGCTTCCGGCGGCGTGGACATCGTCGTCATCGACTCTGTCGCCGCTCTCGTCCCCAAGGCCGAACTCGAAGGCGATATGGGCGACCCGCAAATGGGTTTGCAGGCGCGCTTGATGTCCCAGGCGCTGCGCAAGCTCACGGGCATCGTTTCCAAATCCAAAACTTGCCTCGTTTTCATCAATCAGATCCGCGAGAAAATTGGCGTCATGTTCGGCAACCCCGAAACCACCACCGGAGGCCGCGCGCTGAAATTTTACGCCTCCATTCGTCTCGACATTCGCCGCATTCAGGCCATTAAAGAGGGCGACCGAGTCATCGGCTCGCGCACGCGCGCCAAAGTCGTAAAAAACAAAGTCGCCGCGCCGTTCCGCGAAGCCGAATTCGACATTCTTTATGGTGAAGGCGTTTCCCGCGAAGGCGATTTGCTCGACCTTGGTGTTTCGCGCGGCGTCCTTGAAAAGAGCGGCTCGTGGATTTCCTTTGGCGGCGAACACATTGGCCAGGGCCGCGAAAGCGCGCGCCTGTTCCTCCGCGAAAACCCCGACATTCGCAATAAAATCGAAGCCACTTTGCGCAAGCAACTGGGCCTGCCGACGTCGGTCGCGGTCGGCGAAGCCCCCAAGGCCGCGCCAACCGAAACTGCCAAGGAAGCCACCCGGTCCGGCCCCCAAGCCGTCCCCGCCGCCAAGGCCAAAGCCGCCCGCTAGCATTTCGCGGGAAGAAATCGTGGCAAAGAAGAACATATATTTGAAAATGCTCGCCTTTGTCGTGTTCATCGGAGTTCCGACGTTGCTCCTCTTGGGAGCTCATGATTATCGCCGCTTACGTACCAGAACGAAAGGCCCTGTACCGACGTACTGATACTTCTGCGCGACTTTCGGCCATGCGGCCCATTGCGCCTTTCGCAACTCTCTGCAATCATTGGCAAGTTTGAAGTTGCGCGGTGCTGCGTGTTTTTTTAGAATGAGCGTCGTTCGACAAATTCAAGTAGTGAGGTTGGCAGTCGGCCAAAAATATCCCATGCCCCGGAACCCAGCTAAGACCCAGTCGTTTGCTGTGAAATTTGCGCTCTTGGCGATTGCCGCCATGCTCGCGCCATTCCTATTGCCGGCACACGCGAGCAAGCACAAGTCCGCGCATGCCACCACGCGCAAGTCCTCGCATGCCGCCAGACGCAAGCCCGTGCATGCCGTACGTTCCACGCGTCACCGCTATCGCCATTATTATCGCGGCGTCCCCACGTACATGGCGGATCCCGCCATCGGAGACGATTCGCGCTTCGATGACCCCATCGTGCGCGAGGCCGCCTTGGATGCACTCGGCCGCCAGAACGGCTCGGTAGTCGCCGTCGATCCTTCCACTGGCCGCATCCTCACAATCGTTAATCAGAAGCTTGCTTACTCGGCCGGATTCGAGCCCTGCTCGACAACCAAGCCCATCATCGCCGTCGCCGCGCTGGAGAAGGGAATTGTCACTCCGGATACGATGATCAAAGTCGGCCGTCGCCGTTACATGGACATGACCGAAGCTCTCGCGCACTCGAACAACGCATTTTTTGAAGAGCTCGGCCGCCGCCTCGGCTTCGACAACGTTTGGCATTACGATCACGTTTTCGGCCTCGGTGAACGCGCCGGTTACGACATCGCGGGTGAGCAGCCTGGTTTTCTGCCTGAGAAGGCCCCTGTCTATGGCGGCGTCGCGCGCATGTGCAGTTTCGGTGAAGGAATCAAAATCACGCCGCTGCAATTGGCTGCGGTTGTCTCCACCATCGCCAACGGCGGCACCATGTATTACCTGCAATATCCCGCGACAGAAGCAGGA
>JBOGNJ010000013.1:0-13115 GCA_050746905.1 Candidatus Acidiferrales bacterium
ACGTCCACGCCCTCTTCCTTCGCCATTTCGTACAGCGGAGAAAGCTCGCGCAAACGGTTCACAGTCTCGACCACGCGATTCGCCACGTAATCGACTTCTTCTTCCGTGTTGAATCTCCCAATCCCGAATCGAATCGACGTGTGCGCCAAGTCTTCTCCAACGCCCAGCGCCTTCAACACGTAACTCGGTTCCAGCGTCGCCGAAGTGCAAGCCGAGCCGCTCGACACAGCCACGTCATTAATTCCCATCAGCAGCGATTCGCCCTCGACGTACGCGAAGCTGATATTGATGTTGTGCGGGAGGTGATGCTCCATCGTGCCGTTGATGAACGTCTCGTCCAGCTTCGACATGATGGCTTCCCTCAAGCGGTCGCGCAACGCGCTCAGCTTCTTCGTTTCCTCGGTCATTTCCAGACGGCACAGCTCGCACGCCTTGCCGAATCCGACGATGCCCGGCACGTTCAGCGTTCCTGAACGCATGCCGCGCTCGTGTCCGCCGCCGTCGACCATCGCCGTCAATTGCACACGCGGATTCTTGCGCCGCACGTACAGCGCGCCTACGCCTTTCGGTCCGTACAGCTTGTGCGCGGAAATCGAAAGTAAATCGATGCCGTCTTTCTGCACGTCGACGGGAACTTTTCCCACCGCTTGCACGCCGTCGCTGTGGAAGAAAACGCCCTTCTCTTTCGCGATTTTGCCAATCTCCGCAATCGGCTGAATCACGCCGATTTCGTTGTTGGCGTACATAATCGAGATCAAAATCGTCTTCGGTGTAATCGCGCGGCGCAAATCGTCTAAATTGATGCGCCCGTCTTTCTCCACCGGCAAATACGTCACTTCATAGCCTTCTTTTTCGAGGCGCTTGCAGGTGTCGAGCACGGCCTTGTGCTCGGTCACTTGCGTGATGATGTGATTGCCCTTTTCGCGATACATCTCAGCGACGCCCTTGATCGCCAGATTGTCCGACTCGGTCGCGCCGCTCGTGAACACGATTTCCTTCGGCGTCGCGCCAATCAACTGCGCGATCTGCGCGCGCGCATTCTCGACCGCTTCTTCGCCCGCCCAGCCAAACGCATGATTGCGGCTCGCCGCGTTCCCAAATTTCTCGGTAAAGTAGGGCAGCATTGCATCCACCACGCGCGGGTCCACCGGAGTGGTCGCGTGATTGTCCATATAAATCGGTAGTTTAATTGCCATTCCTCATCTCCCCTAAACTCGCAGCTCGACCACCTCGGAAGCCGGGGCGTCGTCCGCCATTTGTGAAATTGTGACCTTGCTCAGCATCTCAAGAATGCTGTGATTCACTTTGCGAAGCGGTTCTTTGATTGTGCACGTGTGCGTTTGCTCGCAATTTCCGTGATGCGTCACGCAGGACGTCAACGACACCGGACCGTCAATCGCGTTGATCGTTTCAAGCGCCGTGATGGTTCGCGCGTCGCGCCCCAGCGTGTATCCGCCGCTCGAACCGTGCCGCGCCACAACCAGGCCCACTCGCGCCAGCTTTTGGAGCACCTTGGCCATCAGCGGCGCGGAAATGCCGTACAGTTCCGCGATGTCCGCCGCGCTGCACGAGCCATCGCTCGGATGCATCGCCAAATGCTTCAGGGCGATCAGCGCGTAATCTGATTTTTTCGATAGCTTAAGCATTAGGATGCCTTGGCTTAGATGCTCGACTGGATATACGACCCACCCAGTCGCATATTCATTCTAGGCGTCTAACCCCGTCGTGTCAAGCACAACTATTGCTGCAAATCCTATGTTGCCATAGACTTAAAACAGGACTAAACAGGTCGGGGATGCCGAACCGAGGAAGTAAGCGATTGGCGTTAAAATCAACTTGAACGGAGATTTTCAGCGCTGAATGGTGTTTTGGGGGACGGGCGAGTGGGGGCCTCGCCCAGAACATCGCAACTTCAATTTTCCGCGCGATTATTTCCCTGCGCCTTCTTCGAAGTCGCCGTCACGGATTCAGCCGTGCTCTTTGTCAGAATTTGCGCCGCCTGCTGCGGGGTAATATCGTCCGGCACGCGCTGGTAATTTGATTCGACTCGCTTTTCATGCACGGCAATCGTTTTGAAGAACAGCGCCTTCCCATTCAATTCCGTATCCAGCAGCGTCATGTCCCAGTGGGTGCCCGCAACATCCGCCTGCTTCACCGCAAACGTTCCGCCTTTGTCCAAATGACCCAAAATTCCTCCGAAAAATTTCACTTCGCTGGTCAGGTGTCCTCGCATTTCGGCCAGCCGTTCCACCTTGACATCCAGCACCATCACGCCGGACATGTGGTGAAACACCTCTGCCTCACGCGAGGAAGCGTGAAACTTAGGATTGGGCGTGAACGTCAGCTTCACCAGATCGCCTTTTCTGTCTGCGTAGCGGTACCGCAGCGCGTCCGGAAGCATCTTGAGCAACTCTGTTTCTTTGTCACCGTCTGCCTTTTGCGTTTGCTCCTGCTTCTTCAGCGCATCCAATTCGTTCATTAGCTTCTGAATCCGCGCATCTTCGGCGCGCTGCTGCTCCGCGTTCAAAGGCCTGCCGTTCGCAGCCAGCAGCCGGCTGACATCGCCATTCCTCGTTTCGATCACGTCGTACAGTTTTTCTTGACCATTTTTCCACTCTGCTTTTCGAAATCTCCACAAAGTGTGGTCGCTCTGCTCTGCCTTCACCTCGTTCGTGAGCACCTCGCGCGCCAATTGCTGCGCGTCGATTTTCTCGGCGTGGCTTGAATCGTCTTTCGCTTTCGTTTTCGATTTTGAGTTCGGAACTTGGGCTGCCACTGAAATATTGGTGCCCGCTGTAATCGTCATGATTGCGAGAAGAAATGCGGAACTCAGCCAAACTTCTCCAAAGATGAAAACCCGGCCCTTGCACTTCCCAAAAGACATCTCGCGCCTCCCCACAATTAAGATGACGGCGCGCGGTTAAGGTCTCCATCGTTCGAGAAATTCTTCAATATCCTTCGGCCCGATCTTCGAGGTGTTTTCAAAATCTCCCTGTTTCTGTGACACAAGCAAAACCCCACTGCTATCGAGTATAGCCAGGCTGGGCACGCCCTTTTTCAGTGGTATTTGGTATTTCTGCGCGAGGTCCAGATTCTTATCGTACTGGCCGATGTTGATGTTCACGACGATGTAGCTGCGCTCGAGAATGCCGGCGATCGCGGGCAAGTGGAACGCGGCGTCCAGTACGTGACAGTCGTAGCACCAGTTGCCGCCAAAATCCAAAATCACGCGCCTGTGATTGCGCGCCGCTGCCGCCAGCGCAACGCCGATATCCGTCCGCGCCTCCGAGGAATCGGGATACAAGTCCGGCTTGGGCGCGATCGGCTGCGGCAACTGCGCAAGATTGGTTCGCTGCGTCGCCACAATCACCGGCTTGCCATTTTGCTCCGTCCAATACTGCGCCATCGACGCATATAGCTTCCCCGCACCGCCGTCTGAGCGCATCATCGCTTCCAAAGCGAAAACGACGCGTTGGATTCCCGGCTGCGGCGCATCCACTCGAATCATCTTGATCGAGAGCCGCAGCAGCCCCGACGCTTTCTCGGCCGTCCAGAAATTCGCCTCAGCGCCGGGATCGTGGCTCTCGCCGTTTGGCGTAACGCTTATCGCCGGCGGCTCGCTGCTGTAGAGCGCCTTCAGCGCCGCCGCGTCGCCCGAAAGCACCACCGCCTCCCAGGTCTCGAGCGGTGCAAATCGCGCCTGTGCTTCGCTTGACGGCGCGCCTGCATTTCCGCTCTTCGGATGACTTTGCCGCTTTGCGCCGGCGCCCGTCGCAAGGGTGCAAATCATGTACGCCGAAAACAGAGGCGCAGCAATCCCGATGCGTGTTCGAAATCTCGTCCGCTTTGGTTTTCCGATCATCATCCGGCAATCAGTCCGTAATCATTTTAGTCCCAAACGCCTCAAAGCTTTTATCGAGCCTGTCCGGAGCGCATCGGCCCGACACAGTTCATCCTTTAACTTCGTCGTCAGGAGGGCTAGAATTTGTTGCGTCCGTTGCAACAGCCCTCGAAAAGGGCGGTCGAAAAAGATGATTCGCTTTTTAAACACCCGGCGCACGCATGAAGAGCAGGCTGACACTCTTCAACCATTCGCCCTCGGCCACCTGGAAATCAGCGTGATGGAGATTCTCTGGTCGCGCGGCGAATCCAGCGTGCGCGATGTAATTCACCAGCTTCCCCGCGCGCTCGCGTACACCACCGTGATGACCACGCTCGACCGCCTGTACAAAAAAAATCTGCTCGAACGCCGCAAATCGGAGCGCGCTTTTCTCTATTCGCCCCGGCTTTCGCAAGAGGCATGGGAGCGCAAACGCGCCGGCGATCTCGTGGCGGGCTTTCTCGCGGGGCCGCAGCCTTCGCGCGATTTGCTGATTTCGTGTCTGGTCGAAGCGGTGGGCCAGTATGACAAGGCCCTTCTCGATGCACTCGAAAAGAAAATCCGCACGAAACGCAAAGAGCTTTTTCGCCGAGGCCGCTCATGATTCTCCCTTACATTTTGCGGCTGGTGTGCCTCTGCTTCGCGTCATTTTTCCTGATTTATGCGGGACTAAGTCTCGCGGCTTGGCTCATGGCGCCCTCGGCCATCCGGTTGGGCGAATCGCTCAAGCCGCGTTTCGCCGCGCGCCTGCTGCTCGTCTTACGTCTCTCGCCTGTCGCCGTCGCCACTTTCGTCGTGTCCGCGCTTTGCGTGCCCAGCTATTTGTGGCTCGAGCCGAATGCGAATGCGGAGCGCGTCGGCATCGCGTGCTGCTTCGCCGCGCTTCTCGGCGCCGCGATTTGGACCGTTTCCCTTGTGCGAATTGTGCGCGCCGTTTTTATTTCTCTTCGTTACCGCCGCCACTGCGAATGCGAAAGCCGTACGACGCTCGTCTCAAATGAGCAAGCGCCTGTGCTCGTCGTGGAAACCGACGCCGCGGTGCTGGCTCTTGCGGGCGTCATCCGCCCGCGCGTCGTCGTCTCGCGCGGCGTGTTGCAAGCGCTCTTGCCGCATCAGCTCGATGCAGCCCTGGAACACGAGCGCGCGCACCAGTTTTCGCGCGACAACCTCAAACGTTTCCTTTTGCTTCTCGCGCCCGGCATTTTCCCGCTCTCGCGCGGATTCGCCGCCATGGACCGTGCCTGGTCGCGTTTCACCGAATGGGCCGCCGACGATCGCGCCGCCGCGGGAGATTCCCAACGTTCGCTCTCGCTTGCCGAGGCCCTCGTGCGCGTTGCGCGCATGGGAACGTCTTCGCGGACATCTTTGTTCGTCAGTTCTTTGATCGAAGACGCTCGCGACCTTTTCATCCGCGTCGATCGCCTTCTTGGCCTCGAATCCTCAGCCGAAAACGCGCCTCGCAAAATGCGCGCTCTGTTTGCCGGTATTTCTCTTGTCATCGCCAGTCTTCTGCTCGCCACGATGGCGCGGCCGGCTACTCTGTATTCCGTGCATCGCCTGCTTGAACACCTCATTCGCTAACTCGCGTCTCAAATCGCTCAACTACGGCCCGTGGTAGTAGTTTCCGCCGCACAGTAAGCTGCCGAGCGAAATGCTGCCACCACTGATGACCACGCGCCGATGTGAGCGCGCGAAAAAGATGCGCGCCGTTGTTATTTTCGTTCTTGCCGCGATTTTTCTGGCGCCGTCGTCGCGTCCGCAGAATTTCCGCGGCAGCATCGTCGGCGAAATCGTGGATACGACCGGCGCGCGTGTTCCCTCGGCGAAAATCGTCGCTCGCTCGCAGCAAACTTCCTTCGAGCGCCAAACCAGCTCCGATGCGGAGGGTGAATTTCGCCTCGCCGATCTTCCGCCGGGACCCTATCGCTTGACCGTTTCCGCCACCGGATTCACGGATGCCGCCTCCGACGTCTCTGCGGTCGTTAGCTCCGTTCAGGACATCCGTGTTACGTTAACGCCAGCTCCCGTCCGGCAAAGCGTTACGGTTCAGGCGGAAGCCTCTTCCATCACCACTGAACCGATTGATATCACTAGCGCCGTTCACGGCGGCGCAGTCTCGTCGCAGGATCTGGAGGCGATTCCGCTCGCGCATCGCAGCTTCGCCAACATCGCCTATCTCGTTCCCGGCACCGAGCCGGTCGAGCCTTCGGATCCCAGCAAGGCGCGGATCACCGCCGTTTCTTTCGGCGGTAGCTCGGGATTGAATGACGTCCTGTCCGTCGATGGCGGCGACAATTCCGACGACTACATCGGCGGCTTCCTGCAAAATATTTCTCCCGACGCCATCCAGCAATTCGCTGTGCAAACCTCGCAGGAAGACGCCGACACGGGTCGCACCGTCGGAGGAGCCGTCGTCATCACCACCAAGCGAGGCGCCAGTCAGTGGCACGGAGACGCTGCGTTTTACGAACGCGCCGCCGCGCTCAACGCGCGTTACCCCATCGAAAATCCCGCTCCGCTGCCCAAGCAGCCTTTCTCGCGGCAAAATTACATCGCTACGCTGGGCGGCCCCATCGTGAAAGACGAATTGTGGTTTTTCACTTCGTTCGAATACGTTCACGAAAACGCCAGCATCTCGTACAGCCCGGTCAGTCTCACGCAATTCAATGCCCTCGCATCGCTCGCCGCGCAAGGCTTGATTCCCAGCGTGAATTCCATCCCTGTTCCGAATAATGTCCCCGTTCCCTTTCGCGATTATCTGGGCGACGCGCGCATCGATTGGACACAATCGTCCAACTCGCAATGGTTCTTGCGCGGCTCGGTGGACAATTACACCACGCAAAACGACCTCGTCCAGCAGGCCACGCTGCCCTCCACCGGAGCCAGTTCCTACGCGAAATATCTGAATCTCGTTCTCGGCCAGGAGTACACCTTCAGCCCCACGTGGCTCGGCTCATTCACATTTGACGCGAGCGGCCTGCATCACACCGAGGCGCGCAATTCAAATCTCGGCTTCGCGCTCGCGTTTCCGTTCAGCTCCACGTTTCAAACCATCTCCGGCTTCGAGACGTTCGGAGACAATCAATTCGTCACTCCCATCACGGCGTTTCCCATTTTGCGCGATCAGGAAAAATATCAGTTCCGCTATGACGTGAGCCACGCCACCGGCAAGCACAATCCGCGATTCGGAATCGATTTCATTCACGAACCTGTTCTCGGCGGCGCGCTCTCGGGCACAGCCGAAACGCTCACCACTTTCGCCATGAACCCCGCGGATTATCTCGGCAATCCGCAACAATTTACAGCCGACCTCACGTGCATGCCGGGCGGCGGCCTGCAGCCGACGCCGGGCACAACCTGCGCGTCGACTCCCGCGGGCGATGGCAGCTTTTCGCAGAGTGTCCAGCGCATCGGTTTTTACGTCGAGGATTTCTGGCGTGTCACGCCGCATCTCACGATCGATCCCGGAATTCGCTATGACACCACGTTCGGGCTCTTCACCGCCTCGGGCCAATCGCAATTGCAGAATCCCGCATACCTCACGCTCAAAGCCTTGCAAATTCCGCTGATCAACGGCGCGCCGCACGACTACCGCGGACAAATCGCGCCGCGCCTCGGCATCGCCTATTCACCGGGAAGTTCTGAAACTACGGTGATTCGCGCCGGCATCGGCCTCTACTACAACGACCTTGCGCAAAACGGTTGGGTCACCGCATTTCAAGCCGTGAACGCGGCCCCCGGCCCGTGCGTCAATCCCGGCGATTCCGGCTGTATTCCCGGTGGGTCCAACGGCGGCGCGGGCGCCATCATCGACCCGCATTACAAAACTCCCTACGCGCTCCACGCCAGCGCAGGCGTCGAGCACGCCTTCAATAAAAATTGGATCGCCAGCGCCGATTGGACGCACGAGCAGGGCGTACATGGATATCGCCGTTATCAATATCAAGCGGGCTTCACGCTCTTCACGCCGACGATTCCCACTTCAGATCCGAATTATCAGGCGGATCAAATGAATGCGGTTCCCGATTTGACCGTTTTCCGCTCCGACAATCGCTCGAGCTACAACGCGCTTTCCATTCATGTGCAGGGAAACGTTTCGCGGCGCGCGAATTTGATCGTCAATTACACGCTCAGCAGCGCGAGAACCTGGGGCTGCATCCTCGGCGAGCTTTTCGATTACGTGAATGGCGTTTGCAATCCGCTCGACGCGTTTGCGCCGGGCGACTACGGCCCGTCGGGAGAAGATGTGCGCCATCGCTTCGTCGTCGCGGGAATTTTTCATACGCCGGGCGGCTTTGAAATAAGCACGCTTTCGCAATTTGAGAGCGCGCGCCCGTTCACCATCACCACGCCCGTTGATGTCAACGGCTCTGGCGACGCGCTCGACGATCGCGCCGTCGTCAACGGCGTGCAAACCAGCCTCGACCAATTTCGCGGCGCGCCTTACATTCAAATCGATATGCGCGTCAGCCGCCCGATCAAAATCGGTGAACGCTTCGCCGCCGCTCCCTTCGTCGAGTTCTTCAACCTTTTCAATCGCAACAACCCGGGCGCGAATTACGTCACCAATCTCGCCGCACTTCCCACTCCGGTGAACGATCTGACGAATGCCACTGCGTTCTGTTTGAATTCGTCCTGCACGCAAACGCAGGCCATCACCAGCCTGAATCAGTTGCGTGTCCCCGCCGGCGCTCTTGGCGATTTCTTCGGACCCGGCACCACCGTGGGCATTCCCTTCGCCGCCCAACTCGGCGCCCGCCTCACCTTCTGATCTAAGGTGCGCGATTCACCATTTCCAGCGCTGGGTGCGAAAGAAATCAATGATTTCAATGCAGGAGATTCCTAAATCTTTGCAAACGTCTGGAATCTTTGGTTTCGTCAAATTCCCAGAGGCCTTTTCGGCGGTGACCACCGTCAGTCTACGAGCCTTCGCCAGCGCGATTACCACGGATCGCATCCGGATCTATTTTTCTTGGTATCCACAAGGCGTCCATACTTCGACATTATCTCAGTCAAGTGAATCTGAATTTCTTCGTTGATAGGGACGATCATCGTTTCTCGTTGTTTGACCCAGTCATAAACGTCATCGGCCTTCCGCCCGAGCTCAAGAACTACTTCATCGATCAAAAGGATTTCACCATTCTTCGCCGCTACGTCCATGTGTGACCAAATGGCTGGAAATACATCTGGCGGATAATGCCGTACCCAAGCGTCAAGTATTCCGCTGGTGTCTATGCTGAATGGCACGTCGTGTAGCTACGCCTCCTTTGAAAATTCTCCTTGTAGCTCCTTCAAGTGCTTGACGCGTATTTGGAGATAATCGCTCACATCGCTCGCCGTTATCTTGTCGCGATTGAAGCTCTCCACAACTAAACCGGTGAAGAGTGGGCCCGCACTCGATATTGCAATGATGTGCGGCGGCGCAAAACCTTCAGCTTCCTGCTTTCTCTTATGTTGTTCCTCGTACAATCTCTGGAACTCCTTCCGCATGCGATCGTAGAACGGTTGCGTGGTCAGCTTGAGTGTGAGGAGTCTCACAAGTGCAGCCTCACGACTTCCCCCAAACTGCCGTGACAGCTCCTGCAGTTCGAAATCAGTCCAAAGTACGTCGCCCTTTTTATGCTGCCTCACGATTAACGAATTAAGTAACGGTTCGCGCGGAAACAGGACAGCCCCGGCAACACGATTGCAAAAAACTTCGGCGTCGGCATCATGTAGGTCACAAATCCCACCATCATTGAGCATGATGTGCGTCGCTTCGTGCAAAAACGTGAAAATTCGTCCACGAAGCGCATCTTTGATGTTTGCTACGATTACCGGCAGCGGTTTAAGACTAATGGAGAATCCTCGGGCTTCGCTCAACTGAATGTGGGTCGCCTGTAAAGTAAGCATTCCGGCGCGCTCTAGCATAGAACGCCAGTGTTTGAACGCCTCGGTCTCTGTTCGCCATGTCGATTGTTCGGATAGTCGGGCACCAATAGCCTCACGGAGGCGCATCGCCACTTCTTCAATGCTGTCATGTAACGTTGCGGTCGCTTGAAAAAGAGGAACAGATTCGTCGACATCCTCCAAAAGTTCGAGCGCCCACTCCCTTCTGTCATAGGCTCTGCGAATTTCGAATGCCAATTTCGGAGAGCTTTCGGCGGACAGCACCTCACTTGAAAGGCGGCGGAAGTCGTGCATCACTTGAAATCTTACAGGGGGTTCGGATAGATAAAATGCGGCCAAAGGCCGTCGGTAGGTCGACGCGAGTTTTCGGAGTTGGGGAATGCTCGGTCGCGCGGTTCCTGCCTCCCAAGACATTAACTTCTCAATCTTTACACCAGCCTTCTGAGCAGCCAGTTCCACCGACATGCCAGCCGTTTTGCGTGCCCAAATCAAAATGGCGGGGTTAGGTGTGGACTCGACGCGATTCATAAGTCACTGGTGTCCACAGTTTAGCGCAATTTCCCGCACCGTAGTTCAGCAGATTAGAACCTGATTGATCTTCACAGCCACGATCACTAGCCTCGGCACCTGCAACGTGCTAGCGTATTTCAGAGGCAAAATGGGGACGCAGAAGGCAGCGCGAAGGGCGATGCGCGGGTGAAAGGCCCGGAGACGACGGTGGCAACGACGCAAGAGCAAAAGGGTCCCGGGACCAGATTCCGCGAGTCAGAACCCAATTTCCAAGGCGGTTTCTAATCGACAATGTCGGAATTAGAAACCACGCTAACTCACAAAAAACAAAACTCCAGCCTCATTTCTAATCGACAACAAATAGGCCTTTCATATTCCCGCCGCTCCCACACTATCATTTCTAATCGGTCCAGCAAGTTATTAGAATTCCGCGTAAGTTACAGAAAACAAACGATCGGCTCCAATTCTAATCGGTACAAAAACGATGTTTCGGCAGAGTGCTTTTCGCGGATATTTTGCGCGTCATTTATTTGCAGGAGCAACTTCGCGCAACGCGCTCTCTGCGTTCCGTCGCCAACGAAAATATCCGTGGAACGCGGCGCCCGAAAATCTTCAGGGTACAAATCGCGCAGAACGCGAGTGACACCCCCCGACGGAAAAGATATTCTTGCGCGTGTCCTTGGGCGAGGCTGTATTCCTCTTCTTTGCTGCTCTGGTCGCGGGTGCGCTGAATTCCGTCGCGGGCGGAGGCAGCTTCATTTCCTTCCCCGCGCTGCTGTTCACGCGAATCGCGCCCATCTCCGCGAACGCAACCAACACAGCCGCCATGTGGCCGGGCACAATCGCCAGCACGATCGCTTACTGGAAAGAGCTGAAAGCGCCGCAAGTGCGCAAACTGTTGCCGCCGCTGCTCGTGACGGGTGTCGTTGGCGGCATCATCGGCGCTTCCATCCTGTTGCGCACACCTCAGCATGTTTTCATGCGCATGGTGCCGTGGCTGCTGCTCGGCGCGACGCTGCTATTCGTCGCGAGCGGCCGAATCACGAAATGGGTGCGCGGGCGAAGTGGCCATGCAAACAGCCGGCGAATGCTTTTCATCGCCGGACTGCTGCTGGAATTGCTGATTGCCGTGTACATCGGATATTTCGGCGCAGGCGCGGGGATCTTGGTGCTGGCAATGCTCGCGATTTTGGGCGTCGAAAATATTCACGCGATGAACGGAATGAAAACGCTGCTCGTCAGCACGGTAAATGCCGTGGCGTTGGTTCTATTCATTTCCGCGAAGGTGATTGTGTGGCCGCAAGCAATTGTGATGTTGGTGGGCGCGGCGCTGGGCGGATACGGCGGAGCGTACTACGCGCAGAAAATCAATCCGCAATATATACGCAAACTGGTGATCGTCGTGGGATTCGGCATGGCGGCGTATTTCTTTATACGAAAATGAAAAGGCAGTGGTGGGTATTTACAACACATCTCATAAATGGCTGTCGTAGGAGGGCGGGGCTTCAGCCCCGCCGTAAATGGCCTCAAAAATGGACTTTGGCCCCTGAAACCAAGCTTTGTAGCTCCGGTACAGTATTTATGAGACAACTTGTAGTAACAGGTGACAAGCGAAGAGCGAATGCAAAAACCCGCGCCTTCTTTGAGCTGCCAGCGGTCTTGATATTTTACCACTCCGCTTGCGCATCATGGCTGTCAGGCGGATAATCCGGCCAACACGGACTGAGGAACGCCGGGCTTTTCGAGTTTCGAATTTCGTTCGTCGGCCTTTCGACGTTCGCCATTTTGCCCTTTCGAGGAGGACTTACATGTCTGCACAAAACCCCGGCTCAAAATCAACGCGGCGTCAATTCGGGAGATCGTTTGGCGCTATGCTCGCCGCTGCCTATGTTTCGCCGAAACTGATTCAAGGCGTCGCCGGTGGCCGCCTGAAAGGTTTTTCGCGTGCGGGCGCCATTTTCATCAACTCGAATGAAAATCCTTATGGCCCGTCGCCGCACGCCATCGCCGCCATCACAGGCTCGGAAGGCGTTGCCTGCCGCTATCCCGACGACCTCTACGTGCGCGCGAAACAATCCATCGCCGCGCTTCACAAAGTTCAAACGGAGAATATCACCCTTGGCTGCGGCTCCACGGAAATTCTGCGTGTGTGCGACGCTGCCTTCGTCGGCCCGGACAAGAATCTTGTCGTGGCTGAGCCCACTTTCGAGGCAGTCACGTACTATGCAAATGTTTCGCGTGCCGAGGCCGCGAAAATTCCCCTCACCTCCGATTTTCGCCACGACTTACCCGCGATGGCCGCGGCGTGCTCGAACGGCACGGGCCTCGTCTACGTCTGCAATCCCAATAATCCCACCGGCACCATCAACACGCGCGACGAATTCGCCGATTTCCTTGCCAAGGTTCCGCCTTCCACCTACGTTCTTGTGGACGAAGCCTATTTCCATTTCGTCGAGGATCCGCGCTACTCGAGCGTCGTCGACATGATTCCGCAGCATCGCAACCTGATCGTTGCGCGCACATTCTCAAAGGTATACGGGATGGCGGGGATGCGCCTGGGCTACGCCGTAGGGCAGAAGGAAACGATTGCAGCAATGCGCCCAGAAGTTCTTTTCGATAATGGCAACGCCGCCGTGCTCGCCGCGGCTGTCGCCAGCCTCGACGATCCGGAAATCGTTCCAGTAAACAAAAAACGCCTGAATGATACGCGCAAATGGGTGACCGGCGAACTCGCGAAAGACGGCCACCACGTGATTCCTTCGGAAGCGAATTTCTTCATGGTCGACATCGGCAGGGACGTCGTGCCTGTGATCGCCGCCTTCCGCGAGAAAAAAAT
>JBOGNJ010000014.1:0-53993 GCA_050746905.1 Candidatus Acidiferrales bacterium
ACGTGGTCGCCGGGATATTTGATGTTTTTCGCGGCGATGCACAACGGCATCAGCCGGCTTTATGAAACATTCGGAAACGGCGGCGCGGACACGGAGGAACGGACACTCGACCCCGGAGAATATTCGCGCACGTGGTGGAGACAGAATCCGCCGTTGCCCAAGGTGATGTGGTCGCAGCGCGACAACAATAATTACGAAGAAACGGGCTTGTTGACCACGCTGCATTTCTTTTCCGATAACCGCGCGATGTTTCTGAAGAATTTCTATTTGAAAGCCAAACGGTCAGTAACCAAGCCAGCAGCCGAGGGGCCGGCGGCTTATATTTTGCCTGGCAATGATGCGCGTCTGGGCGCGCAGGCGGAACTGCTGGACGTGTTGAAATTGCAGCATTGTGAAATATCGCGAGCGACGTCCGCATTTTCGGTTGCGGTATCTGTCAAGAAACCCGGTGCTCGCCAGAAAGCCTCCGCGACAACCGGAGAAAATGGCGAAAAGAAAGCCGAGGCGGTGCTGGAAACGAAAAAGATGAATTTTCCAGCGGGCAGCTACATCATTCGAATGGACCAGCCTTATTCGCGGATTGCGGATGCATTGCTCGATTATCAATATTGGAGTCCCGACGATCCGCAGAAGACGCCCTACGACGACACGGGCTGGACGTTCGGCGAATTGTTTAACGTGAAAGTCGTCCGCGTCACGGATGCGAAGGTTTTGAATGTTTCCATGGAGCGCGTGACGACAATTGCGGCCCCGAGCGGCGTTTCGGGGACTGGAACGGTATTCGCCATTGACAACAACGCGGACACCGCCCTGGCTACATTGCGCTACAAGCTGAAAGACGCGCAGATCGAAGCGAGCGAAGAGCCGTTCGATGCGGATGGCCGTAAGTTTAATCGCGGTTCGTTTCTTGTGCATGGCATTAGTGGTGACGATTTGCAGCACGCTGTTTCGGATCTGGGACTCAAGGCGTATGGACTGGGCGCGATGCCCTCCGTCAAGACCCATCCGGTGCGGGCCGCGCGGGTGGCGCTTCTGCACACGTGGCTAAGCACGCAGACGGAAGGCTGGTGGCGCGAGGCTCTGGACTTCATGCACGTGCCCTACGATTACATCAGCACGCAGACGGTGGCGAAGGAAGCGAATCTCAATTCCAAATACGACGTAATTCTGTTTCCGCCCGTGGGACGATTTGTAAGCCCCGACCTGATTATCAATGGGCGTTCCACGGAGTGGGGAAATCCCCTGCCGTGGAAAAACACTGCGGAGACGCCGAACATCGGAAAACTCGATTCAACCGATGACACGCGGCCAGAACTCGGGTGGGAGGGCGTGGCGCACCTGCAGAGCTTTGTACAGCACGGCGGCGTGCTTGTGACTGTGATGGATACCGCGAACCTGGCAGTGGCGCTTGGCCTGACGCATGGGGTCACCGTGGCGCGCACGCCTCGGGAAAGGATTATTGGCAGCGTGGTTCGAGCGGATATTGTCGATGCGACCAGTCCGATTGCATACGGGTATGGCGGCGAGTTATCGGTGTATTGCTTCAACGGGCCGGCGTTTGACGTGAGCAGTATTGCCGGCCGCGGTGGGTTCCGCAGGTTAGGTCCGGAAATCAATGGAAGAGCGACGGGACGAGGCACGGTGAATGACCCGGATTTCGTGGTGGGGCGCAAGAACGAAGCAGCAGTCGAGGAACCGAAAGTCGAGCCGTGGCAGGCGGAGCCGGTCACAAAGGAAGAGCTCCGTAACGGGGTCGGCGTGATTCCGCCGGCAGAACGCCCACGCGTGATTTTCCGATACGCCGATAGCCACGATCTCTTGGTTTCCGGGCTGGTCCAAGGAGGCGACGAAATCGCTCAACATGCGGCGGTCGTTGACGTTCCGATGCAATCCGGCCACGTCGTCCTGTTCTCGAACAATCCGATTTATCGCGGAGAAACGCGCGGAAGCTATTCGCTGGTACTCAATACGATACTGAACTTCGACAATTTGAACGCCGGAAGGGAACTGGATAAACAGTAACAAGAATCCTTACAGTATTTAACAGCGCACGACTGTAGGCATCTAAAGCCTGGTTCTCGAACTATGAGACTAAGGCGCAACCGCGACTCAGTGCGCTTTGGCTGTGTCGCTTAAATGATCGTAGTTCATGGCGGCGTTAAGCACGAGCATAAAGCTTCCCTCCGTGATTTGGCGCCACATCGGATTAATGGCGAAGAGAACGACATGACCGCGTCCGACGGGAACGTCGATGACCGCCGGAGTATCCGCAAGCGCTGAGCCTCCATCCAGCATCCCGCTGACCCAGAGATTTTTCTCATCCGCGAACCGAAGAATGACGTGCGGGTAAAGCGATTTTGGCGGAATAAAGGCGCGGAGGAACTCGAGCGATTCCGGATTGACGTAGAGCTCCTGCTCAGCCTTCGTGCGGTGAGGAGGTGGCGTCGGAGGACTCCAGGGCCGACCCTGCGGAATGTCTGGATCGGTCAATGAACCGCGGCCGCTTGGGCGTTCGCGCGACTCTCCACCGGGGCCGCCGCCGAAACCGCCGCCCCGACCGGTGAGCGAAACGTGGAACACGGGCGCCTGATTGAAATAGACAGGCACGTCAGCGTCGTAGCCGTAAGCGATAGGACTTCGGCTGTCTTCGACGGTCGTGTTGAAAATCGCGCCGCGGGCGTGAAGCTGCGGCGTGGACGCGATCGAAACCGTATCGGTGATGCCCGTTTCAGTCGTGAGAACAGAACTGGAGGCAACGGGCATGAGCAGGCCGCCGTCCTCGACAAATTTTTTCAGATTTGCGAGACCTTCAAAACCAAGGCCGCCGCGAATGTCGCTCGTTTGATCAGGGCCATCGCCAAAGCTGGGCGTGAGATCCGATTTTTGCCACGGGATTGGCCCTCCCGAGTCGCTGCCATCGGGAAGCATGCGTTTCGGCACGCCGTTGATCAAGCGGGCGAGGTCAGGCATGGACGGAGGAATCAAGATGACATCGTATTTTTCTTTCAGGTCAGGAGTGCCGCGAAGCGTTGCGTCGGAGATGTAGGAATACGGGACTTTGCACTCCTCAAAAGCGAGACGATACCAGCCCTCGGGCTGAGTGTTCATCCAGTTATGAACGATGGCGATGCGCGGCGTTTCAAGCGGATGGCGCGCGACGGACATGTTTGCCGACGTTGCGTGAATTTCGAGGCCGAGTTCCTGCGCTGCTGACGAAAGTTCGTTGTGAAGATCCGGAGGATTGCCGTCCGCCGGAATGATAAAAGAACCCGCGCTGAAACTTTGAGCGCCGATCTTAAATCCATCTTCAGCGGCGAACATTTTTACGTCGTGAAGACGGAAACGAAGCGTTGCGAGGGCAGGTTCAGCATTGGCATCGACGATAAAAGAAACCCCTGCGCCGTCAATTTTGCCAGGAGCGCGAACGGGCTCATCGATCAATGTCATCGGCGTTTTGAGGATGGCTGCATCGGTGACACGCAGGGTAGCGACGTCGGTGAGAGGCCCTAGCGTCCAGCCTGTGTCGTCGTACGGCGCGGGATCGTGGATAGAATAATACTGTGTGTCGAGGAGCATATCGGCTTCGCGGCTGTAAGGTTGATCCATGCGAATCACGTAGCTTCCCGCAGGAATGCGCGTCGGCACTGGCGATTTTTCCTCGGTTTTCGCTGCGGCTTCTTTCGTCATCTTCTTGCTATTTTCCGGGGCAGCACTCGGGCGCGCCGACGCCTCAGTGAAATCCTGATTGAGGCGGGCGATTTCGACGCCTTGATTTTGCAACAGGCGGGCAAGGTGGGCAGAGAGAGCGGGACGCTTGCCGTCATTCAAGATTACCCAGGCGGCGGGGCCTTCGGTTGTGGCCTTAGCGATTGAGCGGCGGCTCATGTCGTAGAAGCGCTCGAGGAATTGCTCGGGGCGTTGAGCCATGTAATCGAGGCCGACGAGAAGGGCGCTCTCTTGCAGGTTAATGTTGTCGCGAATTGACCAGTCGATTTTAGGAAGCGGCGGATTAGGACGGAACCACGTGCGCGTGGTATCGGAAGGCGGGACAGTTTGCTCTGCCGTATCCGCGCCGCGGCCTCCAAACGTTTCGTAGAAACGACCGATGCCGTTGTGTCCCTGCTCGGCGAACATCATGTAGTTCGGCGCCCAGCCGTCGTAAAAACCGTGCGTCCAGACGCCCGGAACGCCGAAATCCGTCATTTTCTGCACTTCGTTGTACGCCATTTCCTGCCATTCGCTGACGACTAGCGGATCAAGCCAGGCATTGTATGGTCCCGTGCCCGTGGAGATATAAAGGAAGGGAATGGATTCGTGCAAATCGTGGAGCACTTGGGGATGCCAAGTAAAGAAAGTTTTCATCTGGATTTTGGAAAGCTGGAGAGCCATGGCGATGCCGTCGCGATTGTTGTCGTGCGCCACGTAATGTCCCCAGTAGAGCAAGCTGGGAGCAGGTTTGTCCGGGTTTGCCTTTTCCCAATTGTAGAGATCAACCTCGCGATCACGGCCGTCAACTTCGAGAACCGGCGTGATGAGCACGATTGTGTTCTTGCGAATTTGATCAATCATTGGTGAATCTTCGACAGCAAGGCGGTAGGCGAGTTCCATCAGCATTTCGGGCGAGCCGGTTTCCGGCGAATGAATGGAGCCGGAGAGCCAGTAGAAGGGCTTGCCGTTTTTCTCAAGCTGGGCGGCTTCGTCGGGAGTGACTTTTCGCGGGTCGGCGAGTTTCGCGGTGATATCGCGATAATGATCAAGCTGCGCAATGTTGGCGTCGTCGCTGACTGCGACGACCATGAAATCGCGACCTTCCTCACTCTTGCCTGTTGTGAACACGCGGACGCGCGGAGAAGCTTTTTCCAGCGCACGGTAATAACGGTATATGTCGGCGGTATGCGTGAGCTTGTTGGGCGTTCCAATTATGTAACCGAGTACTTTATCTGGTGAAGGAACCGTCGCGGAGGCGGGCAGATGATCGACAAGAGGCGTGATTAAATACGGCTCAGTGGTGTACTGGCGGATCCGGGACGTATATTGCGCGTCCATCTGTTGCGACCTTTGCTGCGGTTGGTTTTCGATCGCCGTGGACTCCTTCTTCGCGTGCGGCCCGTCGGCGCGAATTGCGGGGACCGCGACAAACGAGGTCACCGGCCAGGCGAAGAACGCCAATAGAATACTGCGCACAATCCATTTGCTTGTCATCGCACACCCCTGATGTTCGTTTTGCTATCAAAGACGCATGTCAACGGCGCCACGTTTCCTGCGAAATCGAAGAACGTCCAAACATTTCCGAGGACGTAAACACGACATGCGGCTACGTAAAATACTGTAAGAGATCTAATCGACACGCTGCTGTGTAAATACATGTAACTGCCTATTGTGCGGTCAGCCCGGATAGCGCAGAAATTACATGGAGGTGTAGGATCGGCAAGAAAGTTCAACCCGGGAACCTCTTCAGAAATCCGCAGTGTCACGTCATGATGCGCGTTTTCAAGAAAAGGTGGAGCAAATTGACGACCGAACGCCCTTTAAGTGGGCTTTTTCCTTTTGTTTCTCCACGTTGGCGATGGACGAAACGAATTTGCGAGCCACAGCAAGAATGGCAATTTGTATGCGAGAGATAATCTGAGGTTTGTCGATGAGCGCCGCGATCGCGAATGTGAGTAAAGTAAGCGGAACAGTTCCGTCGACGAAATGGCAGCGCCGGGTGAAGGCGCTGAGAAACATTCCACCGGTGTTGCGGATGGTGTGGGATTGCGCGCCAAAAGTTGTGTTATTAGACGTGGTATCCCGGATCCTGGTGGCGATTGTACCGCTCGGGGCGCTGGCAATAACGAAGTACATCGTCGACTCGCTGGTTGCCCATGCGCATCGCGAAGTAGCTCTCCCTCACTATTTTTGGTGGCTCGTCGTCGCTGAGTTTGCTCTGGCATGTCTTGCGACGACTTTGTCGCGCCTAACGGACTTTGCCGATTCCGTGCTGGCAGACCGATTCGCGCGGTACATCAGCACGCGCATCATGCAGCACGCCTCGCGTCTCGACCTCACTTCCTATGAGGACCCGCTCGTTTACGACAAGATGGAGCGGGCCAGGGTGCAAGGTACAGACCGTGTGACGATGATCCGAGCCATGGGCCAATTATTGCAACAGGTGATCACAACGGTCAGCTTGGCAGTCGGCATTGTATTTTATGCGCCATGGCTCTTCTTTATTTTGATCGCTGCGGTCTTGCCGGCTTTCGTCTGCGAGACACACTTTTCTTTTCTGGGATATTCATTGAACTTCCAGCAGACGCGTGCGCGACGCGAAATGGATTACTTGCGAGTCCTGGGCGGAAGCAAAGAAAGCGTCAAGGAAGTAAAGCTGTTCGGGCTGGGCCCTTTCTTGACAGGACGCTATACCAAAATCACGGACGAGCTTCATCGGCAGAACGTCGCGCTGGCAAAGCGCAAGCTGGTGATGGGCACGCTGCTGACGCTCCTTGGCACGGCGGGATACTACGGACCTTACGCTTATGTGATCTATCAGACCGCGATCGGCATTTTCACCATTGGCACACTGACTTTTTTGGCTGGCGCGATCGCGG
Source organism: Candidatus Acidiferrales bacterium (assembly GCA_050746905.1). Taxonomy (GTDB): domain Bacteria; phylum Acidobacteriota; class Terriglobia; order Acidiferrales; family UBA7541; genus DAHUXN01. The sequence continues at coordinate 6,588 of JBOGNJ010000014.1, forward strand.
GCGCGAGTTCAAACATTCAAACCGTCTTCTCCACGTTTTCCGGGATCGCCGATCAGGCGTTGTTCATGACTGACCTGCTGGAATTTTTTTCAGTGCGGCCGAGGGTGTTTTCAAAGCCAAACGCTTCCCCGGCTCCGCGGCCCATTCGCCGTGGGTTCGAGTTTTGCAACGTTTCCTTTTCCTACCCAGGACATTCTCGCGTGGTTCTGAGCAATGTTAATTTCAAAGTTGAACCGGAGGAACGCATCGCTCTTGTCGGGGAAAATGGACAGGGCAAGACGACTCTTGTGAAGCTGCTGACGCGGCTGTACGACGTTACATCGGGCCATATCCTCCTGGATGGTACCGACATTCGGGAGTATGACCTGGAGGACCTATGGAAGGAAATTGGCGTGATTTTCCAGGATTTCGTGCGGTATGAAATGACCGCCGCCCAGAACATCGCAATTGGAAGAATCGATCAAAGGGAAAATGAGGGCAATATTCACGCAGCCGCTGAGAAAAGCCGCGCTGAAAAAGTGATTCGCAAGCTCCCCAAGGGTTACGAGCAGATTCTCGGCTCGCGATTCGAGGGCAGCGTGGATCTCTCCGGGGGCGAATGGCAAAAAATGGCGCTTGCCCGCGCCTATCTGCGTGATGCCCAACTATTGATTTTGGACGAGCCGACTGCCGGCCTCGACGCACGTTCAGAGCATGAAGTGTTTGAACGCTTTGCGGAGTTGACGGAGAGCAAGATGTCACTCCTGATCTCGCATCGATTTTCGACAGTGCGCATGGCGGATCGGATCCTGGTCCTTGAGAACGGAAAGATCGCCGAACAAGGCCCGCACAACGAACTTCTACGGAACGGCGGCCGCTATGCCGAGATGTTTGAACTTCAGGCGGCCAGCTATCGATGAGAGGCCGCAAACCGGCTACAGTTTATTCAGACCGTCGAGCGCCGCGACCTTGTAAGCTTCGGCGAGCGTGGGATAATTGAAAACCGTATCCCGAAAATAGCGGATTGTTCCTCCGTAAGAAAGCACGGCCTGGCCTATGTGAATTATTTCGGTTGCGCGCTCGCCGATGGCGTGCACGCCGAGCAACTTGAGCGTCTCCCTGTCGAACAATATCTTGAGCATTCCATCTTCATCGCCCAGCATCATGCTTTTCGCGAGTTCCGAATATCTGGCGATGCCTACTTCATAGGGCACCTTGTCGCTGGTGAGTTTCTCTTCGGTCTGGCCGACCATGGAAATCTCCGGGATCGTGTAAATTCCGTATGGAAATAATTGAGGGAGGTGTTCGAACGGCGCGCCGAATATGTGGCAACTCGCAGCGCGGCCCTGCTCCATGGACGTGCTCGCCAGCGCGGGGAATCCCACCACATCGCCGGCGGCATAAATGTGAGACACAGCAGTTTGGAAGAATTCGTTCACTTCCAATTTACCGCGGCCGTCGGATTCCAATCCCGCCGCCCGTAAATCAAGCAAATCCGCGTTCCCTTGACGTCCGACCGCATACAACAGGGCATCGCCATGAACGCGCTTGCCGCTCCCCAATTCCGCAAATACCTTGTCGCGTTCCAGACTGCTGCCAACAGACGTGACCCTTTCGCCAAGACGGAACGTGGTGCCCAGCTGACGCAAATGGTAGGACAGCGCCTCCACGATTTCATGATCGACGTAGTCCAGGAGTTTCGGCCGCTGGTCAATCAATGTGACTTTCACGCCCAACGCGGCAAAAAACGAGCAGTATTCAAGTCCCACCACTCCCGCGCCTACGACGATGAGTTCGCGGGGTACGGTGGGGATATTGATGAGCTGGTCGGTATCCAGGATTTTTACGCCGTCGAAAGGTATCTCGGAATTGTGCGCGGGCCTGGTGCCGCAGGCGATGACAAAAAAATCTCCGCTTATTTTTTGTGCGTCGCCAGTCCCTGTGACTTCGATTGTATGAGGGTCAACAAACTTCGCGGTTCCTTCAATCACGGCAACCCCATTGCGCCGGAGTTGCGCGCGAATCACGCCTGTTTCGCGCGAAACGAGCGCCGTGACCCGAAAGGCCAGATCTTGCACGGATATATTGTCCTTGATGCGGTAATCGCGGCCATAAAAAGTGCGCTCGCTGAATCCCGTCAAATGAAGGATAGCTTCGCGGATGGTCTTGCTGGGTATGGTTCCCTGATGGACGCAGACGCCGCCAGTCATGTTCGTGCGCTCGATAATCGCGGCTCGCTTGCGCAATTTTGCGGCGTTGATGGCGGCCTTCTGACCCGCCGGTCCGCTTCCAATGACGACCAAATCGTATTCCGCAATGCTCATCTATCGATGCCTCGGATGTGCCCGTTTCGCGTCCGTTTCCGCCTCTCCAAACTCATCAATTATTAAACGGAGTAAGAGCCGGGGCAATGGAAGTCAGAAATTGGTGTTCCTTATTCGAGTCGCGAATCCGACCGATGATATCGCGACCGAAAGAGTTGAGGGGTCACACGACACGCGATATACTGATTTCATTATTCATCGGGCGGGGATGCGGTAGGTTGCGGCAGCCGGTCAAGCTGGGCCGGTTTGAACGGCGATATCGTCTAAAGGTTAGGACGGAGCCCTCTCAAGGCTCAAATCCGGGTTCGAGTCCCGGTATCGCTACCAATTTCCGTGGGCTTCCGTGCAGCTCCGTTTGCCGTGTTTACTTCTGCTAATTTCTGCCCCCAAGCCTGGCAATTTCCGCTCTAAAAACCGCAAAATTCAGCCTTCGCAACTGAAAACACGAGTATGATTCCGTCCGGCCGAAAATGGAGCCGGAATCTTTTTGCCAATACGGTGCTCCCGGCCGCCAGGGCTATTATCCAAGGGAGGAATAAACGCATGCTATCCCGGCGAAAGTTTTCCCAGTTAGCAGGAGCGGCTGCGGGCATTCCGCTCGCATCGCGTTTCCTTGTCGCACAAGATGACGCGGCCTGCGGAACGCTGCCTTCTTCCATCTCGAATTTGAAATCATTGCGCGACCAGGCTCAGCCGATTTCGGCCGCGGAGCGGCAGGAACGCATCGAGCGCGCGCGGCGGTTGATGCGTGAAAACCATTTGGACGCCATCATGCTGATTGGGGGAACGTCGATGAAATATTTTGCGAACATCGACTGGTGGCTTAGCGAACGCACGTTCACTCTAATTTTGCCGGAAAAAGGCGACGCATTTTTTGTTTCTCCCGCGTTTGAAGAAGATCGCGCAAGGGAACAGATCAACCGCGGGCCGTTTGCGGGGAGCCCGGACGTTCGGATCTGGGAGGAGAATGAAAGCCCGTACGAGCGCGTCGCCCAGGGACTGAAGGACCGGGGTATTTCCACGGGGCGCCTGGGCATTGAGGAGACTGTTTGGTTCGTGAAGAGCGACGGAGTTGGGCACGCGTCTCCGTCGGTCACGTTTACGAGCGCTACGCCGGTCACCGCCGGTTGCCGCATGCATAAGACACAGCATGAAATTGATTTACTGCAACTGGCGAACGAGGTGACGCTCAAGGCGTATGAGGCGGCATGGCGCGCGCTGAAACCAGGCATGACGCAGCACGATTTTTCACGCATGGTCTCGCAGGCCCATGAACAACTTGGATTTCCCGGCGACGCCGGAGTGCAAGTCGGCGAGTATTCAGCCCTGCCGCATGGATCAATTAAGCCGCAAAAAGTCGAAGAGGGAACCATTCTGTTGATCGACGGCGGTTGCACGGTCGAAGGCTATCACTCCGACATCAGCCGGACGTTTGTTCTGGGAAAGCCCACGGACAAAATGAAAAAGGTGTTCGAGATTGTTCATCGCGCGCAAAGCGCCGCCCTGGCACAGGCGCGTCCGGGGGTTGAAGCGCAATCGGTGGACGCGGCGGCGCGGAAAGTGATTGAAGACGCCGACTATGGCCCCAGTTACAAATATTTTGGTCACCGGCTGGGCCACGGAATCGGGATGGACGATCATGAATGGCCCTATCTGGTCGGCGGCGACACATTGAAGTTAGAGCCGCGCATGACCTTCAGCGACGAGCCGGGTATTTACATTCGTGGAGAATTCGGCGTGCGTCTCGAGGACTGCATGCACATCACGGAGGATGGCGCGAAGCTTTTTACGCCGCAGAGTCCCTCGATCGAGCACCCTTTTGGGGCCTAACGCGGGAGTTTCGCGGCGGAAACTCAAGATGTGAGCCGCGTTGCGGGCAGTAAGTATGTGTTAATGTGGGCGAATGCTTTGAGTTTCTGTCGAGGAGAGCATTTATGGGCTCGCGGAGCAATCGCCGCAGCGACCGTATTTCGATTTCGTTCCCACTTCAAGTTGCCGGAATTGACGCCGAAAATCAGCCGTTTATCGATACCGCCGCAACAGTTGTAGTGAATCGCGACGGCGCGTTGATTGCGCTCGACCGGCCTCTTCGTATTGATCAGACCCTGCGGGTGAACCGGAAATTACTCGACGGCTCTCATCGTGAAGCGGAAGTCCGCGTTGTCGCGCACGAAAAAGATGCCTCGGGGAGTCCAGCGTATGGCATTGCGTTCGCAGATGCGAAACTGGATTTCTGGGGCATCGAGTTTCCTTCAGCGGCCGATGCGGTGGATGCAGTCGTCCGGCTGCTTGTGGAATGTTCGCATTGCAGCAGTCAGGAATTGGCATATTTGAATTCGCGCGAGCTGAAGGAGTTCGAATCGAATCGTTTGTTTGCGCGAAATTGCCGCATCTGCGAATCGCCGACGATCTGGAAGCAACCCTTGGAATCCCTGCGGCATAATGCGACGGCCGATTCGCGCCGCGAACGCGCCGGCGCGGAGGGGACGGCGGCACACGATCGCGAAAGCACCCGGTACGATACGCGACTAACGGCTTGCGTGCGCGAGCGTGTTGGCGCCGAGGAAATGGCGGTTTGTGAGAACGTTTCGCGGCAGGGGATTGCGTTTCGCAGCCGCCGCAAGTATGACGAGGGCGCACAACTGGAGGTCGCGGTTCCGTACACTCAGGGAACGGCGAACGTGTTTATCCCCGCGATCGTTGTCCACGTTCGCGCTTTGCCAACGGCGGGCCTCTATCGCCACGGAGTCAAGTACCTGCGGAAGGACTAGGGAGAGCACTTCAACAAGCGGCGGCAAAGAACGATTCGGGCAGTTTGTTGCGAACGTCCTATCTCAGAATGGCGTCGCGCTCCGGACGGTGGCTAACGTTATAGCGCATCGAAATATTGACAAAGACGCGGCCACAGGGTGTGTCGAAGTAAATAGCAATGGCCTCGGTGTCAGCCGTGCCTCGCACCAATTCTTCGCTCCTTTGCACTTCAGGCGGATGAACCTTGAATTGATATCCGAGGTCATTCAGCAGCGTGACGGCATTGCCAATCATCATATTTGCGAGTTCGCAGAGGGTTTCGCGCACTACCTGTTCGGATTCGTCGATCTCATAACCTGCTAGCGCCCCGGCCACCCGGGCAGCTGTGGCGGAGTCCATGTCGAGGATTACCCGGCCTTCGATTTCTCCACGAATCGCGATTTGCGCGGAGAAGCCTTTGGGCCGATAGCCGTCTTCTTCCATGCTGAGATCGCCGATTTTTGTTGGACCGTCGATTGCGTGCGCCAAAATCGAATCGGCGGCGCTGATAAACGGTTGTATCAATTGCATCTTCATGGGCGTGCTTCTCCCACGCCGGCGGGCGCAGCGACCGGTTCATCATCATTCAAGACATACCGAATAATTTCGTACAGCACCTCTGGTTTTACCGGCTTCTGAACGAAGTGACGCGCCCCTTTTTGAAGAGCCGCGAGGATGTTGTCTTGATAGCCTACGGAAGAGACCATGACAATACGCGCGTCGGGATGCTGACGGACAATACGCTCGACCGCCTCGATGCCTTCCATCTGAGGCATGGTGATGTCCATCAGAACGATATCGGGCTTCGTGCGAGTGTATTCCGTAATCGCTGTGCAGCCGTCTCCGGCTTCACCGGCGACGTCGCCGCCAAATGTGTCAATCATCTTCGCCAGGCTCTTGCGCGCGAAGACGGAGTCGTCCACGATCAGATAGCGGACTGGCTGACTGTCCTGCTTCCGAGTTAACGGTGTAAATGGTTTCATGACGTTCTCCTTACGAATATGTCTCCCATTTCTCGTTCAACTGTCCTGCTCGGCTGAGCCTTTATCGTGAATCGCCACTGCCTGGCGTTCGGCACACTGGGCATAGAGGAAACTGGGCAGATCTTCCAGGTCCAAGACGCGTGTCACGTATCCTCGTTCAATGGCGCCGCGCGGCATGCTGTCAACTACGCAGGAGCTTGAATCCTGGGCCAGCGCCAATCCGCCGGCCTTTTTTATCGCGAGGATTGCCTCGACGCCGTCATCGCCCATCCCTGTCATTAACAAAGCAATAGCCTGATCGCCAAATTCCTTCGCCACGGAGCGGAATAGCACATCCGCCGAAGGCCGGTGACCGTTGACTCGCGCTGACTCAGAAACTACAGCCATATGGCCGGTACCCGTGCGACGCACCAGCAAATGTCGATTACCAGGGCAAATTAGCGCCTGCCCAGCAACAAGCAGATCGCCCGAACGCGCTTCGCGCACTTTGATCATTGAGGCGTCGTCCAGCCGCCTTGCCAGCATTTCCGTGAAACCCTCCGGCATATGCTGCGCGACCAGGAAACATCCGGAGAAGTCGGCGGGAATTCTGGAAAGCATATATTCGAGAGCGTTTGGCCCTCCGGTGGAGATCCCGATTGCCACGACGCGCGTGGGAGGATGGTGACGCTGTTTTTTGAATGCGATATCCTTCGATCGCGCCAGCGGAGTTTCAGGCATCAACTTCGGAAAGCCGGAAATGGCGGCGGTCTTGATCTTAATTGCAAGTTCCTGAGCGATTTCGTGCAAGCGGCCTGACACAGCGCTGCCGGGCTTAGTGACGAAATCAAATGCGCCCAGCGCGAGAGCTTTCAATGTGGCCTGCGCCCCTTCGCGGGAATGCGCGCTGAAGACAATCACTGGCAGGCGGTACCTGCGTGTGATCTCCCGCAACATCGCGATTCCATCCATGCGCGGCATTTCAAGGTCGAGAGTCACGACCTGCGGTTTGAGTTCTTCAATTTTTCTTAAACCGAAAGCCCCGTCCATGGCCGTGCCCACCACCTTAATGGTTCCGTCCTTCTCAAGGATCTGAGGGATCAGCTTCCGCATCAGCGCTGAGTCATCAACCACCAGCACGCGAACGGGGTTGCTCATGCGATCGCTCCCAGGGCCGGGATACGCGAGACGCTTTGAGCCATCGCGTTTACATTCAGGATCAAAACAACGACGCCATCGCCCAAAATCGACGCGCCGCTAACCATGTCGGAAGCTGTACAGCAATCATCAAGCGCCTTGATTACTAATTCTTCCTCGCCCAGCAAGCCATCGACAACGACTCCGAATTTGCGGTTGGCTGCTCCGATCGCCACGACGAACGATTTCTTCGCGCCTGGGTCCGCCGATTGCGGCATCGGTCGTTCCAGATGGACGAGCGTGAGCAATTGATCCCGCAGGCGGATAACGTCGTAATCATCAATGCGATGAATGTCCTGGTTGTCAATGCGCGTAATTTCATCTACGTTCGCCAGCGGCACGGCGTACCGGCGTCCGGCGACCTGGAACAACAGCGCCTGTATACTGGCGAGGGTCAACGGGACCATTAAGCGAAACGTCGTTCCGACTCCAGATTTACTTTGTATTTCGACTGTTCCCTTTAGCCGTTCCAACGCGCCAGCAACCGCGTCCATTCCCACTCCGCGGCCGGAAACTTGCGTCACTTTCTCCGCAGTGCTGAGCCCGGGCTGAAAAATCAACTGTGTCGCGGCTGCTTCCGTTAGTTTCTCCGCCTCGTCTGCGGAAATTGTGCCCTGTTCGATTGCACGGCGAATTAATTTCTGGCGGGCAATCCCCTGGCCATCATCGGAGACCTCGATCACCACTTGGTTGCCCTGGTGATACGCGTTTAATCTCACCGTTCCACGTTTCGGTTTTCCCGCGGACTCTCTTTCCTGCGGCGGCTCGATGCCGTGGTCGACAGCGTTGCGGACGAGGTGCGCCAGAGGTTCCGCCAGAGCATCCAGGATGCTTTTGTCGAGATCGGTATTTTCTCCGACGATTTCGAGCGCGACATCGTGTCCGGAAGTCTTTGCGACATCGCGGACCAAGCGCGGGAAGCGCCGGAACAGTTGCTCGACGGGAACCATGCGGATTTTCATCGCCGAGCGCTGAAGGTTTTCGAGGACGCGCGACTGGAAAGCCAGTGCATCGGCAAGCCGGTTCCGCAGCGGATCTTTGGCATAACGCTTGTCAAATTCGAGAAGAGTGCGGTGCAACATAGATTTGCCAATGATCAGCTCGCCGATCAGGTTGAGCACCGCGTCGATCCGTGACGTCTCGACGCGCAAGGTATTCGCCGCGGACGCGACCAGCGCCGCGGATGGCCGTCGATCGCGAGTCACAGTAGCGTCCTGCACAGGTTGCGATGTGGCGGCAGAGTGGAATTCATGTTCGCCTGATGTCTTGGGATCGTTACTCTGTAATATCCCGAGCAGATCCTGCGAAGGCTCCCGCGTCTCGGAGAGATGCTCCACGAAGATGCCAGTTACAACAGCAGGCACTTTGCATTTCCGGGTCAGCTCGTCCTTGGAATGTTCACTCGCGATTGCGGCTTCTATGTGAGTCGCGCGCTCCGCCGCGGCGGCGTCCGGTGGATGGATCGCAAGGACAGTTCCCGAGCCCTCGAGCACTTTATGAATAAGCTGAAATGCCGCCGCCCGCATTCCATTCGCAGGATCGATTTGCAACGCGATGTTGTAGACATTCTCGGCGCGACTTACTGCATCTTCGATCTGCTCGCGCTCGTCCTCGCTCCAATCGAAACGCGGAAGGAACGCCTCAAGCGGCGCCGGCGCTACATTTTGTTGAGATGGCCCTTTCGCAATCTGACCTATGTGCTCGCGGAGTGCGTCACCGGCGGGGGGAGCGATACCTTTACGATAAGCACCGAGCATGGCCTGGAATGTATCAGCGGCGGTAAAAATAACTTCAACAAGCGAGCCTTGCGCATTCTGGGCCGCTTGCGGTTCCAGAGCGTCTTCCATTTCATGCGCCAAAGTACTGAGTTCCTGGTATCCGCAAGCCGCGGAATCTCCCTTGAGGGTATGAACGACGCGGCGAACACGCCGGATGATCTCGGGATCGCCCGCGTGGGTTTCGAGCGCCAGGCCGGCCTCGTTGAGCTGTTGCAATAATTCCTGGGCGCTCTCAAAGAAGAGCTCACGCAACTCCGCAGAACGTTCCTCGGGAAAGAAATTCACGTCAGCACCTCGATCCGTTGATATGCGGTGCCGTTGTTTTGGTGGATCATCTTGAACTTGGTCGTGAGGCCGAAGAGACTCTCTGCGTGTCCCACAAAAAGATAACCTTCGGGATTCAGGCATCGATAAAACTTGTCAATCAGACGCTTCTGCTCCGCTTCATCGAAGTAGATCATTACGTTGCGGCAGAAAATGATGTCGTTGCCCTGCGGCAGGAACTCTGCTTTCAAGTTGTGGAAATCGAACTGGATCAGACGCTTCAACGTTGCCTTCACTGTGTACTTGTCGGCCATTTTTTCGAAGTAGCGCAGGCGACAGGTGTAATCGACGGATTCCATCTGGTGGTCCGTATAGATTCCTTGTTCCGCTTGCAACAGCGCTGAGTAGCTGATATCTGATGCGACGATTTCAACTTTCCACGGCGGAGGAATCAGCGGTTTTGGCGACGGCATATCGAACGGCAGGGGATTGCGCAGATAGTAGTAGGCGAGCGCGTCGCACATCTGAATCGCCATCGTGTAAGGTTCTTGACCTGTCGAGCAACCCGCACTCCAGAACCGCAATGTCCAGTCCCGACGCTCCTGCTTTTTGTGCAATAAATTTTCGAGTACACTTTTCGAGAAAAGTTCCATTTGCGGCAGGTTTCGAAAAAAACTCGTCTCGTTAACGGTAAGGTTTTCGACCAGCGCAGCTAGTTCTTTTTTCCCTTCATGGCTCGTGAGCAAGCGGTAGTAGCTATAAAACGACTCGAGATTGCATGCCTTCAGCCGGCGTTGCAGGCGGTCGCACAGGAAGTGGATTCGGTGTTCGTCGAAACACATGCCACATTCCTGGTAAACGAGCGTCTGGAGCAGCTTAAGCTCCGGGTCCGTCATCACGATGGGGGCCGTGAATGTCGCCATAATGTTAGTCAGGTCTCCCGAACGTTTTGGAGCGTGATCTAGATTGCCGCTGGCTCAACGGGTTCGAGAGGGTGGTGCAATTCCCCGCCTTTCAGCGCCTTTTCTAAATCCAACAATATGATGAGACGGTTGCCAAGTTTGCCGATTCCCGTGACGTGCTCGACTTCGCCATCGAGAAAGACCGAGCTGGGCGGCGCGATTTCCGAAGGAGGAAGCTTCAAGACTTCCGATGCGGAATTGACGATGAGTCCGACCGTCCGGTCGCCGATTTCGACGACGACGACCCGGCTTTTCTTGTTATTTTCGAGATTGTTCTCACCGAAGCGCTTACGAAGATCAACGACGGAAACAATTCTGCCGCGTAGATTGATGACACCCTCGACATATTCTTGCGCATTGGGCACTGCCGTGATTTCAGGCACGCGCACGATTTCGCGCACCTGCCCTATCGGGATGCCATATGTCTCACGCCCGATTCGAAGGCCGACGATCTGGATATCTTTCGCCATGGCGGCTCTGTTTGCGTCAGGCCCGCACTAAGTCAGCGTGGTAGGAATCTTCCGAGTCGCGTTCACCGCGATTTTCCTTCCGCCATGCCGGAGCGACCTCCTTGTCTTTAGCGTCGCGTTCAATTCGGAAGCGGTCCATACTCTCGAGCAGTATCCGCGAGAGTTTCGACATCTGCTCTGCCGCCGCGGCGAGCTCCGTGGAGCTGGAAGTGGATTGCTGTACCAGTTCACGCATTTTCTCCATGGCGCGCACGACGCCTTGCGCCCCGGAGGCTTGTTCTTCCACCGAGGAATTGATCTCTTGCGTGATTTCGGTAAGACGCGTGGTGGCTTTCGCTATTTGACTCGAGCCGCTCGATTGTTCCGTGGTAGTCGCGCCGATTTCCTGGGCAAATTTGTAGACCTCGGTGACGACATTCGAAATTTTACCGAAGGCCTTGTTCAAATCGAGGCCGAGCAGCAGCCCCTCCTGGACCATCTGGGTGCTTCTGCTCATGTTATCCACAGCTTCGCGCGCTTCCTTCTGGATACCTTGAATTAGCTCGGCGATTTCCTTTGTGGATTGTGTTGATTTTTCCGCGAGTTTTCGGACTTCGTCGGCGACGACAGCGAAACCCAGTCCGTGTTCACCGGCGCGCGCAGCTTCGATTGCCGCATTGAGCGCAAGGAGATTTGTCTGCTCCGCAAGGTCATCGATAACCTCGATGATTTTGCCAATATCGTCGGCGCGGTTGCCGAGGACTCCGATGATTTCCGAAGATGACTGAATAGATGCGCTCGTGCGATTCAAACCATCGGTGGCTTTTTCCATGGTGGTGATTCCGGTTTCGACTTCAACGCGTGAGCGATGACAGATATCCAACAAAATCTTCGCAGTATCCGCAACGCGCTGAATGGACGCCACCATTTGTTCGATGGATGCCGAGGTTTCGGCGACACTCGAGCCTTGTACTTGAGTGTTTTTCACAACGTTTTGGATATTGATACTCATTTCGTGCATCGTGCTGGTCACTTCGTCGATAGCGGACGCGGCTTGCACGCTGATCTTGGCCGATTCCTCCGAAGCGGCGGCCATCTGGCTTGCTCCTGCAGCAACTTGAGAAGCGCTGCCTCGAACCTGGCGAACGATGTCGCGCAATCCGTGGGCCATGCGCGAAAATGCTCTCGCCATCGTGTCGCGCTTCGAGAGCGGCTCGATTTCCACTGTCAACTCGCCTTCGGCAACGGCCGCTGAAACATCGGCCATGCGCTTCAAGTGTTCAACCATGGCGCGGAAATTATTGGCAAGCCTGCCGACCTCATCTTTTCGGTGAATATCAATGTTGTGATCCAGATCACCGGCGCTGCCGATCTCATGCGCAACGTCGATCAGATGTCCCAAAGGCTGGGTAATCGATTTCGCCGTGTAATACGAAATTCCTATGCCAAGCAGGATCGCGATGAGCATTCCGAAAGAGCTTCCGATCGTACTGATGGCGCTCGCCTGCGCGGCCGAGGCATTCGCATCGTCGAGTGACTTTTGTATTTGAGTGTTTGCATCATCGAGGGTGTTTACGTCTTTTCCGATCCAGGACCCGGGTTTCTTCCCGAGGTAAAAAACCTGAAGATCGGAAACAGTAGCGTCGCCCGAATCAACTTGATGGCGCTTGTCAATCAGCGGGGCAGCAAAGTTCTGACGCCAATCTTGCTCACTTTCACCGACTTGCAGCAGCGCACTTCGCAGCGTCTCGTCGGTTGTCTTCATCCGCTGATCCTGAAGATAGTCGGACAACTCACCTTCTTCTTTATCTACCTTTGCTTCCAGCCGACGGTCGCCGCTCAATAGAAAATTTCGCAGATCGAGCCGAGCCTGCATCATTTGGTATCGGACTGATTCTATTGTTTGCATGCTCTGCCGAGTCGCTGCCGCCTTGTTTAGCACTGAGTGCTCGCGAAGGAGAGCGGAAAGATTCACGATGAATACGAGCAAAACCAAGGTAAGAATGGCGCCAAAGCCTAAGTAGAGCTTCTTGCCGATCGTCATCTCCAAGCTCCTCCGCCTAATTCCGCGGCTCGTTCTGGGTTCTATTGCTGAGGATTGAAGTCGAATTCGACGATTTCCGTTGTTTCCTTCGGCGCGGATTCGAACTTCCAATTCTTCACTGCCTTGGTCGCCGCATCCACCAGCAGCGGACTTCCGCCCACTGCATGGGTGGTCTTGACGTGGCCATCCGGTGCGACGGTTACTTCGATTTTCACTTTTCCTGTGATATTCATCTCACGCGCCAGGGCCGGATAATCCGGTACCACACGATGGCTGATCTTGCGTTTGGTCGCAGGTTCTTGACTGAACGCAGCCGGTGGCAGCAGGAAAATTGAGCCCAACAGGGCAACTACGCCAAGACGTGAAAGGGTTTTTTGGCGGTTCACGGACTTCTCCTAAGTAGAGAGTTACCTTTCCGCGGAATGTAAGTGCAAGGGGGGAACCAGTTCTAGAACTATGTTCGCGAGTTCAGCTGTTTTTATAAGTATCTATGTATCAATACAGTACCGGTAGTTTATGATGCGAGGTCCTGTCTTTTCTGTGAATAGCTCTGTCTCACCCCATTCATTACTAGGGCGGGTTTGTCTCACGTTGAGATGAGCTTTGGATTGTTCTTTTCGGCAACCGCATATGTTCGCTTACTTGACTCAAAATGAGATTGCACGCTACGGTAGTCTGAACCCGGACGGTTCTCAGGCGGCGTTCTTTAACTTCAAATGTGCGCACATGTGCGATCGAGAGCCCTCTCCTCTCCTCGCGAAGACAACTTCGCGCGCCTTCTGCTTCGTCTGTTTGCTTACCGCGGAAAACGGTCCCGGGCGAGGGTGATTCGCCTGTACTGTCGAGCCTCGAGGATATTTTTCAACCTGGACGGTGTAAGCTATTGGGAGCTCGCCTCTCCGGACGAAGCCGTCGTCCGACATTCGGAAGGCCGGCCGTCCTTTCGCGGCGGCCGCCGCAGCGTTCGTCTGAGTGACAATCGGTTCTTCAGTCGCGCGTTTTCTCATTGTCGCGTAGCCGTTTCCAATCCAAACCGCCAGACATTTAACCGTGAGGAAAGCGTCTTTCGCTCTCAGTGTTGTTTGATTGCGCCGGTTCGGGCGAACGACGGGCCGAAGGGAATTCTTGTTTTCGTCAGACGCATTCGCTTTCGCTCCTCCGATCGGATCATCGCAAAGCAAGTGGAGAAATTCGCGGCAGCCTTTGAAGTCACGCTAGCAGCGGCAGTACGCGTTCCTCCCGGAGGTACCGGCGAGGTTCGGGCGCAGAGCCTGATGAATCTCGCCGTCGAATTGAAACCCTCATTGCGCCTGCCCGAATTTGTCGGTGGATTCACGCTTCGTGCCGCGGAGATGTTGGGTGCGCGAGCTGCGATCCTCGCACTTACGCGTGGAGCCCATCTGGAGACTCTTTATTCTCACAACGCACAGGGTCAGTCGCAGTGGCCGAACCTGGATGCGGCGCTGACGACGTTTGCGGCTGAGCACCCGCAACCTCTAGTCCTGGGCCCTGCCGCAGAGCTGCTGGGAACGGAATTGGCATCAACGCTCGGCTGGCGCGATCTTTGTTTTGTCCGGCTCACAGGGAGCCAAGGCGATTTATTGGGCGCCATTTGTCTGATCGACCGCGTGCGCGAACTCTCTGCAGCAGACCGTAACTTGCTCCACGCGTTAGTCGGTCACGCTTCGGTCGCACTTGAAAATTCGCGGCTGTTTTCCCGCATTGAACAATCAAAACGGCAATGGGTGGAGGATTTTGACGCCATCACCGATCTCATTATTGTCCATGATCCCGCCAATCGCATTGTGCGCGTGAATCGGTCCTTGGCCGAAGCGCTCGGTTCGCGTCCGTCAGAGCTGGTTGGAACGAGCACTCGAGCCCTCAACTCGATTGCACAAGATTCCACGGGACGCCCGTGTCCCTTCTGCCGCGAGCTTGCGCGATCCATGGAGGAATCCGTGCTGACGTCGGGAGCGCGGGCGTTTTTAATCTCCACTTCCCGTATCGGGGGCGGTTCGGAGGAAGGCTCGCGAACGATCCATGTCCTCAAAGACATCACCGAGCAGCGTACCTATCAAACGCAGCTCCAGCGCGAGCGCGATTTCAATACGAAAATTCTGAATCACACCCAAAGCATGATTCTTGTGTTGGATACGGCGGGGCTCGTGAGTTATGCGAACCGCCGTTGCTATGAAGGCGGCTATCGCGAAGAGCATTTGCTGGGACAGCCGCTCGCGGAATTCGTCCCCAGCGGTCGTCGGGCTTTCTTCGAGAGGTCCTTTGAGAACGCGCTCCACGGTTTCGCGTCCGAAAATCTGGAGCTTCCCGTTCTGCGTGGCAATCGAAGCACGGGCAGGTTTTCAATCAGCCTGAGCCCAATGCGTGATGAACAGGGGCAGGTCAACAGCATCGTCGTGGTGATGTCTGACATCACGGAAACAGCAGTGTTGCAGGCTCAACTGCGGCATAGCGAAAAAATGGCCGCGCTCGGACAGCTCGTCTCGGGGGTGGCGCATGAGATTAATAACCCTCTTGCGGCCATTGTCGGCTACTCCGACTTGCTTCTCGAGAACCCCGACATCTCGGAGTCGGCCAAGGATGAGCTTCGGATTGTCCTTCACGAAGCCGAGCGTACAAAAGAGATCGTGCAGAATCTTTTGCACTTCGGACGGCAGACACCGGCCCGGCGCGAACCGCTGGATATCCACTGCGTATTGCGCCAAGTGCTGCAACTGCGTTCGTATGGCTCGGGAGGACAGAGCGTCGACGTCCTCGAAGATTTCCGGTCGTCGCTGCCTCGCATTTTCGGTGACGCGCATCAGCTCCAGCAGGTGTTCTTGAATATTCTCAATAATGCCTACGATGCTATACGTGAGGCCGAGCGTCCTGGAAAGATAGAAATTACCACGTCCGAAACGGAGAGCATGGTGGAGATCACGATCCGCGATAACGGCACCGGAATTTCGGATACAGAACGAATTTTTGAGCCGTTTTACACCACCAAAGAAGCCGGCCGGGGCACGGGACTTGGTTTGAGCATTTGTTACGGCATCGTGCGCGAACACGGTGGCGAGGTTTCCTGCGCCAATAATTCGGATGGCGTTGGCGCTACATTCTCCGTGCGCTTGCCAGCGGCAGCAGCGGAGGCAGCAACGACCCCGGTTGCCGTCGTTTCTGAAGCGGCGCATTAACGTGACAAAAGAGGAATGATGAACAACGATCTGCGCATAAGATTCCTGGTGGTCGACGATGAGCCTTCCATCCGCAAACTTTGCATGACCATCGGCGACAAGTTGGGCTTTATTTGCTCGGAGGCCGAAAGCGCCGAAACCGCGCTCGCCGCGCTGGAAAGGCAAACGCCGGATGTGGTGGTCGCCGATCTGAAGCTTCCCCAAATGAGCGGCGTCAATTTGTTAAGGGAGATCAAGCGGATTCTGCCCGCCATGGAAGTAGCGATAATGACGGGCCACGGCACAATCGAGTCCGCGGTGGACGCGATGAAACTGGGGGCTTACGACTACATTGAGAAACCCTTTCGCGTTGAAAAACTTCGACTGCTCTTGCAGCGCATGGCCGAGAAGGTCCGCCTCGTCAACGAAAATCAGGTTCTTCGCGAGCGCATGGACACCGAAGTTCGTTTAGACGGTATCGTCGGAACATCCGCGAAGGTGCAGGACGTTCTGCGCATGATCGCGCGACTGAAGGACTCGCGTACACCCGTGCTAATCGCGGGAGAAAGCGGTACGGGTAAGGAGCTCGTCGCTCGCGCCATCCATTTTCGCGGACCTCTCGCGCAAATGCCGTTTGTCGCCGTGGATTGCGGCGCGCTTGTGCCCACACTGATGGAGAGCGAATTGTTTGGCCATGAAAAGGGCGCGTTTACAGGCGCGATGAAATCAAAGATCGGCCTCTTCCAGGCGGCGAATGGTGGCACGATCTTTCTGGATGAGATCGGAGAGCTTCCGCTTGAGATGCAAGCCAAACTTTTGCGCGTACTTCAGGAAAAGCAAGTGCGGCCTGTTGGCAGCAATCAAAGTGCCTCGGTTGATGTGCGCGTGATTGCCGCGACGAATCGTGACCTCGAAGCCGCCTATCGTGCTGGGACGTTCAGAAAGGATCTTTTCTTCCGCTTGAATGTAATCACAGTGCATATGCCGGCGCTCCGCGAACGTCGCTCGGACATTCCCATGTTGGTACACTGTTTCCTCGACCGCCATGCGCCGGGTGAAAATGTCCGAATGAGCTCCGCGGCCATGAAAATTTTTCTGCAATACGATTGGCCGGGCAATGTTCGCGAGCTTGAAAATTCGATTGCGCGCGCACTCGCGCTGGGCGACCGGCACGCGATCGACGTCAAAGACCTGCCTCCGGCAATTCTTTCCTGTCAGGAAATATCTGCGTCCACCGAAGACAAGGACACGCTCGCTTCCACGGCGCTCGCGGACATGGAGCGCATCACCATTTTGCGCGTCTTTGAACAAGTGGGTGGCGACAAAGCGCTCGCTGGGAAAATGCTGGGAATTAGTCGAGCCACTCTCTACCGCAAACTAAAACAGTATCAAATCCCTCTGCACACTTCGGCGAAGCCGAGCGTTGGCGAGCTGGCGCAGGCGTAGAGTTTCGGTCAAATTGTCGTCTCAACAGATGTGTGAATCGCCTCAGTGGGTGAGACATAGGGGTCTCAGCTTGAGACAGTCAGGATTTGAGCGGCTGCTGTGTCTTCATAAGACACAGGGAATCTGTATGTTACGGTTCATGCCGAGCAACACCATTTGGGTCTATTCTTGCTCTTAGTCCTTCCGTGTAGTGGGCTTGGCGTATTTGCGACTCGGTCTGCAAAATGTGCGCTTTGCAAGTGGCGGAAACTCAGTGCTCGGTGCGTGATGATTGGAGTGAGTGAATGAGCGGCCTGAGGGACAAACATGTAACTCTGAACGAATCTGTTTCGTCGCTTGGAGAAAAAGCGGAGGCGATAGCCGCTGCCTGGGCTGAGGCACGGCTCGTTTACCCGCTGTACTTTTATTTGACCACTCATTTCCACCTGGAAATCGCGCCGATCCATGAGCCTTTGCTTCCGCCGGCATGCCCGGCATCCGAGCTCTTCGACCGCGTAGTGCATTGGCTGGACCAGATGGACACGCGCGTCCGGACGAATCAGCTAAGACAGCTTCTGCACTCGCTGAAGGAAATCAAGCCTGAAAGTTTACGCGCCGTGATCATGCGACTGCTGCGGCGTCCCGAAAAAACGCCCACGGACCGCGACAACGTCGATCTTTTGCTCGCGACCTACTTTGCGCTCTGTGCTCCCGAAGATCTGTATTCCTGCGAGATTACACTTGCCGACGTAGCGCAAGTTCTTCTTGGCGTTCTGGCGGACGCCGAGGCGACTGAGCTCGAATGGTGCGCACCGCTGGATCATGTTCTCAACGCAATGAAACGATGTCACGGCCTTAGGGACGTTTTCGCCGCGAAGCTTCTCGAAAAAGGCCGCGAACTCAAAGACGCTTCCGGTTTCATGTTTTACGATCCCGCGGCGCTTGTCGCATTTACGCGTTTTAACTTTTTGCTGCGCCGGTCATTCTTCCGGCTTCTTCATGCGGATTTGCGGGCGATTCGCGAAGGGCTTACGGAGCTTGAACGCCGCGGGATCGTCACTATCGATTGCCGTTCCGCGGGCCTGTCGGCGCAGGAAGCTGTGGCCCACCTTCGCGAAATTTCGCTCGCGTGGCGTCAGCCAATTTCCTCGGACTATGCTGCAGAATCCGCAAACCGGACGTTCGAGCAGCTTCTCGCTATTCGCGATGCCGTAGAAAGGACCCTTGGAATAGTTCCGGCCGAACCGAAAATTCCGGCCATCGCGGCCGTATCGCCGTTGGGGTCGGAAGAATTTGCCAAGGCGGCTAAGAAAGAGCGGGCTGACGCCGGCTCGATCAGTCCGTCACCAAGTGCTTCTCAAGGACCGAAAAAAGGGCCCGTGAACAGGACCGCCGCCGGCGAAACCCCTGGAAAGAGCCAGGAATCCGCCACCTTGACGGTACAAACAACGACTTTGCTGCCACCCACGGCTCCGACGGTGCCGGCCCCGATGTCAGCCCCACGTGCGGAAGCGTCCGCATCCGCTGGCGGCACTAAAACAACACAAAAATCGACCACACCCATCGGCAATGTCCCTTCGCCGCAGCTTGAAGAGTGCCTCGAGCGCATCTGGGAGCAACTGATCGAAGCGCCTCCAACGCGCGGCCGCTCAATGAGCACGGTGACTCTGGGAGACGCGCGAATTCTGCTCTCGGCTTGGGAAGTAAATGCGTTCGTGAGCGATGGCGGTCAACTCTCTGAAGATCTTCGGCGAGCTGTCGCGGCTCGCACGTTAGTGGTCCTTGCGCGCGAAGAACAAAAGCGTTCCGGAAACTCATCGAAACTCGAGGCAGCAATCGCGCTGGGTCGTGATGAGATGACTTATCTGCAGCGTCGCGTCGACGAAGCTCAGAGGATGAAGAACACGGAAGCGGCAGTAAACATAGGCATCAGCGCGCGTCGCCTGCTTTCGGCCATGGAAGGGGTCCAAAGTTAAAAGGAAAGTGAGAAGACCACAAGGATTTTCTCAGGAGTTGCGGTCGAGGTCAGCCCCGTGAGAAAGAATCTCAGAGTGAGACGATCGAGAATCCCCAGGATCGAATTCACTAAAACGCTGACTATCCGCTGACGACATAACCGACTAAAAATCTGACACTTAGCCCCAGAGCACTTCCACCTCCCAACGGCTCCAGATTGGCTCGATTCTTGCATTTATATTTCTGGCCCAGTTCCGGAGGATTGCGTGTTGAAGAAAGTTCTCGTTGTTGATGACTCGGTGGCTGCCGTCAAGATGATGCAAGGCATCCTGGATCAAGGCGGTTACGCTTCTGTTGGCTTGAGCGATCCCTTGAGGATCGAAGAGACCATCACACTCGAGCACCCGGGTGTCATCCTTCTCGATATCATCATGCCCACTCGCAATGGTTTTCAGATCTGCCGCGAATTGAAAGGGAATTCATTGTTTGAAAGCATTCCGGTGATTCTGGTCAGTTCGCGGAATACTTCGAGCGACAAGTTCTGGGGCCAACAGCAGGGAGCGGACGCTTATATCGCGAAGCCATTCACGCCCGAAGAGCTTCTAGAGGCAGTGCGGAGATTCGCCTGATGCCCGAAGAGTACAAGGCAGAGTATGCGTCTGAACCTCAACCGGACCTTCTCGCAATCGAGCCGGGCGACGGTGATACAGATGCTCTTGAAGCGATGGAGCCGTCGGATGATGACCCGATTACCGCGCTGCGCTCGCCGGAGAGTCAATACTGTGTTTTTCGGGCAGGCCGCGAACGCTTTTGTCTTTCTGTTCTGACGGTTGAGGAAGTCGTGGATTGGCCGCCAGTCACGCGTATTCCTCTGGGGCCGTCATTTCTGATGGGCGTTTTCAATCTTCGCGGTTCCATTGTTCCGCTCATTGACATTGCCTTCACCGAAGGGCGCCGCGCGGGATTATCTCCGCGCCACGTCGTTGTTGCGGCGTTGCTCGATGAAGCCCACCCGACATGCCTGCGCTTCGGCATTGCCGCGGATGAAGTGATTGGAACGTACACCGCCGCGGACGATTCGCTGCTCGATCAAATGCCGAGCGATGTCCCGCATTGCCGGGGGATGCTGCGGCACGATGACCGCCTGGCGTTGGTTCTCGATTTGCCCAAAATGATCGAGGTGTTTCCGGTACCCGTGATATGAGATTCACCCGGCACAGACTGCAAAAATCCGCCGCCCGCACTGCGGCCATTTCGTTTCTTGATTTTCGGAGGATGTCATGAAATCGCGTCTCAGCACGACCATTTGGATGTTGATTCTATGGGATGTGGTGGCGCTCTGCGGAGTTCTTGCGCTGGCATTCCACGCGGGCGCGGGAGCCAGCGGACAATCCCTGACGAATTTGTCGTCACTCTCGGGTAGCGCGTCAAGCAGTTTGCTGGGGGCCGGCGCGCTCATCCTGTTTACGTTTCTGCTGCACGTGATGTTGCTGCCCAAGCGCATCCTCGGTCCGCTTTCCGAGTTGGCGGCTTTCTCGGAGCGCCTGGCTTCCGGCGACTCGCGCGCGAAGGCGGAAGTGAACTCATCCGATGAATTTGGATTCATCGCGGAAAATTTGAATCGCAGCGCGTCCAAGATTGCCCGTTCCTCGGTGACGCAGGAAGCATCCGATTCGCTGCAACGCAGCATTACGGACTTGCTCAACTTGATTAATCAAGTCGCACGAGGCGACTTGACGATGCGGGGCCGCGTCACGAACGATGCGCTCGGTAATGTCACCGATTCCGTCAATTTCATGCTGGAGAATTTCAACAAGGTTATTGAGCGCGTCCGCAAAGCGGCCATCGACGTCAGCACCAGCGCCAGTCAGATTCTTCTGGCGGCGGATGAAATGACTACTGGAGCCACCCAACAGGATCAGGAAATCACCAATACTTCATCGGCGGTGGAAGAGCTGACCGTTTCGATGAAGCAAGTGTCCAACAACGCTGAAGCCAGCGCGGAAGCGGCCCGGCGAGCCCTTGATGCGGCGGAACAGGGAAACCGCGCTGTGCGCGACACGCTGGACGGAATGCAGCGCATCCGTGCGTCGGTGCAAGCGACTGCCAAAAAAATTAAATCTCTCGGCGATCGTTCGCTCGAAATTTCTGAAATTATCAACGTGATTAACGACATCACCGAGCAGACCAACCTCCTCGCACTCAATGCGGCCATTGAAGCGGCGCGCGCGGGAGAAGCAGGCCGCGGTTTCGCCGTGGTCGCCGACGAAGTTCGTAAGCTCGCCGAACACTCCCGCAGCGCCACCAAGGATATCGCCGCGCTGATCAAAGCAATTCAGGCGGAGACGAACGAAGCCGTCGTCGTAATGGAAGAGGGCACGAAAGAAGTCGAAGTCGGGGCCAGTCTGGCGGACCAGGCCGGCAAGGCGCTCGAAGCCATCTCCAGCGTAGTTCGGCAGTCGGCTGAACTCGTTCAGGAAATTTCTCTCGCTTCGAAACAACAGGTGCGCGGTACCGAGGGTGTTGCCAATGCGATGCAAATCATTTCCGGCATCACACGCCAAACGTCGCAGGGCGCCCGGCAGACCGTTTCCACCGTCGGCAATATGGTCAAGCTCTCCGACCAGTTAAACGAGGCGCTGGCCCAGTTTCGCCATTCGTCAAAGAATGGTTCGGCGAGTGGCGAAGAAACACGGCCCGAACCAGTTCCAGCCGGCGCGCGTCGCTGACGATTGACTCGACATAAAGTTCGGGCGCTGACCTGGAACAAGCATGAAAGAAAAAAATATCACCGCGATCACCGAGTACGAACTCGACGAGATTCGAATACTCATCGAGCGCCGCTCGGGAATATTGTTCGATGCCTCACGCGAGCGCTTCTTTTCTTCTCGGGTCCATGAACATGTGGGGGCGAAGCATCTCGCCGGAGGCACGGAGCTATTGAGAACGCTTCGCACGTCAACCGTCGAATACGACGCTCTTGTCGAACGCTTACTGACTCAGGAAACTTCATTCTTCCGCTATCCGGCAGTTTATGAAGCACTCGGAAAAAAAGTTCTCCCTGAACTGCATATGAAGAAATTTTGGGAAACTCCGCGCACCCTGCGTATTTGGAGCGCCGGTTGCGCCACAGGTGAGGAGGCCTACTCGATCGCCATCAGCATTGCGGATGTGCTCATGTTCGCCGAAGCATGGAACATCGAGATTCTTGCCACGGACATCAGCAAGCGCGCCCTGAGTTGCGCGGAAAGAGGCGTTTATTCGAGACGCAGTCTGGAGCATTTGTCCGCGCGCCAGCTCGACACCCATTTTTCCGTCTCCGGGAATGAACACACCGTAAAACCGCGCATCCGCCGCATGGTTTCATTTGCCCCCATGAATCTTGCACAGGCCGTTTATCTTGGCCGTCTCGACTGCATTTTTTGCATGAACGTGATGATCTATTTTTCCGAGGCGCGCCGCAATTCTTTGATCCAGCATTTTTACGAATACCTCGAGCCCGGCGGTTATCTCTTCCTCGGGCATTCGGAATCCATTTCAAACGTTCCGGTAAAGTTCGACTCAGTTGTCTGCGGTGATTGCATTCTCTATCGTAAACCCGCCGGAGAGATGATTTACCGGGGTGCCGCCCTCGTCGAAGGTGCTTTGTGAGCGACATGGGCAAAGGAGCAATCGAAGTCTTCCTTCAAGAGGCCTCCGAGCACCTGCAGTTTTTGCGGGAGTATTCCAGCATTTTGCAGGAGCCGCAGCCGAATCCCGCGGATCTAGAGCGCCTCTACATCGCCGCGCATACGCTCTGCGGCAATGCTGGGACGTATGGGTTTCCGCTGTTTTCAGAAATTGCCGGAAAGCTGGCCCACGTTTTCCAATACACTCGTAACGCGCCATTGAATTCCGACACGATCGCACCGCTCACCGAGTTTCTTTCCGATGCGATTTCCGTGTTGGAATTCGATTTGCTCGAAATCAGCGACTGTGGCACGGAAGTCGCCGCCGATATCCAGGCTTTTAAGCAGCGCTATGCATTCGCGTTTCCGTCTGCCCCAGCGGTAACGCCTGCACCGGCTTCTTCGGCCAGTTCGGAGGCGATCGGCGCTGCTCCTTACGAAGCAACGTTGGCAAGTTCCTCCGAGCTAGCGTCACAGTACGATCTGCTGCCGGCCGACGCTGAGGTGTCCGACGAAGTTCTGCAATTTTTTGTCCCGGAGGCGGAAGAACATCTTTCCACGATTACCGAGTGCTTGCTCGCGCTCGAGACAAACCCTAATTCGGATGACATCAATCGGCTCTTCCGCTCGTTCCACACGATCAAGGGCTCGGCGGCGCAGGTGGGCCTCCATCGCATCTCTGCAATTAGTCATCGTGTGGAGGATCTCATTGGGCAGATGCGCGAGGGCGCGATTATTCCCAGCGCCGAACTCACTGACCTTTGCCTGGAATCCGTCGACATTCTGAAGAAATTCCTCCACGACGAATGGTCCGACGAAATGCATGCACGGTCCGCAGTTGACTCGTTTCTTTCACGAGTCGGGGAATGTGCGCCCGAAGCAGGCACGGAACATGTTCCCGTGCTTGGCGCAGAGGGGTCACTGGCTGAACACGAATCGCCGCAGAATCCTATTCAACCGTCGCAAACGGGAACAGGTCACAAGAAATCCGCGATCAGC
Organism: Candidatus Acidiferrales bacterium; assembly: GCA_050746905.1. GTDB lineage: Bacteria > Acidobacteriota > Terriglobia > Acidiferrales > UBA7541 > DAHUXN01. Next base: position 30,555 of record JBOGNJ010000014.1, read on the forward strand.
TCTCCGCACCTTCATTCCGTGCGAATCTCGCTGGAGCGTCTCGACAGGATGATGAATGCGGTGGGCGAACTGGTGATCAACCGAACCCGCATGATCGGGCGTCTGGCTGAGCTTGAAAAGCTCGTTGAAATCTTGAATTTTTCGAAAAGCCGTCTCGCCGAGAAAATCTTGGGCTTCCAGGACAAATATGAATTCAATTGGATCGGATCGAATCCTGCGCCCGCAGGGAACGGTGGCTCGAATCGATTCGCCAGTTCAGCGTCGGGAATGGGCGGCAACCGTCGCGACTCCTTTAGTGATTTCACCGAACTGGAAATGGATCGCTACGACGACTTCAGCATTCTTTCGCGCTCCCTGACAGAAATCTCCGCGGATGTGAATGAAGTCCTCGGACAGCTCGGCGGATTCATGGGTCGCGTTGATGCCGACATTGACGAATTCACCAAACTGGCGCATCGCTTGCAGGATCAAATCACGCAAGCCCGCATGGTTCCCATCGGCAACCTTTATACACGCCTTTCCCGCACGGTTCGCGACGCCGCGAAGGCTACGGGTAAAGAAGTCGATTTGATTCTTGAGGGCGCCGACACGGAACTGGACAACAATATCATCCAACAAATCTTTGATCCCTTAATTCACATCGTACGTAACGCGGTTGCGCACGGAATCGAAGGCGCTTCCGAACGGCAGCAGGCAGGCAAAAGCCCGCAGGGACGCATTGTTGTTCGTGCATATCACCGTGGCAATCACATTTTCATAGAAGTGGAGGACGATGGCCGCGGCATCGATCTCGAAAAGATCCGTGCGCGAGCGCTGGAAGCCGGCTTCGCAACTCCCGACCTGGCTCACCAAATGAGCGACCGCGACTTGCGCAATCTCTTGTTTCTCCCCGGCTTCTCGACGGTGCGCGAAAAAACCGAGCTTGCGGGGCGTGGTGTTGGCCTGGATGTGGTGAAATCCAGCGTCGATGCGCTGAATGGCGAAGTGGAGGTTCGCGCCGAAGCTCATCAAGGAGCGTGTTTCACATTGCGGGTTCCGCTGACGCTTATTATTTCGCAAGCGCTATTTGTTCGGTGCGGCGCTTCGGTATTTGCGCTGCCTCTGGCGTTCGTCGAAGAAATCCGCCGGGTACGCCCCGAGGAGATCGAGGAGGTGGGAGGCAAACTCCTCACCAGGGTGCGCGAAGAGATCATCGACGTGATTCGTCTCGACGTGCGGCTTGCGTTTCCGCTCCTCGAAACGGTGAGCGGTTATTTCCGCATGGTCATCGTGAATGTGTCGGGCCGCCGCGTCGGCATCGTGGTTGAGGACGTTCTGCGCAAAGACGAAGTGGTCATCAAAAGTCTTGGTGAATTTCTGCGCAACGTGAAGCTGTTTCCCGGAGCCAGCATTGCTCCGGACGGCAGTTTAATCCTGCTGCTTGATTTGCATCGTTTGGCCGCGCAGGAACTATCTGAACACGCCGGTGTGGCGGCGACCGCTGCCGCCGCGCGCGTGTTTGCTCCGGGCGCCGCCGCGGTGGCCTCCGGCAGCATTCCGGCGGAAGCCATTGACGAAGTCAATGAAGAACGCGTCGTGGTCGTTGCGGACGATTCGATCAGCGTTCGTAAATTCGTAGCGCGGATGCTGGAGAAGGCCGGCTATTGCGTCCGCCTGGCATCCGACGGCCTCGAGGCAGCGGAAATTGTCGTGCAGTCAGGTGCACATTTGATTGTCACCGACTTGGAAATGCCTCGAATGAATGGCTACGAATTAATGAGCCACCTTCGTCAGAATCCGGAAACGCGCCGCATTCCGGTGATGATCGTTACATCGCGAGCCGGAGCGAAGCATCGCGACCGCGCACTGAAAGAAGGAGCAGTCGCCTTCCTGACCAAGCCGGTTCAGGAAGAACAATTGCTCGCGGCAGTGGGTAAAATTCTCGGCTCGGAGAAGAGCGGGACGCGCCGGCCGGTGACGGTTGCTTAGACTATGAATCCGACCACAAAAAAACTTCGTGTTCTGATCGTGGATGATTCCGCGTTCATGCGCAAGGTCCTTCATGGAATCATTGCGGCCGATCCCCAGATGGAAGTCGCGGGCCACGCCAAGGATGGACGCGAAGCGATATCCATGGCCGAATCACTGAAGCCCGACGTCATCACGATGGACATTAATATGCCGCACCTAGACGGACTTCAGGCGACCGAACATATCATGTCACAAAATCCGTGTCCTATTGTCGTGGTCAGTTCCGAATCGCGCGACGGTGCCGCGAGCACACTTATTGCTTTGGAACTCGGCGCGATCGATTTTGTCTCCAAGCCTTCGAGTGGAATTGATCTTGACATGAAATCGGTCGCCAACGATCTGAATCGCAAATTGAAAATGGCGGCGAAGGTTCGCGTCATCCGTACCGCGGCGCGGCCGAAGCTTCGCGCGGCCGAGCAGCATCCGGCAGTCGCGCGAGCCGAAACGTCGAATGAGGGTTCCAGCAGCAATGGCAGCCGCTTCCCCATTGTAATTATTGCCGCATCCACCGGCGGGCCTGCGACGGTTATGCAGCTTGCCGCCGCTTTCCCGGCAGATTTTCCCGCGGCTATAGTTCTGGTGCAACACATGCCTTCGAGTTTTACGAGTCAATACGCAATACAGCTCGCAGATGTGACCAAAATCGAAGTGAAGGAAGCGGAGGCAAATGAAACGGTACGCCAAGGGACTCTCTACGTCTGTCCCGGGTCACATCATCTTCGTATTTCATCCCTCGGTCGCATTGCTCTTGATGATGGGCCTCGTATTGACGGCTATCGTCCTTGCGCTGACGTAACGATGGAGACAGCCGCGGACTGGGCGGGCGCGATGACGGTTGGGATCGTCCTCACGGGCATGGGCAACGACGCGTCGCGTGGCGCGCAGGCAATTCGCGCGGCCGGCGGCGTGGTCATAGCGCAGGACGAAGCGACTTCGATAATTTTCGGCATGCCGGCGGAGGCCATTAAGACGGGGGCTGTAAATCAAATCCTGGCACTCGATCAAATTTTCCCGGCTACCGACAAGCATGTCCGTGAACTCACTCGCTCATTACAAGCGACGCTCCGATGAAAATCGTTTCCACTGAAGTGCGGTCGCCGCGCCGGCAAGGGCGCACGGAAGCCATCATTCTCTTCGCCGTGGCCGGGCAAACGTTCGCCATTGCCGCGAGTGCCGTGGGAGAAATTCGCAGCACGGACAGTTTTTCGTCCGCCGCTTCCGAAATCGTTGTAAACGGCCTTTCAAAAGTGAGGCATCGTCTTCATCGCGGAACAAAATGGTACTACGTCGTGAATGCATGCGCGCATTTTGGTCTGCCGGTGTCACGTCCCACGCTTGTGCTCATTCTGCGCAATTCTTCGGTAGCGCTTCTGGTTGACCAGATTGATCGTATCGAAACGATTTCGCGCCTTATGGCTGTTCCGCAATCCTTTTCGGGTCCGGAACGCATATGGTATCGCGGCCTTACGCTCATCGACGACAGTGTTGTGCCCGTCTTGAGCCCTTCGGGATTTTTGACTCGTAGCGAACTCGCGCAGCTTGCCGCTCTTGATGAGCAGGCCGCAGCTTCTGCGGAGCGCGATATTTCGCCGCTGCCCGGCGAAACGCAAGGAGCGCTCCTATGAGCGGTCCGCCGATAGTACCACCACGAAATTACGTCATCGTGCCAATTGGAAGCCGCCGATTCTCATTCGCAGCGGAGTCGGTGATCGAATTGATTTCAATCGGGAAGCTGCAACAGTTTCCTCATCGCACGTCGTGGATTTCTGGCGTAATCGTGCGCCGCAATCGCGTCGTTCCAGTTTGTGATGTCAGCAGCATGTTAGGTGAAACGACCGCGTCGATGTTTCGTTTTTGCCTGGTTGTGGAGTGGCAAGCCGGCAACGCGCGCGATTGGTGCGCGATACCTGTTGCTGGAGAGTGTGAGCTTACCAGCGGGGAAACAGCCGCGGAAGTTAACGCGAATGTTGAAAACCACGGGCCACACATCACTGGGTCGATTCAGGTTGGTGAAGAGCACATCGAGATTGTGGATTTAGGCAAACTGATTGAGGGATGCCAAACGCAATCTGAAGCGGTCGTCTCGGAGCCGAGGTCGTGAGCGCCGCCGGAGCGGGCCAGCTCAAGGTGTTGCTCATCGACAGCAATGTGTACTTTTCCAAGAAATTGGGCGACGCCTTGAGAAAGGAAGGCTTCGAAGTGTTGACGAGCTCTCAAGCGGCTTATTCTTTGACGATGCTGGAGTGGAATACGCCGGCGGTGATTCTGTGCGCCACGAACCTGCGTGAGATGAACGCTTATGAAGTTGCGCCCCTACTCCGAGCAGACGCAAAAACCGCGGACATTCCGTTGATCGCTGTGGGTAACGGCGGAGACCAGGCGCTCATGGAAGCGTTTCGCCATGGTTGTGACGATTACGTTGACAGGCGGCGCGGCCCCGAAGGAATCGCCGCTCATGTTCGAGCTTTTCTTCTCAGCCGGCAAGAGGGCTTCCAGCCCACGCAAATGGTTCCCACCGCCATTACGACACTGACCGGAGATCTTTCTCGTCTGGATCTGCCCGGCGTGATCCAAATGCTCAATCAAGCGCGGCAAACTGGCGCTTTGAACATAAATTCAGGAGACACGGACGGGGTGATCTATTTTGACGGCGGCGAACTTTCCCATGCCGAATGCGGCGCCTTGTTTGGAGACGAAGCCGTCATTCACATTCTCAAGTCGTGTGAGGGGGCGGGCAAAGGCATTTACAAATTTGTTTACGGCGTGACCTCGGCTCAACGCACAGTGCTGCGTTCCTCGACTGATCTCATGCTCGACGCCATGCGCGAGCTTGATGAAGATGCCTTGAACGAGAGCGACGCCACACCGATTCCGCCCGTTGCACCCCATCCCGAACACGAAGTGAGTCCGGATGAATCCGAGTTGGAGCGGCCATGAGCGAGCCTTCGATCGTGTCCTCCGAGCGCGTTCCCACGGTATATTTTATCGATGACAGCGCGACGATGCGGGAGGTCATCAAGATCGCTTTTCGTCGCGAGTCGATCAATGTCGTCACATGTCACGATGCAGCTTCCGCTTTGGCGCAATTCAGCGATACCGTTCCCGACGCAGTCATCACAGACGTGATTATGCCGGACAAGGACGGCTACGAGGTGTGCCAGTTCATCAAGCAAAATCCGGAGTTGCGCAAGACGCCGGTGATCTTGATGTCCGGCGTGGTAAACAGAACTGTCGCCGAAAAGGCAATTGCTGTCCAGGCCGATGAACTCATTCGCAAGCCATTTCAGCCTCAAGAACTGATTGCGCGAGTCAAAAATCTCCTGAATCCAAAAGTGGCCGAGGCGCCGTCTCGACAAGACCTCGGCGACTCCGAAGCGCCGCAGCCTGCCGCAAGTTCCTTGTCTGGCATTTTTGCGTCGCCAGTTTCGTTCCCTGCAGCTGTGCCCGCGTCAATCCCGATTGCGTCGCACGAACCACTAAACGCAACTCGGTCTGGCGCCGCTCCGCCGCGGGCACTTCGTTCCAATGCCGGCGCTTCAGCGGGCGAAGTTCAGAAACTTCGCTTCGAGCTTCAGCGCTTAGAAATGCTGGTGAAAAAACTGCAGTCGGAACTCGAGGCTGAGCGTCAATACGTCGCCTCCCTCGAATCCCATCTGAGAACACTACAGGAAGCCGACTAACACCTGGCCCGCTGTCTTTTTCCTGATTCCTTTCCACCGCTCTCTCATCTATCTGAGGGTAGTAGGCTTTCGCAGGGCTTGCGTCCCCGAACATCCGGTTGATAGGATTTGTCGAGCAATCGTACTTAGCGAGGCATTGCAAAATTGAAACGGATCGCAGTTTCGGCCTTAGCGGTCGCGGCAATCGTTTGGATTGCGTCGATGGACGCGACGACTCCAAAGGTCATCCAACCTATAGCTTCTCCTTCGAGGACATTCGAGTTCACGTATGAGGTGCACGTGCCCGCGCTCCCGCTGGGCAGTCACGAAATGCGTATCTGGCTTCCGCTGCCGCAGACCGGGGCGCACCAGGAAATAAGCAGTGTTAGTATTTCAAGCCCACTCGCACATAGGGTTTACACCGATCAAGAGTACGGCAACCGCGCAGCTTATTTTGATTTTGACGTTGCAAATGCGAAGACGCCGTTCGACATCACTCTCACGTTCCGCGCTCGCCGCTATGAAGACAAAGCTTCACTTCCTTCTGCGGAGCCTGCATCGCCGTCAGACCAATTTTTGCCGGACATTGCGCGTTATCTTGCGCCTGATCGCCTTGTGCCCATTGACGGTGTCATAGCTGATCTGTCTCGTGAACAGACTGAGGGAATTTCGGATCCATTCCAGCGAGCTCGCAGGATATACGATTACGTGATCAGGACGATGCACTACGATCACGCCGGAACTGGCTGGGGCCAGGGAGACGCTATCTTTGCGTGTACCGCGCATCATGGGAATTGCACGGATTTCCATTCGCTTTTCATCGGCATGGCTCGCGCCGCCGGCATTCCCGCCCGCTTTGAAATCGGATTTCCAATTCCAATCGGCCAGCATCAGGGAACAATCAGCGGGTATCATTGCTGGGCAGAATTCTACCTTCGGAGCATTGGTTGGGTGCCGATTGATGCTTCTGAAGCGTGGCAGACGCCCGCTAAACATGATTATTTTTTCGGCGCTCTTGATCAGAACCGGGTGCGGTTTTCTGGAGGGCGTGATTTGGTTCTCAGCCCGGCGCAGTCAGCTGCGCCAGTCAATTATTTTGTTTATCCTTACGCCGAGCTAGATGGAAAACCCTTCGCGAATCTCGGCCACCAGTTTTCCTTTCATGATGTCTCGGTCGAGTGACATCTTGGCATTTCGGCATAGTCAGCCCGGCTCACCCAGCCAACACTAGTTCGAATCGCTCGTCATCCTTGATCCTGCTTATTGGAGATGCTTCGCGCGCAGGAATTCGCGGACTACGAGCGCGGTATCTTTGTGCTCGCCAATCACTTCGTAATTCATCTTCTGCATGTCCTTGTCCGAAATTTGACCCGACAAATCGATAAGTGCATTCGCGATCGCGGGATGCCGTTGCAGGACTACACTCCTCACAACGGGCACTGCCTGGTAGGGCGGAAAATAATGCTTGTCATCGGTTAGAACTGTGAAATCGCCCGTTACCAATTGCCCGTCGGTGGTATTTCCAGCAACGATATCCACTTGACGGGAAAGCAATGCACGGTAAAGCAGGCCCAAATCCATGATCCGCGGCGCTGCGGCGAATTTTAGGCCGTAGGTTTTCACCAGCCCATTGTATCCGTCGGGACGTTCTTGAAATTCGTACCCAAATCCAGGGCGCCACTGCGGTGTATATTTAGCCGCGTCTGAAATTGTGTGAATCGCATAACGGCGAGCGTCATCGCCTCGAATGACCATCGCGAAGCTGTCGTTGAGACCCAGGGGCGGCTCTATCGTCAAGCCAAAACGTTTCGCATAACCCTGACGGACTTCTTTGAAAACCGCCTTTGGATCGTCGCTCGGCGTTTCCTTCAAGATTGCCGTCAATGCGGTTCCTGTATATTCCACGTACATATCAATTCTTCCCGCGAGCAAGGCCTGGTGACAGATATACGTCCCACTCAGGTAGAAATGTCTTTCGACCCGCAATCCAGTTCGCGACTCAATCTGTTGCGCAAGGATCTCGCCAAGGATTGCCTGCTCTGGAAAATTCTTCGATCCAACGACAATTGTATTTTGGCGATGAACGCAGCCAGACACAGCGAAAACAGCGCAGATGAGCGCGAAAAATATCCAGCGCTTTATATAGATCATTGCGGATGCCGCAGGCGGCGCTCCAACAGTCCAAAACCAATGTCAGCGGCAAGCGCGAGCACCGCCGCGGGAATCGCGCCTTCCAAAATCACGCGGTTGTCCACCATCGCCAGCCCTCGAAAGATGAACTCGCCGAGGCCGCCGGCCCCAATTGCCGCGGCGATCGTCGCGATTCCAATTGTCCATACAGTTGCCACGCGGACTCCGGCGAGCAGCACCGGAAGCGAAAGCGGAAGTTCAACGCGAAATAGGATTTGCCGTCCCGTCATGCCCATCGCCAGCGCTGCATCACGAACGCTGGCGTCGACGCCCTGAATCCCTGCGACGGTGTTGCGGATAATGGGCAGCAACGCATACATGGCGAGAGCGATGATTGCAAGACGGTCGGCGCGTGCTCCCAGCCACGGTACGGGAAGTAGGAAACCGAAAAGCGCCAGACTCGGAATTGTTTCCGCGACGTTCGCGCTTCCGAGGATCGGCTTGGAGAGCCACGGTTTGCTCGTGACGGCGATTCCGGCAGGAACGCCGATAATGATGGCAAGCAGCATCGAAATAACCACGAGCCAGAGATGTTCAGCGCTCGCTTGCAGGATTTCGTCGCGATGCGCGAGGAAAAAATGTACCAAGCTCATTGGTCGCCTCGTTTTGCTAAAGTGCGCGGCGCCACGTCGCCGCGAAACGCCGCAACATAAGCTGCCGCGGTTGGTTCGGTTGAACGGAGAAAATCCTGCGGGCTGTAAACTCCCGTGAGGGCTCCCGCCTCAAGTAGCGCGATACGTTTTCCAACAAGCAGCGCCTCGCGCATATCGTGCGTGACGAACAGTATTGTTTTTTGCAGCCGGCGTTGAATGTCGAGGAATTCGCGTTGGATTTCCACGCGCGTCAGCACGTCGAGCGCCCCGAATGGCTCGTCCATTAGCAGGATCGGTGGATCGGCGGCGAGCGCGCGAGCCACCCCGACGCGCTGTCGTTGGCCGCCAGAAAGCTGATGCGGGTAGCGCTGCGCAAAATGTGCGGGGTCCAAGCCGACCACTCCCAGTAATTCGCGAACGCGATCCGTGACGCGATTTTTTGGCCACTGTTCGAGTTCAGGCACGAGCGCGACGTTGCGTTCGACAGTGAAGTGCGGGAACAGCCCTGATTCCTGAATCACGTAGCCGATTCGGCGGCGCAAGCGGATCGGATCCCATTCGAGAGTCGTGCGTTCTTCAACGCGTACTTGGCCCGCGCTTGGATCGAGAAGACGATTGACAAGTTTCAGCGCCGTGGTTTTTCCGGAACCGCTCCGGCCCAGCAAAACGAGAGTCTCACCGCGACTCACTTTGAGCGAAAGCGATTTTAGAATCGGGCGATCGGCGATGCGATACTCCGCTTCCTGGAATTCGACGACTGTCTCTGGGGCACTTTGCGACTGTGGTTCTGGAGCCACGTGTTGATTGTAGCTCGATTAAAGCTCTTGAGTAGGGGTGGAGAGTATACTCTCGATGCAATGCTCGAAATAACGTCCCTGCGGTGTTCAGGAAAGGGAGCACGATGATTCCACAACTATTGCGTTACCAGGACGTCGGGATTCTCCTGTTGCGCGTGATGGCTGGCGTGATTTTCATTTCCAGCGGCTGGAGTCACGTGACAAATCCGGCTGAAAGAGGCAAGAAAATCGGCATGAGCAAAGGATTCACCGTGTTTCTGGGAACGGCAGAAATTGCCGGAAGCCTGGGGATAATGTTCGGCGTTCTGACGCAGATCGCGGCGCTAGGACTGATCGTCCTGATGCTCGGCGCGGTCCAGAAAAAAATAGCCGTGTGGCATACGGGTTTTTGGGGGAAGGAGGGTTACGGGTGGCATTATGACCTGATGTTGATCGTCATGTGCCTCGTGATTGTGTTCACGAACGGCGGAAGGTATGTACTGCTGCGCTGACGCAAAGAGCTTCCGGCACTTCTGTATTGGCATCTCCCGTCGAAAAAAAAAAAATCGCCGAGAGCCGCAAGATGAATCACCGTATTTGATAGATCAGAACCTCAGCGGGCGCGGTGCCACGCGCTGGGACTGCGACGTAGTACTGATGCAGTTCGGGAACGTACCGCGAATTGCGAGCACCGGGACCCGAGGCAACGTGGCCAAGTGATTCGTACTTGTCCGCGGCCTTTTGCCGGTAAATGTAAACCGCGCCGTCGCCTCCGCAAGATACGAATAAAAACTTGCTTTGCGGATCGAACACCAGATCGTCAGCACCCGTGCCGATGGCAAGGCCCTGCAGTTCTTTGCCGGTCGCCGTGTCAACTACTGCGATCTTGCCGCTGCGACACGCAGCGAAGAGGCGATGATTGACCTGATCGATGGCCAAAGGAACATTCTGTTTGCACAGCGTGATCGGCCAACTGGTCATAAACGCGTACTTATCACGGTTGATCACGTCAATTTGATTGCCGCCGGTGTTGTTCACGTACAGCTTCTGGCCTGAGGTTTCGACGGCCAAGGCTTCGAGCCGCGGACTGTCGACCCTGATTTCGCCCACTTTGGAATCCGTGCTTGTCTCAATCACGCTGACAAACGAATACGATTCATGCGCATCGCTCCCGCCGTTAACGATATACAAATAGCGCATGGTCTCGTCGTAAGCCATCGAGTCGGCATCGGCGCGGAGTTTGATTGATTTCAGCAGGCGGTAGGTCTTGCCATCGAATACTTTCAGGTCCCCGGCGCCCCCGTCAGTCACGTAGATCCGATTGTTGGACTCTCGATAAGCAATGGCGTGGGGAATCACGACTCCGTCAATGGTTCGAAGTAATTTCCCCGAATTCAAATCCAGGACGAGAATTTCCTTCGAGTTTTCGGCGGCAAGAAACAGCCGGCTGCCTCGAACATCCACCCCAAAATGATCGAATTCGCCTTGTACGCCCGCGGGAAGCTTCACGGCCCGAATCAGTTTCAGCGGTGAAGACGCTTCGGGAGCCGCAAAACTTGTAAGGCACAAGCAAATAAGAAAAGAGACGGCTGCGAAAGTAAATTTTACTGCTGCGGAGTTGCGATCACGAGTGGGCATGTAGAGTCTCCATAAGCGCTCATTTTCTAGGGTTTTCTAGGGTGAGTTTATGTCCCTCGTGGTGGCATTGCCGGATGCCGACGTCGGGACACACGGTAGCCCTCAGGGATGCGTTGCGGCCGCCAAGTACTTGGCAGCACGGCGGAGAACTCGTGTGAGCATTGCGTGGGTAAGGCGGCCGGTAAATGTGTTTTGCTGGCTCGGATGGTACGACGCAAAAACGCGAGGAAGGTCGCCCGGCAGTTTCAGGCTGGCGCCATGGCGGAAAGGGAATTGCGTGCACGAGAAAATGAGGCCGTGGTTTTTGAGGACGCGAAGATACGCCGTAAGAGCCAGACCACCAAGCGCGAGAATTGCTTTCGGTTTCAAAATCTCGAGTTCGGTCTCCAAGTACGGGCGGCAGTTTTGAAATTCAGACGGCAGGGGCTTGTTGTCTGGGGGAGCGCAGCGGACCGCGGCACTAATGTATGCGTTCTTCAGCTCGAGAGCATCGCCTCGCCGAATCGACGTTGATTGATTGGAGAATCCCGTGCTATGAAGCCCACGATATAAAAAATCTCCGGAACGGTCGCCGGTAAACATGCGTCCAGTGCGATTCGCTCCATGCGCCGCCGGGGCGAGCCCAAGAATCAGAAGTTGGGCATGCGGATCGCCAAACCCAGGAACCGGCTTGCCCCAATAATCCCAATCCAGATAAGAGCGACGCTTTGTACGTGCGACGTTTTCGCGATAATGCACCAGGCGTGGACACTTGCGGCATGCAATGATCGTTCCGTTCAGAACCGTTAATTTCTTGTTTGACATGATGACGGTTCAGGCCGCACGGAAGAGCTAAAATTCGACGAGCAAAACATTTTGACACGACGGCAAGCCGCAGACTAGCATAGTCCTAGCGATTTTCCCTGCCTGAGACGGGGATCTCATTACCTAATATTTGCCGGACAATATTGGATATGGTAACCAGATCCGACTCACAAAATATACTTGCGCACATTGTTGAGCGGCGGCGCGAAGCGATTGCGCGCCGCAAACGCGTTTTACCGGAAGTGGCGCTGAAGCTTGCAGTGGAAAAGAAGGCGCCGCCGGTTAGAGATTTTCCCGGCGCGCTTACGCGCCCGGGATTCAATGTGATTGCGGAGCTTAAGAAAGCGTCACCGTCGCGCGGACTCTTGCGCGCGGATTATCAGCCTGCAGCAGCGGCGCCCACGTTGCAGACTGCCGGCGCTGCGGCGCTTTCCGTACTGACTGAAGAGGAATTCTTCCAGGGCTCGTTGCGCGACTTGAAGGAAGTCTCGAAGGTGACGCAGATCCCTGTCTTGCGAAAGGATTTTATTGTGGACGCGTGGCAAGTGTGGGAGACGCGCGCAGCCGGCGCTGACGCGTTTTTGCTGATTGCCGCAATTCTAGATGACCAGACGCTGCGCGAACTGCTTGAATTGGGACGAGAGCTAAAGATGGAGGCCCTCGTTGAAGTGCATTCGCAAGAAGAATTGAAGCGCGCTACCGAGATCGGTGCGAAAATCATAGGCGTCAATAATCGCGACTTGAAAACATTCGAAGTTCGCCTGGAGACATCGTTGGAACTCGTGGACGAAATTCACGAGGAATGCATCGCGGTCAGCGAATCGGGAATACGCACGCATCGAGATCTCGAACGCTTGCAGAGTGTGGGGTTTGACGCGTTTCTCATTGGCGAGCATCTGATGACGGTGCCGGATCCGGCGGATGCTCTGCGTGAATTGCTTGTTTCGGCGACCGGCCCGCTCGGATCTCCGGGAAGCGCGTGATAACAACAATGGCAGCCGTAAAAATTTGCGGTATCACAAACTGGGAAGATGCGAAACTGGCGATGGATGCCGGCGCGGACGCGCTCGGGTTCAACTTCTATGCGAACAGCCCGCGCAGGATCGCGCTTTCGCACGCAAAGCAAATCATTCGTCACATGCCGCGTCGTGTCGCTGCCGTGGGCGTGTTCGTGAACGCTTCGCCGAAGGAAATGTTGCGGGTCGCGCGCGCCGCTGATCTGGGGGCGTTGCAACTGCATGGGGAGGAGTCGCCCGACACCGTGGAGTGGCTCGCGCACGAGTTTCCCGTCATCAAGGCATTTCGCGTGGGACCGCGATTTAGAGTAAGTGAGTTACAGAGGTATTCAGGCGCGGTGGGGTTTCTGCTCGATGGCTACGACACGGAACACCGCGGCGGAACAGGCAAACGATTTGACTGGGACGTCGCGCGCGAAGCGAAGCGTTATGGGCCTGTGATTTTGGCCGGTGGCTTGCGTGAAACCAATGTTGCTGAAGCGATTCGGCAGGTAAGCCCGTATGCACTTGATGTGTGCAGTGGAGTTGAAGCGCGGCCTGGTAAAAAGCACGCGAAAAAAGTGGAACGGTTGATGTTGGCGGTTAAGCAAGCGGGCGGGCGGGATTGATGAGCGCAAAAATGGAAGCCGTACCTGACGCGCACGGCCGATTTGGCGCGTACGGCGGACGATATGTTCCGGAGACGCTAATGGCCTCGCTCGAAGAACTCGAGCGCGTCTACAAGGAAGCCAACGCCGACCCGAGTTTTCAGAAACAGCTTGACGATCTCCTCCGGAATTTCGCCGGGCGGCCGACTCCACTTCAGTTTGCCTCGCGCCTAACTCAGCATTTGGGCGGGCCGCGCATTTATTTGAAGCGCGAAGACCTGCTACATACCGGCGCGCACAAAATTAACAATTGTCTGGGGCAGGGTTTGCTGGCCGCGCGAATGGGGAAACGGCGCGTCGTGGCGGAGACAGGCGCAGGGCAGCACGGAGTGGCGACAGCGACTGTGGCGGCGCGGCTGGGACTCGAATGCACCGTTTACATGGGCACGGAAGACATGGAGCGTCAACGGCTGAATGTTTTTCGCATGCGGCTTCTTGGCGCGGAAGTGATCGGCGTCAACGCAGGAAGCAAGACGCTTAAGGACGCGATCAATGAAGCGATGCGCGACTGGGTTACGAATGTCCGCACGACCCATTACTTGCTGGGATCGGTTCTCGGGGCCCATCCGTATCCAGCGATGGTGCGCGATTTTCAAAGCGTAATCGGCAAAGAAGCGCGAGCGCAGATTCTGCAAGAGGAAAAGCGCTTGCCGGATTGGCTTTTTGCTTGCGTCGGGGGCGGCTCTAACGCGATCGGGCTCTTTAGTGATTTTCTTGATGACGCCGAAGTAAAAATGGTGGGCGTCGAAGCGGGAGGCCGTGGAGCGGGAATCGGCGAGCACGCGGCGAGACTGGCCGCAGCGGAGGGATTTTCTGGAGCGAAACCCGGCGTGCTGCAAGGAACGTACACCTATGTGCTGCAAACGCTCGACGGGCAAATCTCGGCGACGCATTCTGTGTCAGCGGGACTTGACTACCCCGCGGTTGGTCCGGAACACGCGTGGCTGGCCGACCGCAGGCGCGCAGCATACACCGCAGTGGGCGACGAGGATGCGATTGACGCATTGAAAGTGCTGGCAAAGATCGAAGGAATCATTCCCGCTCTTGAATCGGCGCACGCGCTGGCGGAGGTGATACGCCGTGCCCCGAAGATGAAGCGCGAAGAACTTGTGATCGTTAATGTTTCTGGACGCGGAGACAAAGACATGGAGATTCTGGCGCGATATGTCTGAACTTGCGATGAAGGCGGATCGCACGCAGCAAACGCGCATCGGGAGGCGTTTTGAGGATCTCGCGCGCACGGGTGAGTTGGGACTGGTCGCGTATATCACCGCGGGCGATCCCTCGCTTACCGCGACAGAAGAAATTGTGCTTGCGGCAGTCGACGCAGGCGCGGACATCATCGAGCTCGGCGTGCCATTCAGCGATCCCGTCGCTGACGGGCCGACAATCCAACGCGCCAGCGAACGCGCATTGCGCGGCGGCACCACACTCGCGAGCGTGATCGATTTGGTCGCGGCATTGCGAAGAAAGACCGATGTGGCGATCGTGCTGTTCAGTTATTTCAATCCCATTTTGCAGATCGGCTTAGAGAAGTTCGCGTCGCGGGCGTCGTCGGCGGGCGCGGATGGCGTGCTCGTCACGGACATGACCCCGGAGGAAGCAGGCGAGCATTGCGCGATCATGCGCACCCGTGGATTGGATACGATATTTCTGGCAGCGCCGACCTCCCAGGATGAGCGGTTGAAATTGATCGCGAAAGCGTCGAGCGGTTTTTTGTACATAATTTCGCGAATGGGCGTAACGGGTGCGAAGGAGTCTTTGCCAGACGAATTGCCGGCGATGGTACGGCGCGCGCGTAAGTTCACATCGTTGCCGATTGCCGTGGGATTCGGAATATCCTTGCCGACGCAAGTGACCGTCCTCGGAGGAATCGCGGATGCGGTTGTGGTCGGATCGGCCCTGGTTGCCGAGGTTGAGACGGCCACGTCGGTGGCTTCGGCGGCAACAGGTGTCGCTGAACGCGTTCGGCTGCTAAAGAACGCAGCTCGGCACGGGGTCAGCCGGCGGGATGCAAATTTGTGAGTGATACCGCGCCGTTCAGCCGGATCGCCATAATTGGTGCCGGACTAATTGGGGCGTCGTTTGGCCTTGCGGCCAAGAGCGCCTACCCAGGCGTTTCCATCGTCGTCTTTGACAAACCGGAAATCCTGCAGCGAATCAATGAGCGAAAATTCGCCTGGAACATTGCGGAAAACGTCGCTGCCGCAGTCCATCGTGCGGAATTGGTTTACCTGGCGCCGCCAATCGGGGCCGCGATCGAGTTGCTGCCGGCAATCGCTGCTGCATGCGATGCCGAAACGTTGGTAACTGACGCCGGCAGTACGAAGGCCGCCATTTGTCGTATCGCAGAATCTGAGTTTCGTCTCGGCGCGAGGTTCCTCGGAGGACACCCAATCGCCGGGAAAGAAATCTCTGGAATTGACAATGCGGATGCGACGCTTTTTCGCGGAACGCGTTACGTCGTGGTCGGAAACGAGCGCGAGAGCGATGAACGCGTGCTGCGGTTCGTCGAGCTTGTGCGCGCGATCGGCGCCGAGCCAGTGTGGTGCGATGCAGACACGCACGACTGGGCGATAGCGATTGTTTCGCAGATGCCACAATTGATAGCGGTGGCGCTGGCAAGAGTGATTGCCGACGAAACGGACGAAACAGGCTTGCCCGTGTCGATGGCTGGCAGCGGACTGCAGGACCTTCTGCGGATTGCAGGAAGTCCATATCACGTGTGGCGTGACATTTGTCTGACGAATACAGACAATATTGCGCGTTCACTCGACCGTGCCGTGCAAGCCATCGATTTTCTTCGCACCCACCTGACTGGCCGCGAACTGGAACAGGAGTTCCTCGCCGCAAACGAGCTTTATAAATCGCTGAACAACAAACGCCCTGATTTGCAGTAGACTTCCTGCGTGACGTTTAGACATTTTCTTCGCATGTATTTTCCCTTGGTTGGAGGTGCGTTTGAATGGATAAGCGTGTCGCAAACGCTGACGTAGCGATCGAGCGCGTGAACGATGGCGCCACGATTCTGGTCGGTGGATTTGGAATGTGCGGAGTGCCGGAGCATCTTCTTCGCGCGTTGAAAAGGCGCGGTACGAGGAATTTGACGCTGGTCTCGAATAATGCAGGGACAGACAATTTCGGAATTGGCTGGTTGCTCGAGTCAAAACAAGTGAAAAAGATGATCGCCAGCTATGTGGGGGAAAACAAACGCTTCGAGAAACTGGCGCTGAGCGGCGAAATTGAAATTGAATTGAATCCACAAGGTACGCTCGCGGAGCGGATTCGCGCGGGCGGCGCCGGGATTCCGGCATTTTTCACACCCACCGGATACGGAACTCCCGCTGCGGAAGGAAAGGAAGCGCGAGAGTTCCATGGACGAAATTACGTAATGGTTCCGTGGCTTCGCGGAGACTTTTCTTTCATCAAAGCATGGAAGGGGGATCGCTGGGGCAACCTGATTTTCCGCAAGACAGCGCGAAATTTCAATGCCCCGATGGCCACAGCCGGAAAATACGTGATTGCCGAAGTCGAAGAACTCGTGGAACTTGGACATCTCCCACCGGACTCCGTTCATACGCCGGGAATTTTCGTGGATGCGATTTTTCAGGGTGATAACTACGAAAGGCCAATCGAAAAGAGAACATTGCGTCAACCACAGCCGGCGGAACGGTGATGGTGAAAACCCATGGATAAGCGGGAATTCATAGCGAGACGCATTGCGCAGGAGTTGCGCGATGGCAATTACGTGAATTTGGGAATCGGCATGCCCACATTGATCCCGAATTTTTTGCCTCCTGACGTCGAGGTAGTGTTGCAGTCTGAAAATGGGATGCTCGGCGTTGGCCCATATCCTTACGATGGCATGGAAGATGCGGATTTGATCAACGCGGGCAAGGAGACGATCACGGAAATTCCCGGCTCCTGTTATTTTTCGAGCGCGGACTCCTTCGCAATGATTCGGGGCGGTCGAATCGACGTTACTGTGCTCGGCGCCTTGCAGGTCGACGAAAACGGAAATCTGGCTAACTGGGCGATTCCGGGGAAAATGTTAAAGGGCATGGGCGGTGCGATGGATCTGGTTGCTGGAGCGAAACGAGTGATTATCGCCATGGAGCACACGAACAAGGACGGCGAACCGAAAATCATGAAAACATGCACGCTCCCTCTGACGGGCGTTGGCGTCGTGAAAATGATCGTCACGGAAATGGCCGTCATGGACGTGACACCTCAAGGGCTATTGTTGAGGGAAATAGCTCCAGGTCTGAAAGCGGAAGATGTCCAAAAGGCGACGCAAGCGCAGTTGCAAGTGGCGCCGCACGTGAAAACGATTTCAGTCTAGCGGCATATTCCGGTGCGGCGCATTTGGCACGGCCGCCGATGCGCGCGATGCAAAAATGGGGTAGCATCAAACCCAGATCTATCCGAGGCGATAATGGATCCGCATTCTGTTGTGGTGGTGAGCCTGCATTCTCCGAAGGAACGCATCTGGGGTGAATTGACGGAAATTAACGTCGCGGGCGTGACGTTGCGCGGCATCGATCTCAATTCATTCGACGACTTTATTCGCCAGGTGGTGCATCCCGAAGGCGAGCGGATCGGCCTGCCCACGCTTTTCTTCCCCATGCAGCGCATCGAGAGGATCGCGCTGGACGAAGCTCGTGGGTCGATCCCTTCCCTGGCGGAGAAGTTTGCGCTTAAGGTGGGCCAGACGTTGGGCGACTACCTCGCGCAATTCGCTTGACGCAGCCTCCAGAACGAATTCATGGACAAGCGCATTTTCACGGTACCGAACCAGCTTACTTTCCTGCGGCTGGGATTCCTGCCGTTCTTTATCATCGCCATCCGCTATGGCCGTTACGATTGGGCGCTGGCGCTGCTCATTGTCGCCGGGCTCAGCGACGGCCTCGACGGTTTGCTGGCGCGCAAGCTGAACCAGAAAACGCAGCTTGGATCGTTTCTGGATCCCATCGCCGACAAACTTCTGCTTTCGTCCTCGTATTTGATGCTCGCCTTGAAAGGAAAAATCGCCTGGTGGCTGGCAATTTTGGTGCTTGGGCGCGATGTGCTGCTCGTAATCGCTTGCGCGGTAATCTTGCTGGTGGTGGGTTATATGACTTTCCCGCCCAGTATCTTTGGCAAGTTAAACACAACGTTTCAAGTGCTGCTGGTCTTTGTAGTGATTCTATCCGAGCTCGTGCAAAATCCAGCTCTCCAGGTTTCGCGCGTGCTACTGATTTATCTGGTTGCGGCGTTTACGATATTTTCCGGGTTCCACTACAGCGTGACCGTCGCGCGAAAACTTTGACCTGATAGTTCCGCAAGATATCTGCATGTGAAAGATTCCGCACTGGCTGCGTCTATCGCCGGAGAAATATTGGGCGGCCTCCGGTAAAAAGCATGAAGCCAAAGCTAGCGAGTACAACGGCTGCGGCAATCCACCCTAGCGCGTAAGCACGCTTACGTTCGGACGCAGTCGCCGGCGCGCGATCCATCATGAGTTTGCCCAGGATGAAGCCGGTGATCCCCCCGCCCAAGTGCGCCATGTTATCGATGCCAGGAAAGAAGAATCCCCAGAGGACCAGATAAATTATCCATTTATAGACGTTAGAGCGAAGTTGCTGCATGCTGACGCCACCGCGTCGATACGTGATGGCCAGAAGCACGCCTATCAGCCCGACGATAGCGCCAGAAGCTCCTATGCTGAAGTGGCCAAAGAATCCGCTGAGGACATAGCCGCCTATTCCGCAGACAATGTATATGAAAAAAAAACGCGATGAGCCGTAAAGTTCTTCAATCGTCGGCGCAAGGTCTATCAAGACCCACATATTGAAGCCGATATGCAGCAGGTTCGCGTGAAGAAAACACGCCGTTACGAAGCGCCATGGCTCCCTTAAGTCGATGGCCAACGGCAGCGAGGCTCCCAACCGCTCCAAAACTGGCGCGGCAACACCACCGATATCGAACAGCTTGCCCAGCATGCTTCCGCCCTCGGGTGTGGTCGGAAAGCCGGAATGAATGGTAAAGAGCAAACTGATGCCATAGACTGCGCAGCAGACGCTCAGAATGAAATACGTCACGGGAGCTGTGACGGGCATGATCTTGCCAAGAGAACGGCTGATAGCGGCCAGAGAAAACGTGAGGCTGGCGCCGCACTGATGGCAACGCGTTGCCGACGCGCCCACGAGCGTCCCACAAGCCGGACAAAGACCCGGGCGCCTCTGCTTTTCTTTAGTGTGAAACATCACAGAGAAGCTTTCGCGCAACCGATCAAGTTTCAAACGCCATCGAAGTGGAAGCGGCAATGGTTTCCTTGCGGCCCTATCGCCGCGTTCCTATAATACCGGAAAAGTTTGGAAGCACACGAGGAGAACAGCGCACATTATGTGCTCAGTCAAAGAACAACAAGCGCAAAAGCGTTCTGACGCGCGGTGCGAATCGTGATACTCCGGAGTTTATCCCGGCCAATTTTGTGCCGCCTTCCTGCATTTGTGCTGGCAATCGTCTTTGTGGGCGGCGGGTGTGCGTCACGGCGTCCCGCGCCTAGTCCACCGGCTTCCGTGCCCCTGCCTCAAACTCTGCCTCCGGGTCAGCCGGGAGTTTCAGGTCAATATACGCAGCAGGGGATAGCTTCATGGTACGGCGCACCGTTCAACGGGCGTCGCACTTCGAACGGCGAAATCTACAATATGTTCCAGTACACGGCTGCTCATCGGACGCTCCCCTTCGGCGCAGTGGTGCAGGTGACGAATCTCAATAATGGGAAACAGGTGGAGGTCAGAATCAATGATCGTGGCCCGTTCGTAGGGAACCGAATCATTGATCTTTCGTATTCCGCGGCAGTGGCTGTCGGAATGATTGGTACGGGCACGGCGCCCGTGCGTCTCGATGTGATTGCGGGGCCCAATCCCAACGTTGGATTTTTTGCAGTTCAAGTCGGCGCATTTCAGTTGGAGCAGAACGCTACAAGGCTGCGCGAACATCTCAGCGCGCGGTATTCGCCCGTAACAATTGCCACCCTTAATTTGCCCAGTGGCGTTTACTATCGCGTGCGCGTCGGAAGATTGCCCAGCGAAGTTGCGGCACAACAATTAGCGGCAGAGATTCACGAACAAGATGCAGTCGTCGCTTTTGTCGTTCGGCTGGACAATTGAGTGGCCTGTGATCTCCGCCTATTTATCTTCATGATATAAAGCTCCTGCTATGGCGCCCACGCTCTGGCCAAGAACAGTACTGATTGCTGCGATCCTCGCAACAAGCGCACTTCACGCTCGCGCGCAGCTTTCCGCGCAGGCAATCTCTCCTCAATCAACGATTGTGCTGCCTCTCGAATTGGCAGCGGGGCAACGGGCGACATTGGCAGTCCTCTCCCCGGCCGGTCGCATTGTTCCGGGAATCAAATTGGTATTGTCCGATGGCGAAGTCGTAACTACGGACGAGAGTGGCCGCGCGCATTTCCTGGCTCCTCGCGACGTCGGCATTGTCATCGCGCGCATCCCAGGAACGGAGACGCGTGCAGCCGCAGACGTCGTCGTGCGTACGGACGCCAAGGATGTGAAAGTCAGAAGGGTGCCTGCGGTGGCCTCCCTTAAGGATCGTTTCACCATTGATGGCAATGGTTTTCAGGGCGACGCCGATCGAAATTACATCGACCTAGCAGGTAAGCCTGCATTCGTGCTCGCCGCTTCGCCCAAGGAGCTTGTCATTTTAGCATCGCCGCAGATTGCGCCCGGCAAAGTCAGAATCGTCGTGAAAACTGGAACGCAAGAAGCGTCCGCCGAACTCGCTCTTGTGGACGTAGCTCCCGATGCGCTTCACAGTGGCGTGAGGCCCGGGAAGACGGTCAAATTCGTTCTCCACGTACGCGGCACTGGCCAGCCCGTCGATCTGGACGTGCAGAATATGAGCCCGGAGATTGCCAGGTTCAAGCATGGCGGGCGCGAACACTTGCGCACCCGCGGTGAAGCGGACAACTCCGCGGAGATCGAGGTCAAAGGAATGCGTCCCGGCGAATTCTCTTACGCCGTGCGCTTCAGGCCGTCACCCCGAACGGGAAACGAAGACGCTGCCCGTGATTTTCTCCAGGCAGCGCACAAATTGGCGAACGCTGACGAAAGGAAGCGCATCGACAAAGTGCTCGCCAAGCTTGGCCCTCGAAAAACTGACATTGCACAAGCTCGAAAGGAATTTGCAAAAATACCCGCCGCGAACTCGGACGGTGATTTTCAGGCAATGATTCGCGCCGCAGGCGAGGCTTTGAATGGGCAATAATCGAAGGACGGGCAATTAATCTATGGATGCGGGTTCGAGCGCCTTGGCGAGCGTTTCGGGAAGCGTGCCTTGCGCCATTTGTTCCAGGTTCATTTGCGTCCGATCTAGCTTGTGTTCTGCTTCATCGTAAGATTGCTGCGCGTGGCGCAGGTGCACGCCGAGCGTGTCGTAGACTTTGGCGAACGAGTCGAGCTGACCCTGAAGGCCCGCAAGCCCGGCCAGAAGATGTTTGGCATTTTCGGCGACCTGCATACCCTTGAGTCCCATCATGATTGCGCTCAAATACGCGTGAAGTGTATTCGGCGAAACAGGCAGGATGCCTTTTCCCCGGCAGTGATCGTCAAGACGCCCAAGTTTTGCATCGGACGTCATCAGCAGTTCGTAGTAAACGCCCTCGGACGGCACAAACATCAGCGCCACGTCGAGTGTATTCTCATCCTGGAGAATATATTTCTCCGCAACCGCCTCCGCGTGCTTTCGCACGACTTGAAAAAACTCCTTGCGCGCGTCTTCGCCCGTGTCCAACATGCGGCGATAAACTTCCAACGGAAACTTCGAATCAATGGAAACGATTTTTCCTCCGGTGCGAACAATGGCGTCCACGATTGTACCGGTCGAGAATCGATACTGCGTTTCATACGCGCTGCGCGGAAGAGCGTCCGCAAGAAGAGTTTCCAGCGCCACTTCACCCAGCGAGCCTCGCGTTTTCGCGCCGCCCAAAACGCTTTGCAGAGTTTGCGTCGCCTGTGAGAGGTCCCGGCCCGCCTGGTGGATTTCACCGAGCTGCTTGCCCACGCGCCCAAGCACTTCCTGCGAATTCCTCAATTCGGCCGCGACAGCGGTCTGTGCTTGAGAAACCAATTGCCCGGAAGTTGACAGGCCTTCCTGCACGGAAGTTCTGACTTGCCCCAGTTGCTGAAGAACTGTTTGCAGAGATTGTGCTACTTGCGCGTTCACCGATTGGGAGTGAGACAAAAGGGCAGCTTGCATTTCCTGCCGAAGGCTTGCGAAATCCCTTTGCGTGGAGTCGCCACGCCTCGTGGAAAGCCAAATGACGCCGATTACCAGAAAAATCACCAGAGCCGACAGCGCTGCGACCAAGACTTGCATTATTCCCACCCGTTTTCCCCGAGGCGAAGATATGGCGAAGCCAATACTACTTTACCGCAGAATCGTCGCGCGCGAAAGCAATTGGTGGATCAACGCGGATCCAACTTCGAATGCGCTTCTCAATGGGCGAGGGGCGGTAGAAATTGGAAACGGAACCGTGACGTAGAGGCTCCGCCGCGAACACGATCAATCGCGCGCGCGGCCTTGCGTTACTTGCACCAACGGTTCTGATGCCAGAGCCGTGCCCGAATCGACGCTTTGCGGTCCGCGCCAATTGTCGATCGCGGCCACCTGGTGAACGCAGGAGACGGTGCAGCGCGGAGCGCACGATTTTTTCGTGTAGAACTCGCGATGACGTTGCTCGGCCGTATACTCCGCGAGCGGAATGCCCGGATAGCCTCGCTGTTGCGAACAGTAGTGAACGAGGCCGTCCTCACATATATACAGGTAACGCGAGCCGGCCCGACAGCGCCAATTATTTTCGCGTCCCGCAGCGATATTGTGCTGGAACGAATTCACACGCGAGAACGAACGTTTGCCCAGGCGCATGATTTCCTCGAAAATTTCGCGCTCATGCGGCCCAAGTGGCTGCAGTTGTCCATTGCCATCGTGAATGATGCCGACAGTTGACGAAAATCCCAATTGCAGCGCACGACGCGCGACAGCCAGCGCGTCATCCGGATGATGTATCCCGCTGCCTAGCACGGAATTGATGTTGACGTGAA
>JBOGNJ010000015.1:0-10562 GCA_050746905.1 Candidatus Acidiferrales bacterium
CCCGTCCTCGATCCCGAAGGCCCCACGAAAACCGGCCAATCCGTCAATGTGGTTCTGCGTTTGGAAGTCCTGAACGTGTCCGGCACGCCCGCCGCGCCCGGACCGGCGCGCATTCGCGTCACCTACGAAACGGCGGTGGCGACGAGCAGCAGTGATTCCTACGACGCGGACACCGCCGCCATCGCCGGGCAGTACAAGAAACTCGAAGGCCAGTCCATCGAGTTCACTCTCCAGCCCACCGGAAAAATTACCGATGTCTCCGGCCTGAAGGGCCTTCTCGACGACCAGTCCCGCTCCGCCATCGTGAACCAGTGGCTCAGCCAACTGACGTTGGGAGCTTCCATTCCGAAGAAGGGAATCGCCATCGGCGAAAAATGGTCCTCCGAGCAAGCCATCGACAACGTTCCCCTCGCCGGCCTCGCCTGGCATGTCGAATCCACTTACGTTCGCGACGAGCCTTGCCGCGCCGTGCGTCCCGAGTCGGCGGTTGGAGCTGTCGCACAGCCGGTAACGCCGTCCGCCGTGCCGGATCAGTGCGCCGTCATCCAGACGCACTCCGAAATCACTGGCGCCCCCGCCGAAAAATCCGCTCGGCAGTCCGGCAATCCACTCAACCAGCAACTCCCGGACGAATCGCCAAATGAAGGAAAAGATCGCACGCCCGAAGTTTTCCGCAAGAACGGCCTCCGCACCTTCGGCGAATGGACCGGCTTAGGCGACGGCCTCACCTCCATCTCCCTCCGCACCGAAATGGTCGTCAGTGTCACGCAAACCGCCGCCACGCACATGGACTTCACCATCATGACCGACACAGCCCACAACAAAATGCGCTACGCCGGCGACACCCGCAGCCAGTCCCAAATCACCCTCCTCTCCCAATCCGCCATCCCCTGACAAACTCCCGCGGGCGGATTTTTCAGCCTACGCCGATCACATCTGGCAAAGTTCGCATTTTCTTCCGCAATGGACAGCGCGAGGAGTAAAATCACCAGGAGAAACGATTATCAGAGGAGGGCGGGCGCATGAACATCAGCCTCCGTAATTCGTCCTTTCGTTATGTGACTTCGCGCGGAATAGGTCGGCCCCTGTTCCTCGCAGCGTTTGCGCTAGTTGCACTGTGTCTGCTTGGCCGTTTGAGTAACGTTCTCCCGGTGCACGCTCAAGCGGCGGTGCCCTTCACGATGACCACGGAGTCCCACAGCTACTTTCAGTCCTCGAAAGGTAAGCTTTTCCTCAAAGAGACTAAAGCCCGACGCTCCAACGGCGCTACAGCACAAATCAACGCAGATTCCTTGCATCCAAAAGCCCACATGCGCAATATCTATTTTCCGGACGGACGCGCGCTCACGGTTTACGACCTGATTCATGGCGTCATCAAGTGGCCCCCGTCGTTGAAGTCAGTCGCTTACCAGAAGGAACAGCTCTCAAATCATCCTTCAGACTGTCGTGTCGACGCCGGAGAGTACGTTGCAGGTCGGGGCGTCCTCATGGGAGAAAACGTCGTCGTTTTGAAGATGCTTCCGAAAGGTAGCTCAGGAATGACATGGTGGCGCGCCCCAAAGCTCGGCTGTGAAGTCCTCCAGTCCCAGATGACCCAAGTCCAGTCGGACGGTACATTCAGGCTGGTAAGCGAAACTAAATTGGTCAGCCTTAAAACGGGAGCGCCGGACTCGGCGCTGTTTGACGTACCGGCCGGTTACAGAAGCCTCTCGCCATCGCAAGCCCAGAAGGAAATGGCGGCGAAACTGGGCTTGCCGTGGACGAAGGAAATGGCCAGGCGCGCCCAAAAACAGAACGCCATGTACTACGGTCGCCGCAAGTAAGCTGTCGGTCCATTGCCCAAAACAAAATGCGCTACGCCGGCGGCAACGCAACCATCCCTCAGCTAGACGCCGGCGGCCACGACGTTACACCCCGGCCGACTCGGAGTTTCGCTCGCGGCCAATTCCCGCCTAAAACGCAGATGTCGAAGCCGCGTCAATTCGATCAGCGGCCGCCACGCGGCATGCACCAAATGGTGCTTGATGAGCAGCCTCCAGAACCGGTTGGAACGCTTGTAAAGGTACGACATCGCCAAATAAGGCGCGACGGCGCGCCAATCCGCCGGTCGGCGTCGCCAAATCGAGGTATGCGAGAAAAGGCGTTGATAAATCCAGGCATAACCCTGTTCAAGTTCTTCCGCCGACATGTGTTTCGGGCGAAACACTGCGTGCGCGGTGTCATATAGAGTCCAATTCCGGTGCAACAACCGCCCCTCGGTCTCCATTTGCCGGAACAATGGCGTCGCCGGATACGGAGTAAGAATGTGAAATGTCGCGCACTCCAGACGGTTCTCCTCGATCCACTGAGCGGTCCTGACGAAAACGTCTTTCCGGTCGTGATCGAATCCCAGTACAAACGAACCGTTCACCTGGATGCCGTTATCGTGCAGCATGTGGACCCGGCGCGCATAGTCGGCAGTCTTCGGCGTTTTCTTCCTTGCATCAGCGAGATTCTCGTCTGTGAGTGACTCGAGTCCCACGAATACTCCCGTGCAACCGCTAAGCGCCATGCCGCGAATCAATGTCGGATCGTCCGTCACGTCGATGGAGACCGCTGCGCTCCAGATTTTATTGAGCGGCCGCAGCGCGCGGCACAATTCACGCAGGTATTCCCGGTTCGATCCCAAATTGTTGTCGACGAAGACCGCATAGGCTTGCTCATCAGCCAAAAACTCGGCAGCAATCTGTTTGGGATCTCGCATTCGATACGGCATACGCAAACCGTCAGTCGCCAAATAGCAAAAGCCGCATCGGTTGTGGCAGCCTCGCGTGGCAATCAAACTCGTGGTCGTCAAAAAGCTCCTTCGCGGCAGAATCGATCGCCTCGGCGCCGGATCTTTTCGATAGTCGCTCTCATACGTCGCTATGTATTTCGACCGCAGGCAGCCCGACTCCACGTCGGCCAGAATCCTCGGCCAAAGTTGAACGCCATCGCCCACAGCAAGCGCGTCCGCGTGCGGCGCACACTCTTCGGGACACGACAGCACGTGTAGTCCACCGAGCACGACCTTGCTTCCACGGCTTCGGTACCATTGCGCCAGCTCGAAGGCGCGCCTCGCAAAGGTCAGGTGGACCGTGATCCCCACCACCTCGGGTATCGTCGCGAAAGGGGGGCGGCCGTCCAGCAAGTTCTCGTCCCAGTAGCGAATCTCCCAGTGCTCCGGCGTGGTCGCCGCAAAACTCGTCAAGGCGAGTGTCGGCGTAAGCACGTGCTTTCCAAAGCTCGCGTTTGGATCTTTCGGATAGAACGGATTGATAAGCAGAGCATAGCGTGGCTTTATTGGTCCTGCGACGATTGCCGGATCCAGGAGAGGCGCTCTCGTCATCTCGTCTGGACACCACCGGCGCCGCGGAGACTGCAACCACGGCTGACTTGGTGATCTCATGTGCGGTACTTTATATAACAAAGTACTTTATTTCAAGAACCATAATCGCCGCGCCCCTCCAACTCAGACTCCGCTCAATCCCCCCATGACCCTGGATACCTAAAAGCCATGTTCACGCCATTCCTCAGGCGTTGCTTACCTTATGAACATACTGGCCTGGGCACATCAACTCAGGAAAGTCTCTCCGGCGTAGAATTCCAGAGTGACGTCTCCTCTGAATTCGTGCGTAAAGCTGTCTCTTCTTTTTGCCCTCATTTTGTTGAGCAATGCCGCCGCCTCCTTCGCGCAGAAACCAAATGAGATGCCTTCTTCCAAAAACTCCATCCGTATAAGTGTCGGCCGCGTCGATGTCAACGCGACAGTGACCGACTCGCACGGCCATTTCATTAGTGGATTGCACCGTGAAGATTTTCGCGTCTTCGATAACGGAGTGGAACGTCCCATTACGGCCTTTGCTTCTAACAACGATCCTTCACAAGTCGTCCTCCTGATTGAATGCGGCACAGCGGATTTTCTTCTCGCGAAACTGGCAAGGGGTCTGTTTCTCAACGTAGAAACATTTTTGAATAGACTCCCCCCATCGGATCGCATTGCGATTGTCACCTATTCGGATCACGCAAGACTGGTGTTGGACTTCACTTCTGAAAAACCTGCGGTTCGGCTGGCACTTAGAGACCTGAATTCGCAACTTCTGCACAGCGCGGTCGGCTCAGGCTCCTTGGACCTGTCCGCTAGTCTCGCGGCAGTGCTTTATTGGCTCAGATCCGTTCCTGGAAAAAAGACGATTGTCCTTCTGTCCACTGGAATCGATAACTCGTCGCCGAACAGTTGGCAGACAGTTCAGCAAACACTGAAAACATCCGACGTAAACATCTTGGCAGTTTCTGCCTTCGGTGATCTTCGAAAATTTCCCGCGCATCGAAAGCTATCTTCTGATGACCGTGCGGAGCGGGCTTTTGTCAAACAGGGTATATCTGATGCCGATCAGTGGCTACATCAGCTTTCTACCGCTACCGGAGGCCACGTCTATTTTCCAAAGGATGCGAAAGATTTCGATCACGCCTACGTTGACATTGCCCAACTCGTTCTGGGTCAGTACAACCTAGCATTTGCGCCTTCCTCGCTCGATGGCAAGATTCACTCCATCGACGTCAAAGTAAAGGCTCCCTGGTATCGCCGGTATCACGTTGACCACCGTGAAGCCTACATCGCCGGTGCTGAAGCCGCGAATTAGGCGTTCTTTCCCGCGCGCTGGTTGATAATCACCGCTGGTGGTGGTCTGGGGCCACGTTCCATCGGCCAAGCTTAGGGAACATTTTGTGACATCACTACTACCGATATGATTCTAATAGCGTTAAATGTGGTATTTTCGCGCCTCTCTTTGGCCCACCGATTGCCTTTTAGTAGTTTGCCTCGCCAGTCTATCGAGGCGGCCCGAGCCAACTCAGCCGACAGCGCGGGCGGCGACAAGGAGGCCCAAAATGCGTTACCTAAAGTATCTGGCTGTAGTGGGAGTTTTCCTTCTCTGCGCAAGCTACTCCCACGCACAAGTATCGGTTGGCATCGGAGTCGGGGTCGGCCCCGAATACGGTCCGGTGTACGGCTATGTCGCACCGCCCGTATGCGCTTACGGTTACTACGATTATTACCCGTATGACTGTGCTCCCTACGGCTACTGGGGACCGAGCTACTTCATCGACGGCGGGTTCATCGGTGTTGGCCCGTGGTATCGCGGCCGCTTCAACCGGAATCTTTACTTCCGTGACCGCGATCGCTTCGACCATGACCGCGGCTTCGCGCGAGGTCGTGACTTCAGGTCCTTCGACCAGGGACGCGACAACCGTTCCTTCGATCGTGGCCGCAGTGGTTTTAGCGGGCGCGGTAGGGACCATTTTGACCGCGGCAACGGCAACAGGGGCGGCTACCAATCCTTCGGCCGTGGCAACGGCAACAGAGACGGCAATCACCAGTCCTTCAGCCGTGGCAACTCGCGTGGCGGAAACAGCTTTCGCGGCGGGAACAGTGTCCGCAGCAACGTAGGGCGCGGTGGCAATAGTTTCCGAGGTGGCAGCAGCTTCCGTGGCAATTCCGGACGCGGCTCATTTAGCGGCGGCAGCAGCTTCCGTGGCGGCAACAGCTCACGCGGCAACTTCCATGGCGGCAGCTCACGCGGTGGCGGGTCCCGTGGCGGCGGTTCGCGCGGTGGTGGCAGCCACGGTGGAGGCTCTCACGGCGGCGGACACGGACGTCACTAGTCCCCTCGCTCGCTCGTAGCAACCTCAAACGGCTGGCAGCTAACTCCTGCCAGCCGTTTTCTTTTTCGAACAAGGTTGACTCCCTTAGCGCAACGCTCTCCAACCGAATGTCCTCGCATCAAACGACCGCTTCAGAGTTTCCCCCGTAGACATAAATGATCAAAAAGAGTAGAAGCTGATTAGCACCAATCGAGGCGCACTGGTTTCAAGACAGCGCCGTCGGGGGGAACGCAATGTCGTTACAAGATCTAAAATTCGCGGGCCGAACTCTCCGAAAGGGTCCTATCTTCACGCTCACAGCCGTCCTAACGATTGCCTTGGGCGTCGGTGCCAGCACCGCCATCTTCAGCGTGACCAATGCCGTCCTGTTGAAGCCGCTGCCTTATAAAAATCCTGACCGCCTGGTGGTTGCGTGCAGTGACATGACCGTTCGTCACGTTCGCGACTTTCCCTTTTCCAATGAAGACTTCATCGACATGCGCGACGGAACGAAAAACGTGTTCCAGGACATGGCCGGCGTCTTCACGTTCAAGTTGATCCTGCCACAGGCAGATGGAACGCCCGAGCAGGTCCGCGCCGCCGTCGTCACAACAAACTTCTTTGACCTGATGGGCGCGAAGATTGCGCAGGGCCGGGATTTCACGTCGCAGGACGGGCTGCCACAGGCTCCTCCTCCGCCGCCGGGCGCGACGCCGTCGGGAACCCCGCCTCCTCGCTTGCCGACCATGGTCATTCTCAGTTACGAATATTTCCAGCAACGCTATGGCGGCAATCCCGCAATGATCGGGCGCACGATCCAGACGCAGGGAGCGCTCAACCCGGTGATTGTCGGCGTGCTGGCGCCACACTTTCAGTTGTTCTTCCCGCCGGAAGCGGAGACGGAATCGGATCCGCAAATCTGGATTGCCAATCGTTTGAATTACGATAACAAAAATCGCAATGGCGTTTCGATTCATGCGGTGGGCAGACTGAAGAACGGCATTTCGCTCGCAGAAGCGCAAGCGTCGGCCGACAACGTGGCCGCGGAGGGGCGGAAAAATTTCCTGATCGAACGGACGGCAGGATATGCAATTCGCCTGGAGCCGATGGGGCAACACCTTGTCTCCGAAGTGCAGCCAACCATCCTGGCGCTCATGGGCGCCGTGATCTTTCTCCTGCTCATCGCCTGCGCTAACGTGGCCAATTTGCTGCTGGTGCGCGCCTCTCTGCGCGAACGCGAGCTTGCGGTACGCGCGGCAATGGGCGCGAGCCGCTGGCATCTCGCCCGCCAAATGCTCACTGAAGCGGTTCTGCTCGCCACGCTCGGCGCCGTGGGAGGACTTGTGCTCGCATGGGCTGGGATTCAGGAATTGCGCGCGCTGGCTCCGGCGAATCTGCCGCGCATGGATGCGATTCGCATCGACGCGCCTGTGCTCGTCTTCACGGTTGTCGCCGCTCTAGTGGCCGCGGCGATTTTCGGCTTGGTCTCGGCATGGCGCGCTTCGCGGCCGAATATCAACACTGTGCTCAATGGCAGCAGCCGGAACGAAGGCCTGACGAGTGGAGGCCTGTTGCGGAAGCTTGTGGTGGTCGTAGAAGTCGCGCTCTCGTTTGTGTTGCTCGTCGGCTCGGGATTGATGTTTCGTAGTTTCCGCGACCTGCAGCACATAGATCCAGGCTTCGATCCTCACGGTCTGCTCACCTTTCAGATTTTGGGCAATTTAGGTGGAACAACATCGGCAGCACGCGCCGCTTCCATCAGACAAATCCAGCAGCGATTGCAGGCCATTCCTGGAATTCAGAGCGTCACTGCAGGGAGCCCTTTTCCTCTGGGCGGGCAGTTCAGTCCGATCCGTTGGGGGAACTTGGACGCGCGAGGCGATGCCGGCAAATTTCAGGCGACGGATTTTCAATTCGTACTTCCCGGCTACTTCGAGGCCATGCACATACCTCTGCTCGCGGGCCGCACGTTCACGGATGCGGACAATGCGCCCCTGCCGGACGCCGTGCTGCAAAGCAACACGCCCGGAACTCTCGCACCGGGCCGCAGTCTTGTCGTCATCGATCAGGATCTCGCCAGGAAAGCGTTCCCGAACGAATCGGCAGTCGGCAAACAAATTCTGATACGCATCCGCACACCGGAGGCCGAGCCGGTCGAAGTGATTGGCGTAGTCGCGCACACGCGCGATGAATCCCTCAGTGCGCGTGGACGCGAACAGGTTTACTTTACCGATGCATTCGGCGGCTCCGGCGGAATTCAGGATTGGGCGATTCGAACAAATGGAAATGCGGCAAAATATGGAAACGACATTCGCGCGGTGATTAAGGATATCAATCCGCACCTCCTCGCCGCCGGGATGCAGCCGGTCGATGCTTTCGTCGATCGCGCGCAAGCCGGCACGCGATTTTCACTGATGCTCATCGGAGTGTTCGCCGTCATCGCGGTGCTGCTCGCGGCTGTAGGTCTTTACGGCGTGCTTTCCACCGTCGTGCGCCAGCGCACGGCTGAAATCGGCGTTCGCATGGCCCTGGGCGCCCAGCCTGCCGGAATCTTCAAACTTGTCGTGGGACAGGGCCTGCGCCTCACGGCCGTCGGCATCGCCGCCGGTTTGATATCAGCTTTTATCCTCACGCGTCTGATGGCCACAATGCTGGTCGGCGTGAAAGCAACCGACCCGGTCACTTTCGTTGCCATGGCCGTCATATTCTTCCTGATCGCCGCCGTTGCCTCGTGGCTGCCCGCACGGCGCGCCGCCAGCGTCGACCCCAACGTCGCCCTGCGCCAGCAATGACAAGCTAAGGTTCCTCATCCACAATTTGGACGCATCCCTGGTGGCATAGCTTCCTAATTGGGGTCCCCACAATCGCTCTGCCCGTTCTGGCTTACCTTGAATTGCGCCACTCCCGCGAGGCGAACACCCATCGTATTGAGGCAAATCGTCTTCAAGCTCGAATTGCCGATCTCACCGCCGAACTAGATGCCGAGCGAAACACGCACCTACAGCAGATCGCCAGGAATACGGAAAGGGCAACAACGCGGGCCGAAAGAAATGCCGGTATCCTCCGCAGGCACCTCAGGGCCAATGTAACTGTAAGTGAAGGAGAAATGTCTTGGGATAGTCCGCCAGAAATCGTAAAGGTCAGCGACGACAATATAGCCACGTTGTTCACGCCGCGTAGCTATTCCTCACCTAGTGCGTGGTGCGTCGAAGTACAATGTGACGAACTAGAGATTACAGAAATACCCCAAGGCTCTTGCCCTTTACGACTCAAAGTGCTTAAGCGTCACGGCCCTCACCAAGTTGAGCTAGGAGAAATCACAAAATGGGAGGATCGTTTTGAACCGACAGCTAGCCCGATCTTTGCAAAGGGCGGTGCCGCCTACCACGCTACATACCGCAAACCAGGTTCGCCCGAGAGTCGAAGCCTTTACGTCTACGCATCAGGCGACGGCACCAATTCATTTCTCTTAGAGGCATCTACAGGGGAGAGAGCCACGGCAGACAATAAAGAAATTTCCAAGCGCTTTATGGTGCTGCAAATTGATTATCTAGCCGCGGGCTTCATTCGCAACAGTTCCGGCACGGGCGGCAGCCAGCATCCCCTTTTTGTTTGCTGACGGATTGCTCAGGAATAGCCGACGATGCAACTACGCAAAACCCATTTGCGTTATAATGGAAGTTTTACACACCGCCGACATTTCATCGTGGGGCGGCCCAGAGAGACTCTGCATGGATTTCAAGCTTTCCAGCGACTACGAACCTCGCGGCGACCAGCCCGAAGCCATCGCGCAAATCGAGCGCGGCATTGCGGCAGGCGACAAGCATCAAGTGCTCCTCGGCGTCACCGGCTCCGGCAAAACCTTCACCATGGCCAAGGTGATCGAGAAGCTGAATCGCCCCACGCTCGTCATCGCGCACAATAAAACCCTCGCCGCGCAGCTTTACCACGAATTTCGCTCGTTCTTCCCGCGCAACGCCGTCGAATATTTCGTCAGCTACTACGATTATTACCAGCCCGAAGCCTACATGCCTTCCTCCGACGTTTACATCGAGAAGGAAGCCACCATCAACGATGAGCTCGACAAGCTTCGCATGAGCGCCACGCGTTCTCTTTTCGAGCGCCGCGACGTCATCATCGTCGCCTCCGTCTCCTGCATTTACGGCCTCGGCTCGCCCGAAGCGTATTACGGCATGATGCTCATGCTCGAAAAAGGCCAGACGCTTTCGCGCGACGCCATTCTCCGCAAACTCGTCGAAATCCTATACGAGCGCGGCGAAGATTTGCGTCGCGGCACTTTCCGCGTGCGTGGCGACAAAATTGAAATTCATCCTCCCTATGACGATCTCGCCGTGCGCATTGAAATGTGGGGTAGCGAAATCGAAGCCATTCGCCGCATCGACCCGCTCACCGGAGAAATCGTCGCTCAGCCTGAAGAAATCTCGCGCCTCACCATTTATCCCAAAACGCATTACGTCCTGCCCGCCGCACAACGCGAACGCGCCATCCAGGGTATCCTCGAAGAGCTCGAATGGTGGCACACGGAACTCGCGCGCCAGGGCAAAATCGTGGAAGCGCAGCGCATCGAGCAGCGCACGCGTTTCGATATCGAAATGATGCGCACCATCGGTTACTGTCACGGCATCGAAAATTATTCGCGTCATCTTTCCGGCCGCCTCCCCGGAGAAGCGCCGCCAACGCTCTTCGATTATTTCCCCGGCGACTTTTTGCTCGTCGTCGACGAATCGCATCAAGCGATTCCGCAGCTTCGCGGCATGTATCACGGAGATCGTTCGCGCAAACAGACTCTCGTCGATTACGGTTTCCGCATGCCGTCCGCTCTCGATAATCGTCCGCTCACATTCGAGGAATTCGAGCATCGCGTCAATCAAGTCGTTTAC
>JBOGNJ010000016.1:0-2476 GCA_050746905.1 Candidatus Acidiferrales bacterium
CGTTACCGTGCGCGAACATTTTTCTTTTGTGCAGTCACCTCTGCCCGGATTTCACATGCGCGAATACGACCCGCGCTCCGGATTCTTCGGCATTCAATACATGGATTTCGCGACGCCCGTGGATCAGTCCATCCACAAACGCTTCATCGTGCACTTTCGTCTCGAAAAGAAAGACCTCTCAGCCGCGGTCAGTGAACCGGTGAAGCCGATCATGTATTACGTTGACAACGCGGTGCCCGAGCCAATTCGTTCCGCGCTGGTCGAAGGCGCAAGCTGGTGGAATCAGGCGTTCACCGCGGCCGGTTATAAGGACGCTTTTCAGGTGAAGGTTTTGCCCGAAGGCGTCGATCCCATGGACATCCGCTACAACGTGATCGAGTGGGTGCCGCGAGCGACGCGCGGGTGGTCCTACGGAAGCGCGATCAGCGATCCGCGCACCGGCGAAATCATCAACGGTCACGTCAATCTGGATGCGCTGCGCATCCGCCAGGTTTTCCTGATCGCGCAGGGGCTCCTCGACCCGTTCGGTAACGATCCGGCGGCGCTCCGTCAGGCAAACGAGATGGCTCTGGCGCGCGTTCGTCAACTCGCCGCGCACGAAACGGGCCACACAATTGGCTTGATGCACAATTTCGCGGGGAGCACCGTGAACCGGAGCTCGGTGATGGATTATCCCCCGCCCGTCGTCACAGTCGGGGCCAATGGCGCACCGGATGTATCGAACGCCTACGCCGTAGGCATCGGCTCATGGGACAAAGTGGCGGTTGACTATGGCTACCGTCAATTTACGGAAGGAACAAACGAGAAGCAGGCGCTCAATAAAATTCTCGATGACGCTTTCTCTCACGGGCAAGTTTATCTCTCGGATCAAGACGCCCGGCCCCTCGGCTCCGCCAGTCCCGTCGCGCATTTGTGGGACGTCGGCAGCAATGACCTCGACGGATTGAAGCAGGTGATGGCCGTGCGCGCCGCCGCGCTCAAGCGCTTCTCCGAGGACGCCATCCCGCCAAATGCGCCCATGGCCACTCTCGAAGACGTGCTCGTCCCGATTTACCTTTACCATCGTTACCAGGTCACCGCCGTCGCAAAAAGCATCGGCGGCCTCGATTATTCGTTCAACGTGCGCGGAGGCGTGCAAAAAGATCCGGAAATTGTCCCCGCGGCTCAGCAACGCGCCGCGATTCACGCCGTGTTGGAAACTTTGCAGCCCAACGTGCTCGCGTTGCCCGCGCCCATCCTCAAGCTGATTCCGCCGCGCCCACCGCAATATCCAAACTCAAATGAGAATTTCACTCGCCGGACTTCTCCGGCGTTCGATTCTCTCGCGCCCGCGGAGGCCGCCGCTGAAATCGTCGCCAGCCTGTTGCTCGAACCAAATCGCGACGAGCGCATGGTGGAATATCACGCCCGCGCCGCGAATTATCCCGGCTTCGCGGAACTCGTCGACGATTTGCTCGCAGCCACGTGGAAAGCCCAGCCGCAAAGCGGTTACGACGGCGCTGTCCAACAGACGGTCGACTCCGTGGTTCTCGATCATTTGATGGCCCTGGCCACGAACGACCATGCAGCGTCAGAGACGCGCGCGATTGCCTCGCTGGAGCTCGACAGACTTAAAAATTGGCTCGCGGCGCAATCAAAATCGAACACAAACGAAAGCCGTCGCGCGCAATTCTTCTTCGCGGCGCAGGAAATCGAGCGCTTCGAGAAGAATCCGGGTGCGTTGCATTTGACGTTGCCGGCTCCGCCGCCCGCAGGCGATCCCATCGGCGTCGACGGCTGGCAGTAATCACTCGACAATAACCTTACTTGACAACAGTGCGACGCACTGCGTAGGCTCACGCGCGTACGCAATGGAGTCCGACCAATACTTGGGATGGTTGGCGCTCGCGCTCACGCCGGGGCTGGGCGCGCGCATGGCTGGGAAATTGCTGCGCGCATTCGGCAGCCCGGACGCGATTTTCAGCGCCTCGCTCACGTCTCTGGAAGCCAATCAACTCCCCGCCGCCGTCGCGCAAGCCATCCATTCGCGCCAACCGCTGAGCGCCGCAGCCAAGGAATTGGCGCTCGCGGAAGCGGCCAAATGCCGCCTGGTCACCTGGGACGAGTCGCAGTATCCGCAGCTCCTCCGCGAAATTTACGATCCTCCACCCCTCCTCTATGTGAAAGGAAACGCCGAGCTTCTGAATCACCACGCCATCTCGATCGTCGGGACGCGTCGTCCGACGCCTTACGGGAATCAAATAGCGGGGCGGCTGGCGCGCGATTTGGCTGACCGTGGCCTGGTAATCGTCAGCGGCTTGGCGCGCGGTATCGACGCATGCGCACACAAAGGGGCGCTCAGCTCGCTGAAGGGAAGCACCATAGGCATTCTCGGCTGCGGTATCGATGTTATCTATCCGAAGGAGAACCGAAAGATTTTTGCGGAAATTGAGCAGCGAGGGGCGATTATATCTGAGTTTCCCATGGGGGCGTTTCC
>JBOGNJ010000017.1:0-3533 GCA_050746905.1 Candidatus Acidiferrales bacterium
ATTCTGAAGCCGCACGCGGACAGCGTGATTCGCTCGTCGGTGAAGGCGGCGGCTCTCGAAGGAATGGGGCTGGGGCTCGGCGGATGGATGACGGTGGTGCCGGATTTGGGGATTTTGTCCGCGATTACGATGCGCTTGCTGCAGAAGCTCAGCTTGATTTACGGATTCGAGTACGCGACGGATGAGGACGCGGTGGAATTGTGGATGGCGGCGGCGAGCGCGGCGGGACTCGACTTGGGCAAGGATTTCATCGAGAAGCAGGCGATTGAGCGGCTGGTGCCGCGGATCATGGATCGCGTCGCGGTGAAAATGGGCGCGGAAATTGCGGAGAAGTGGACGGCGCGGCTGATTCCGCTGCTGAGCGCGGGAACCAGCGGGGCGCTCAATTATTATTTTGTGCGCGCGTGGGGACGCCGCGCGCAAAAGCATTTCGAGGCGCGGCACCGGCTGGTGCGCGCGCAGAAATTCGCGCCGCGGCTGGAGGCGGGCGCGGTGACGCCTCCGTTGACGCAGTAAAGGACGTGCTTACTCGGCAAGACGGCGGATGGCTGATCGCTGCTGCTCAGAATACAGAAATCAATCGCACCGTCAGATAAGCAACGGCGGTCCGGTGACGCTATGGCCCTCGTCGTTTTCCTTCGCGGAGTCAACGTTGGCGGACACAGAACGTTTCGCCCCAGCGTGCTCGCAAGACGCTTGAGCGGCTACGATGTCGTGAATGTCGGCGCCGCTGGGACGTTCGTCGTTCGCAAACCCGGATCCAAAACAAAATTCCGCGCAGCGCTGGTGCGGAAGCTGCCATTCGAGGCAGAAATTGTGCTCTGCGACGGTCGCGATCTCATCCGCTTGGAGATGGAGAATCCATTTGGAGCCGAGCCGTCACATCCCGACATCGTTCGATTCGTGAGCATCCTGTCAAGAGCCGGAGGCCTCCGCGCCGCCCTGCCAGTCACCTTTCCGCCTGAAGGGGAGTGGCTCGTGCGAGTTAAGGCGTCGAAAGATCGATTCGTTTTTGGAGTGTACCGTCGGCACATGAAGACCATCGGCTATCTTGGCAGGATCGACAAGCTGTTCGGAGTGCCGGCAACCACACGCAACTGGAACACGATCCTTGCGGTCGTGCGGATTTTGAAAGACCAGCAGAATAAGCCCGCCGATCACAGTCACTGACAGTATCCACCCACAATCCCTTTGACACATAACTGACAACGGGAGCGGTGCCGCGTGGGGATGGTTGGCGCCTCCGCCTCCTTTGACGTAGTGGAAAAGCAACGAAAGTCCGCGGCTCTTCCTTCAACCTTCCTTCAAATTATTTTGCGGGTGCGGCGGATTGCTTCGGGATTTTTGTCGATTGCCACGCGACTACCTGCCAGCGGCCATTGCGGCGGACGAACGTTCCCGTGTTGCGGTACGAATCGGCTTCGACATTGGCGCCCGTAGCGTTCTTCGTTTCGGTGCGCGCGACCAGGCGGAAGGCGACGATGGCTGCGTTGCCGAAGTCGTGAACGGTGATGTCCTCGGCAGAGTAGGTGGCCGTTTTGCCGGGCGTGGGCTTCATGCTGCCGACGTTCTTCATAATTTCGGGCTTGTGGTGGACGAGGCCGTTCGAGCCGGTGTAGATGACGTCGGCGGCGAAGAAGCGGTCAAACCCGGCGCGATTGCCGTGGCCGGCGTCGTCGAGGAACTGATTCAGCATGGCGGTGAGTTGATGCGTAGTCGAGGATTGCACCTCCGGTTGCTGCGCGCGAAGCGTTGGGAGGAGAAGAAGGAGCAGTAGAGATAACTTTGCGATTTTCATTGTGACTCTCCGCGACGTGGAATTACTTGGTGCGGAAGGAGGGAGTTGAACCCCCACGGCCTTTCGGCCACAGGATCCTAAGTCCTGCGCGTCTGCCAGTTCCGCCACTTCCGCACGGAAGCAGGAGTATAGCATTCGTGCGCGTGCGAGCAACGACCGTCCTCAGCGGCTAAAGCCGTCCAAACTTGCTCTGCTTACGGCACGGCTGAAGCCGTGCCCTGACGCAGCAAGATCCGGCGTAAAGCCGCCCCTACAGAAATCAGAACAAAGGCTCGGCCTGCGACCGACGGCCCGTCTCGATGAGCTCTACAAAAGCAAAAGACAAAGTCAAAATCAAAATCCCCACCCTTTGCTGGAACGCGCAAAGGATGGGGCACCCGCAAATAAGTAAAGCAGGTTCCCTGCCTGCGGCAGGCAGGCTCGTCGCATGGCCCGCCTGCGGCGGGTAAACTCCTCGGAATGACATCAAAGGAATTCTGTCGCAGGCTGTGAAGCGTCGGGACGCGGACTACGCGAAAGCCGCAGTGACTTATGCGCGTTACGGCACGGCCCGTGACGACAAGATGGCGGCGTAAAGCCGCCTCTACAAAGGCCAAGGGCACGGCCCTTCGCGCATCGAGATGAACGGAAGCCGTGCCTGCGGCGGGCAGGGCGCTCCTACGAAGGCAGGGCGGGATGACCGACACGCTGCGGAGCAAAGAGCGAAGCGCGCGACTAGAAACGGCGACGAACCAAGGGCACAAGGGCTAGCAGACCAGTGCCGAGCAGGAGCAGTGATGATGGTTCAGGGGCGGGTGCAGGATTCGGGCCGGTGACCGTACCGGACAGCAACTCCCACGTGGAGGAGACATCGCCGCAGAATGGGCATATTATCAAATCCACGGAAACGTTCCCACCTGAGGCTCCTGGACCATAGCTGGCAAAAAAGGAGTCGCCCGTTAGGTCAGGGTTACCGGCATATAAATCGGAGAAATCAAACTCGAAGGACGCTCCTGCGCGGGTAACATCCACTTGAAACGCTGAAAATGTGGCGAAGGGAGTGGAGAAGTCAGCTTCATCACCGACAACGAACCCCGTGTCACGGTCAAACTGGAAGGTTCCGGTCATGGGTCCGGTTTGTCCAGAGGGACAAGGACCCACGAAATTCGTACCTTGATTCGTCTCAAAGCATGACGTTTCCAGCCACGCGCCCTGAACGGTTAGCGTGATTATGTCCGCGGGATCAGCGGCAGCGGGTGCGGGCCAGAGCAACAGGCAAGCCGCGAGCGCTGACGGAAGAAAACTCAGAGGAAGATTGCGAAGCTTCATAGAGCCCCCAGTTCGACGAAGGCTTTGGAATATTCTAAAGAATACCCCGAACCTTAACGTGCAAGTAACGTTCCGAAGAGCAAGATTTAGTAAGTTTATTACTATCTACTGATTGCGAGAGAGAAGCTTGAGGAGTTCCGCAAAAGAGTGGCGTTAACCGGACTTTTGGTGTGCAGAATAGGTCACAGATTTTGGTCGCACCACGTTTCGTGTCTCAGGGTGAACGCCAGATGGGGCGCCGGTCGAGACAAGATCAAATGCCTCAGGTCAGTTCGCGCAAACGGCGCGCGAACGGGACCTGAGCTACAGGGAGCAGCGGCTTACGTTGCTAAAACGGCTCGGCGGGGAGGGGAGGCAAGACTGGCGTTACTTTTCCCCAGCCGTCGGTTTGCGCGGTTTTCATGTCTTTCACGAGCTGCGCGGGGAG
>JBOGNJ010000018.1:0-1420 GCA_050746905.1 Candidatus Acidiferrales bacterium
CGCTTGCGCAGTTTCGCCACGACCACTTCGATGTGCTGCTGGCCCGCGCCCGCGAGCAAGAATTCCTTCGTCTGCGGGTCGCGGCTGAAACGCAGCGCGGGATCTTCTTCCAATATGCGATGAATCGCCACGCCAATGCGGTCCTCGTCGGCCCGTGTCTTCGGCTCGATCGCAAACGTGATGGAGGGTTCCGGCAAATGCGCGGGCGGATAAAAAAGAACCGCCGATTTGTCTCCGAGCGTATCGCCGGTCGTCGTGTCTTTCAATTTTGCGATGGTGCCGATGTCGCCTGCGTGCAATTCGTTGATGGCTGTAGCTGTTTTCCCCTGGCGAATTTCAAGATGCTGAAAGCGTTCGACCGCCCCGCGATTGAAATTCGCGACGTTGGCGTCATTGTGCAGCACGCCACTCAAAACTTTGAAGTAACTGATCCGGCCCGCGAAGGTGTCTGCAATCGTCTTAAAGACAAACAACGAGAGCGGCTCCTTGTCGTCGATTTTCCGCTCGACGGTTTCGCCTTTGCGCGCGGGTTCCTTGTAAGCAGGCGCTTTGCCGCGATCCGCGGCGGACGGAAATGTTTCAGCGATGAAATCGAGAATTGCGTCGCTGCCAATATTGTGCACCGCCGAACTGACAAGCACCGGATAGATGCGCTTTTCGAGCACCGCTTCGCGCAAGCCTTTCTTCAAATCTTCCACCGGCAATGTGCCCTTGTCGAAAAATTCCTGCATCAACTCGTCATCAATTTCCGCGACCATTTCGACCAACGCTTCGTGCGCGACTTTGGCAGCTTCGGCCATATCTGCGGAAATGTCTTCGACTTTGGCTTTGCCGTCCCCGTCGGGCGTGTAGATGAGGGCCTTCATTGCGACAAGGTCGATCACGCCCTTGAAATTCTTTTCCGCGCCGATCGGCAGTTGGATAGGCACAGCGCCGCGTCCAAAAACTTGCTGAATTGATTCGAGAGCGCGTTCGAAGCTGGCAAGCTCGCGGTCCATCCAGTTGATTACGAAGGCGCGCGGCAGATCGTATTCGGTGGCGTAATCCCACACTTTTTCGGTGACCACCTGGCAGCCGGCCGCAGCGTCAACAAGAATCAACGCGGCATCGGCGGCGATCAGCGAGGCTTTGGTATCGTTGATAAAAGTGGAATAGCCGGGCGTATCGAGGAAATAGATTTTGATCTTGTCAGAGGCGCCCCACTCGGCGTAAGCGAGGCCCGTGTGGATGGAAATTTTCCTCGCGATTTCTTCCTCGTCCCAGTCCGTCACCGTCGAGCCGTCGGTGACTTTGCCGAGACGCGGCGTCATGCCCGCAGTGAACAGCATCGACGACACGAGCTGCGTTTTCCCCGTGTCGCCGTGGCCTACAATGCCCACGTTTCGAATTTTCTCCGTGTTATAGACTTTCATGTATCACC
>JBOGNJ010000019.1:0-17705 GCA_050746905.1 Candidatus Acidiferrales bacterium
ACCTACACCCGAGGCCCGAATCGCCGCGGTCGCTCGTTCACTGGTGATCAGCATGGGCGCGAAATTTCGCGCGGCGGGAGGCATCGGAACGGGCGGGGAGCCCGATTACGCGGACTTCCGCGCCGCCCTCGCGCCCTACGTCAAGCTCGAAATCGTGAAGGCGCGAATCGACGAGGCGCGTCTCTCGGCCGGGAGACATCTGACTTCTCGCGTGAGGGAACTCTCGGGCGAGCTCGCCGAGATCGAGAAAACGATTCCGAAGGAACTCGGACAATGACCGGCATCCCGACGGGTGAATGGCTCGAGGAGCGGCTCTACGTCTTGCGAACGATCGAGGACCTGAAGGCGGAGCAGATGAGGCTGATGCTGAGGGCCGAGGCCGAGCGCATGGGAATTGTCGAGAAAGGCGTGCGCGACATCCGCGCGGCGCACGACAAAATTCGAGCGCTTGAGAAATCCGGCCACACGCTGCGCATGAAGAACTGGATCATGACTCTTGCGCTTTCCGGCGTGGCGGCCATCGCGTTCGAAGTCGTGAAGGCCTTGTTCCGCGGGTGGAGACCATGAACTTCCCGCTCCCGGTCGAGATCATCTCCGCGATTCTGGGGCCATACGTACCGCTCGCGAACGTTCGCGCGAACTGGCCGCTCGTCGGGGCGGCGCTCGACGAACGTCAAATCTACTCACCGCTCTCCGCCGTCGCCGCGATTTCGACCATCTCGGTCGAGACGGGAACTTTCCGGCCCATCAAGGAACGCGGCGGCCCGACCTATCTCGCGAACCTTTATGAAAACCGGAAGGATCTGGGGAACGTGAATCCCGGAGACGGCGTTCGATTTTGCGGCCGGGGATTCATTCAGATCACCGGCCGCTGGGACTACGCCCATTTCGGCGAGGAGATCGGGAAAGACCTGATATCGAATCCAGACCTCGCGCTCGATCCGGCGACTGCGGCGGCCGTTTTCGCGGCCTATTTTCACGAGCGCCACATTCCGTTCTACGCCGAACAGCAAAACTGGGAAATGGTCCGGCGCCGCGTGAATGGCGGGCTGACCGGATGGACGCGTTTCGTCGACACTGCCACGAAGCTCGTGGCCGCTCTTAACAATCCCCCGCCCGCGGCGGGAACTTCACAGGAGGCAACAACATGAATCTCATTGGCACGGCGGAGAAGTCGCTTGCGAAATACCATTTGCTCCACTTCGTCATCGGAGCGGCGCTCGGGGTGGTGCTGCTCGCCAGTCCGAAGCTCGCCGGCGTTTTGGTTTGCGTTTTCCTCGTGGCCATGCTGCTGCCCGCGATCATCCTGCCCGACTTCACGAACAAGTGGTTCGACCGTTTCGCGGTCCTCGCGGGCGCGATCGCCGCGGGCGTCATTTTCCATTTTCTCGGCAAGCTCTGAGGCGGGCATGGCGCTTTTGCAAAACGTGACGCACAAGGTCCTGCAGGCGACGCACGGCAGGACCACGGCGTTTTTCATTTCGTTCTTCATCGTGGGGAACATTTTCGCGTGGCTCGGGAAACTGACGCCCGTCTACGTCGGGTTCATGGGGACGCTCGGGAGCCTCGTTCTCGGCCATTCGATCAAGGAGGACATCATGGAAGCGAAGAGGCCGTGGCCTCGGGGAGGACCGGATGCTGACGACAAGACATAAGCTCGAAATCGCAGGCGCGCTCATCGCCCTCGTGACGATCGGCATCGTCGGCGGGTCATGGCTGGGGGCGCGCGAGGAGGGCATCCGGCTGAAGGCCACGCTCGATGCGCAACAGACCGTGCTCGCCGACGCCGGCAAGCGCGAGGCGGTCCG
The DNA here is from genome assembly GCA_050746905.1 of Candidatus Acidiferrales bacterium. Taxonomy (GTDB): domain Bacteria; phylum Acidobacteriota; class Terriglobia; order Acidiferrales; family UBA7541; genus DAHUXN01. The sequence goes on from JBOGNJ010000019.1 coordinate 1,809, forward strand.
GGAGGCGGCGCTCAAGGAATCGCTGGCCGAACTCGAAGACCTCAAGAAACGCACACAGACGCCCGCACAGGTCATCCGGGAGCTCCCGCAGGTGCTTCCGCTGCCCCAGCCCATTACGCTCTCCCTGCCGGCGGCCCTGGCGCAGAACGGGGATAAGCAGGCGGTCCTCCAACCGGGCCAGAGCGCCGTGATTCCCGCGGCGGACCTGAAGCCGCTGTTCGATTTCGGCGCGACCTGCAAGGAATGCCAGGCTAGCGTGGCCGCCCTCACGCAGGACAAGGCCGACGACGCGGTGAAGCTTCGCGCTCTCGAGACCGAGCGGGACGAAGCCGTGAAAGCGGCAAAGGGCGGGAGCAAATGGCAGCGCATCAAGAAGGCGGCGAAGTTCCTCGCGTTCGGCGCGGCGGCCGGAGCGGCCGCTCTGTGCGGGACGGGACATTGCAAGTAGAAGCAACTCGCCGCGAATTTTTGTTCGTCGCGCGGTTTTATTTATTATAGTAGCTTAACTGATTAGATTACATGGCTTCCAAGATTCGCGACCGGATCATCGACTGCGCGGCGCTGTGCTTCTCGAAGCGCGGCTTCCACGGCACTTCGACCAGGGACATCTCCGCGCACTCGAACGTCACCGAGGGTTCGCTCTTCCGTTTGTTCGGAACCAAGGACGCTCTTTTCGCCGAGGCGCTCGACCTGGTCGTCTCGCGGTTCAGGGCGCGGCGGCGAATCTCGGCGGCGAGCGAGCGGTTCCTGGCCTTCGCGATCCTCGACGACCCGGAGCGCGTGCGCGCGGCGCTTGCCAGGCGCCGCATCCCGATCAAGGGCGCGCCATCGCTCGTTCTCAACTTCGGCGATCCTCCCGCACTGCCCAAACGCAAAAAGTGAACGCTCCGAAAAGCGCGCGCTTCGCACCGCTTTTCCACAACGGACCTGTTCAGAACACACTTGACAATCCGGTGACGTAGTCTTAAGTTCACCCTCGCAACATGAGAGAAACTAACCTTCAGGGGGAGTCCCAATGGCTGCCAATCCTTTGCCCGTCGCGGCGGGCCAGTTCGTCGAGCCGCACTTTTCGCCGGAACAAATCTCCGAGATGTGGGGCATCAGCACGGTGACGGTGATCAGGCTTTTTGAGGCCGAATCCGACGTCATGGTGATCGGGCGCGCTGCGGCGCGCGACGGCAAGCGGAAATATCGCACGCTGCGCATTCCGGCGCACGTCGCCGAACGTGTGCATAAGAAGCTGTCGATAATCGGGCCAGTGAAGTTAGAATCTCTCTCGGAACGATGACCTTCACTCCCTACCGGCGCCATGAGAAGAACTGCAAGTACGCGGGCAGGGGACGCGCTCATTTTCGCTGCGGTTGTCCCGTTTACGCCGACGACGGCTCGCATGATTCGCGCGTGCGCATCCGCAGGAGCCTGGGCACGCGGGACTGGGAGCAGGCGCTGGCGACGGCGCTCGAATGGAACCGGGCCGGAGGTCCCGCGGCCGCGCCGGGTCCCGCGACGATCGCGGCGGCCGTCGATATTTTCAGGGAGTCCATGAAAGCGAGGCAGCTCAAATCCGCGACGATCGGGAAATACGACTTGCTGTTTCGCGGATTGCTGGCCTTCGTCGCCGCGCGAGGCCTCCGGCTCATGAGCGAACTCAATGCGGAGACGCTGCACCAGTTCCGGGCCGGATGGAAAGAGCAGAACATGACCGCGGTGAAAAAGCTCGATCGGCTGAAGGCCTTCGCGAATTTCGCGGTCGGCATCGGCTGGCTTCCGTCCTCGCCGGCGCGCAGGATCCGCCCTCCGAAGGTCCGCGTGAAGCAGACCATGCCTTTCTCCGACGACGAGATGACGCGCATGATGGCGGCGGTCGAGAAGATGCTCGACGAGGTTCACCCGGCCGGCCGCGCGAACCTCCAGCGACTGCGCTCGTTCATTCTGTTTCTGCGATTCACCGGGCTGCGAATCGGAGACGCGACGGCCTGTCCGGTCGAGCGCCTGGCCTCGACGAAGCTGACGCTCAATACGCAGAAGACCGGGCAGCACGTCCACATCGCCCTGCCCGATTTCGTGATTCGGGCGCTCGAGCTGACGCCGCAGGTGAGCGAGCGGTTTTGGTTTTGGAGCGGCAACGGGAGAATCGAATCGGCGTCCACCGGCTGGCAGCGTCGGCTGCTCGCGCTGGGAGCAAAGGCGAAGGTCGCGCGGCTCCGCGCGCATCGCTTCCGCGATACGTTCGCTGTCAAGTTGCTGCTCGATGGGGCGCCGCTCGAGCGCGTCTCCATTCTGCTCGGGCATTCGTCGATCCGCGTCACCGAGAAACATTACTCTCCCTGGATCCGGGCGCGGCAGGAGCAGGCCGAGGCGGACGTGCGCAGTTCGTGGCGGAGCGATCCGTTCTACCTGCTTCAGAGCGTGGTCGACGGCGGGAGGCCGCAATGAGCGCGTCGCAAACGCGTCACAAAATTTACGGGCGAGGCTGTAAAGCGGTGAAGGGACGGACAGAAAGTTTGGTACCCGGGGTGGGAGTCGAACCCACACGGCCTTGCGGCCTGAGGATTTTAAGTCCTCTGCGTATGCCATTCCGCCACCCGGGCGCACTGCAATACCATAAGTTAGCACGACGATTCGCAACACGAAAACTCGCCTGGCTCCGCATCGTCATTCAACGCAACCGCGAACACGGAAGATACGGCGCAATGCTTATGGCTTTACGCCTTCGACGCAGACTCCTTGACCATTTGCAACGCGGCTCGACTGTTCAATATTTTTGATATCGGTTATTCGACTGATATGCAGTTCCATCTCGTCAACATCGCGAAACCCGGCTGATTCCAGAAGCGCCCTGAGTGAATTGGCATCGTACATCCACTTGTGCTGGTGAAAGTCCGCTATCGCGGTATACAAGCGATACAAGAAATTGCCATCCGGCGGCCCCGGTGACCGCATCAGTAGACGTTGATTAAAGCGGTCAGCGGGCTGTAGTGCCCCAATGTTGTTTGAAGACTCTCCAATTTGCTCCTCGCCCATATACTCGCGAACGATCGCGGCTAGGTCGGGCACGACAACTCGTAAGATTCCTCCCGTGGCTAGCACACGAAAGCACTCTCGAATGAGATTCTTGCACTCTTCAGAGTATAGGTGCTCGAGTAGATGCGAGGAGTAAACCACTTCAGCGGAATCAGAGGGGAACGGGAGTGGTTTGCGGACATCGTGGATGAAGATGTTCGATTTCCAGGGCACGCCGAATTTGTCGGCGGAAGTCAAGCGAAGCGAGTGGGCAACGCGTCGTAGAACAGGGTGTTTCGCGAGCCGCGCGTTCCAAGAGCCGTCAATGTTGATCCATCCATCTGGCGTCGTAAGGCCGCATCCGAGGTGCAGCCGAATCTTATACGAGATCTGCGTTTTGGAAATCATTTGGTCGAAACGCCGAAGAATTTAATACGATAAATTCAGTCTGCATTATACGCGAATGCACTAGTGGCTATATCGGCCACGGTTGACGTTCTTGATCACACTCCGCACAAGGTGCAAAAGATAGTTATCGACCTGCCAGCACTCGCAAGAACTGAGCCGCAATGGCATCCCAGGAAAAATATTGCTGCTCAGCGGCGGCACTGCGCCGGCGCAATTCCTCGCGCAATTTGTCGTCAGTTAAAACTCGGCACAAAGCGTCAGCGACGCCGTCGCGATCACCGTTTTCTGCAAGTAAAACGCCAGCTTCAGTAATCGGAAACGCCGTTTCTTCCCCACGATAGCCGACAATCGGCAAACCGCACGCAATGCCCGCGATCGCGCTGCCACGCCGGCTGGAAATATGTCCGCGAATACACAGCAACACGTCGGCCTGCGCAAGATTTTGGCGAACCTTTTCCGCCGCCAGCAGTCCAAGCACGGAAACTTGCACGCCAGATCCCTCAAGCGCCCCGCGCAAAGCATCTTCCGCTTCCGTGGAGCCGCGTCCCATGACAAGCACCCGCAGTTCCGGCGTCTTCGCGATTACCTTCTTGATCAAGTACGAAATTGCCGCAGCTTCCCGCTGGCCTTGCGGGCCTTCTGTGATTCCAAAGACCGCAATCGTCGCGACCCCGCTCCTCCTGGTAGGGCGATTCGGCGCCTGCTCGCCGGTTTTCGGCAGATTCGCTCCTACAGGAATAAACGCGGACTTCGCTGAATTTTTCGGCAGCCACGGAACCTGCTCCGCTGGCACGGTCAACACGCCGCGCGTCGCCCAACGCAAAGCCAAACGCATCGTGCGGTATTGGAACGCGACTCGGACGCGCTGTTTCCAGCCGCGTGCTCGATCGTACCGGATGTCGTGGAAGACCACGCAAATCTTCGCGCCGCGCAATTTCAAAATCCACAGTACGGCCAGCGCGCCCACGGGAAAGCCGCGCCGTGACCACATTAGCGAAGTATATTGGAACAGGACCCAGCGTTGTCGCCACTTCCTGCTCGCTCTCCAAAGTCGTCCAATCCCTTCCAGCCAGCCCTGGCTTTCCCAACGCACCTCGGCGATTTCCAAAACCTCTCCGCACCGCGCGAATGCTTCGCTCAGGTGCTGGCAATAATCGCGCACACCATCCGTTGGCATGTCCAGCCGTCCCAGCAACGCGACGTGAGCGCTACCGACAGACGGCTTCGCTGCCACCGTTGCGTCTCTTGAAACAGCCGCCACCGATTCACTCCTTCAGTCCATCAAACCATTGTTCAATCTCGTTCACGTCGCCCAAGATCGTTCGCGCTCCTAATGCGCGCAGCCGCCTCGCGCGAACCCGCCGCTCCACACTTCGCCGCGGAAGCACACCCACAAACGCCACGCCTGCTGCCTGCGCAGCAATCGCGTCATCCACATTGTCACCCAGATAAATCGCCTTCGACGCCGCAAGCCCGTTGAGAATTTGCAGCAAGCCTTCGGGGTCGGGCTTGGGCTTCGAAATGCTTTCCACAGTAACAATTGGCGAAAAATGCTGCCGCACCCTGAATCGTTCGAGTGTGTGGTCCAGCTCCGCGCGCGTGCGGCCCGTAAAAATGGCCAGGCTCGCGCGGCGCGACAATTTCTTCAACTGCTTCGCCGACAGCAGCCATCGCTCCCCAGCCACGTTCCCGCGCTTGCCATCGTCCCAGTAAAAACTCTCGAATTGCTTCTTCACTTCATCGTAAGAAAAACAGCCACCGAGTTTTTTCACCCACGCGTGCGTCAGCGTCCAATCGTCGTTGAACCCTGACTGATTCTTCCATTCATGCAGCTCCCTGCGCCCAACGCGCTTCCCCGTGAAATGCCTGACCGTCTCGAGGACTGTCCTCTGATACGATTCGCGCACGTCCACCAGCACGCCGTCCACGTCAAAGACAATTATTTCCCACGGCGTCGTTGCAGCGCTCACGCTTGTCGTCAGTTTCATAGGAGAGTTTCCAAAGCGTCAAGAAATTCGCGCATCTGCTTCACCGTGCCGGCAGTGATTCTGACGAAACCGGGCCGGTCGAAACTGCCCGCCTGATCGCGAATCAAAATACCGCGCCGCTCAAGCGAGGCCACGATTGCGGTGCCTCGCGCTCCAAAATCCGCCGACACGAAATTCGCGGCACTCGGAAACGTTCGCACGCCTAATCGCGAAAGCCCTCGCTCTAACATGGTCCGGCCTCGCTGAACCTCTTGCACCACGCGACGGACAAACGCGCGATCGTTCAGCGCCGCCTCCGCTGCGGCGAGCGCGGCTGCGCCAACCGGAAAAGGCGCTTGCGCGCGTTTCAGAAATTCCGCCACATCCCGATGCGCGAAAATACATCCCACGCGCAATCCCGCTAGACCCGCGGCCTTCGAAAAAGTCCGCGTGACAGCCAGATTCCGCCGTCGGCGAATCTCCGGCAGCACCGTAACGCCGGAAAATTCGAAATACGCCTCGTCCACCACTACAAGAGTGCGCGCCGCCGCATTCAGAATTGCTCCCAGCGTCCGCACATCGAGCAAGTTCCCCGTCGGATTATTCGGATTCGCCAAGAAGAAAACCGACGGCCCCGTTTTTAACTCGCGCAGCACTTCGCGCAGCGGGAATCGCATTTCGCGGCCGTAATGCAAAGCGCGAATTTTCGCGTCCCGTTGCTCCGCATAAAACCGGTACATCGGAAACGTGGGCTCAACCAGCAAAACGGAGCGTCCGCGCTCGACGTACACATCCGCAATCAGCCGCAGCGCTTCGTCAATTCCACCAACCACCAGCATCTCGTGCGGCCGCACTCCAAGCCGCGGCGCCATCCTGGCAATCGCCGACTCTTTTTCGGGATAAGTCGCCAATGTTTGTGCGTCGAGCCGCCGCAATGCCGCACGCACTTTCGGCGAGCAGCCCAGCAGATTTTCGTTCATGTCCAGACGCAGCTTGCCCGCGCGATTCTCGAGCATCGGGGGACGGTTGCGGCCTTCGGCCAGCGCGCGCCGCGGCATCACTGCGCGTTTTGCGCCGCGCCTCATCGCCGCACCTGAAACGCAATCTGGATACGGATATCTTTGGAAGTTGAACGCGGATACACGCTGGGGCTTTCCATATCGCAAATAAAAACCGCAGGAATAAAAGAGGAGTTCACTCTCCGGAAGCTGATGTCGCTTGTTCCGAAGAGCCAGCTGCCGGCGAATCATCAGCCGCGGACGATTCGTTCGATGACGACTCAGCGGGACTCGCGGAAGCAGCGGGCTGTGCCGGATTATCGGCAGCAGGCGCGACCGGTTCTGTTTGCGACTCGATCCGCGCGCCGAGAACGGCGGCAATCAAATCCACAACGATTCGCGCTCCGCGACCTTCGCTGTCGCGCTCCGGATTGTACGCAGCGACTTCCAAAGCCACCAGCCGTCCTTGCTTCGCAAAAACTTCCAGCGCCTGGCGAACCTCTTCCAGCCGCAACCCTCCCGCTCCCGGCACATCGGTCGCTTGAAAATCTTCGCTTGCAATCACGTCAACGTCCAAGTGCACAACCAGCTCGTTTCTGCCGCCGTGAATGCGCTCCACGGCCGCCTCCGCCGCGGCCACCGCGCCCATTCTCTGGATGTCGCTCGCGCGAAAAATCCGGATCGGAAAACGCGAAAGCATTTCCTCTTCCGGCGCGTCCAGCCGATTCACGCCAAAAAGCGCCACGTCCGGGTCGCGCACCAGGGGTGGCTCACCCCAGAAACGAACCATCTCCGCCGCGCCGCGGCCTGTCAGATGCGATACAACCATGCCGTCGACGCATCCCGATGGCGACGTCGCCGGAATATTCAAATCAGCGTCGCGATCCATGTACACGATGCTCGCGCCGCGATAATATCGCCGCACTCCTGCAATCGTCGCGAGCGCCGAAGAACAATCACCGCTGATAATCAGCGGCAGTCCGCCGGTTTTCACCGCGGCTTCCACGCGTGGCTTCAACGCTTCGAGGGCCTTCACGACACGAGGCAAATTCCGCGCGCGAGGAGTTTCTTCGTCCGGCTGGTAGGTCACAACGGGATCGTCGCCCATGTCGGTAACACTGTAGCCCAACGATTGCAGCCGTTCGACGAGTCCGGCGGCCCGCAACGCCTGAGGAGCCTTTTCATGCCCTGCCGCAAGTGCCGCCGCACTTGTTGGCGAGCCCAACAAAATGATTTGCTTCGGCTGGCGCACGATCCGCACCGCCATGCGTTGCTCCTCTGATTGGATTAGTCCTGCGGCTTAACTCGCCACGGGTTTCCGCCGCGCGGCAAGCTCCGGAGGCAGCGTAAACCGTACGTCCTCGCGGATCAAATCGAGATCCCGCTGGTCCGTGAATCCGAAATTCGCCAAACGCTGGCTCACCTGCTCGACCAAGATCTCCGGCGCCGAGGCCCCCGCCGTCAGCCCCAATCGCGCGACCCCTTCGAACCACGCCGCTTGCAGATCGTTGCCGTCTTCAATCAACCGAGCCGCCACGCCGGCGCGCTGTGCCACTTCGACCAGACGGTTTGAATTCGAGCTATTCGCCGATCCGACCACCAGAATCATATCCACTTCGCGCGTCAGCGATTCGACTGCTTCCTGACGATTTTGCGTCGCGTAGCAAATATCGTCCGACGCCGGTCCGACAATTTTCGGAAAACGCTGCCGCAAGCGCGCCACAATTTCCTGCGTGTCGTAAAGGCTCAGAGTGGTCTGCGTCAAATACGCGAGCCGTTCCGGATTTTCCACCTGCAGTTCGTCGACTTCCTCAACGCTCCCCACAACCACCGTTTGCTGCGGCGCTTCGCCCGACGTCCCCACAATTTCCTGGTGGTCGCGATGGCCGATCAAAATCAGCGTGCGCTCCTCGCGCGCGAACTTTCGCGCCTCCAAATGCACTTTCGTCACCAGAGGACACGTCGCGTCAATCACGCGCAGGCTGCGCTCGGTAGCTTCTTCCCGAACTCGCGGCGGAACACCATGCGCGCTGAAAACCAGCACCGCCCCCATGGGCACTTCGCCGATGGATTCTACAAATATCGCCCCGCGATGCCGCAACTGTTCCACGACATAACGGTTATGAACAATCTCGTGGTGCACATATACCGGCGCGCCGTACGCCTCGAGCGCCAGCTCAACGATATCGACTGCGCGCACCACGCCCGCGCAGAACCCTCGCGGACGCACCCGCACCAGCACCTTCCGGCCGTTCGCTGTCCCGCCGTTACCCGCACCTTGAATGTTCGTCAGGTCACCAAGCATGTGAACTTATGTTACCCCATCCCGCCTCACGCCGTCACCCGCTTTCGCTCAACTCCCTCCCCGGCGAAGAGCGCAATCTCTTCCTTAATGATAATGATATCCTCGATTGCCCGAACATTCGAACTTAGGAGCGTTCCCATGCTGCTCAAGGATAAAGTTGCCGTAATCACAGGCGGCGGTCGTGGTATTGGCCGAGCCATCGCACGTCGCTTCGCTGCCGAAGGCGCGGCAGTGCTCGTCGCAGCTCGCACGTCAAAAGAAGTCGACGCCGTCGCTGCCGAAATCCACGCAGTCGGACAAAAAGCGGCGGCAATCTCGGCCGACGTCGCGCAAGAATCCGGCTGCCGACAGATCGTCGAAGAAGCCCGTAAACGCTTCGGCCAAATCGACATCCTAGTGAACAATGCGGGGCTGCTCGGCCCGGTCAAGGCGGTCGAAGAAATTTCCCCCGAGGAATGGGATGAAGTCCTCTCGGTGAACCTGCGTGCGCCATTTCTGTTGTCCAGGCTCGTTCTGCCGGAAATGTATAGCCGCGGCTCAGGCTCAATCATCAACATCTCAAGCGTTGCGGGCAAAGGCGCGTTCCAATGGAATAGCCCCTACGCGGCATCGAAAGCAGGCCTTGGGGGTTTGACGCGCACTCTCGCGGCGGAATCAGGCCGAAAAGGCGTCCGCGTGAATGCGATTTGCCCTGGCCCGGTTTCCGAAACGGAAATGTCGCAAGCCCTCGGTAACGCCCTTGCGGAACGCCTGCACGAGGAGCCGGAAAAGCTCTTTCAGGGATTTCTGCGCGGAATACTTCAAGGAAGGCCGCAAACGGCGGACGAAATCGCCGCCGCTGCGCTGTTTCTCGCCTCATCCGAGGCAAGCGCCATCACCGGCCAAACTATGAATGTTGATGGCGGAATGTCTTTTTACTGATGGCCTCGATGCGGCCCCACTGCTGGCGCGCCACTTTTACCAATACGCGGCCGTTGGTCTCCATCCACCCCAAGCCGCGGTCTCCAACCTCGCTGACAAGGTAAACGGCCAGCAGCAGCACCAGGAAGCCGCCAAACAGAAGGCCAAAAATCAGATACGCCGCCACCAGCTCCTGGAAAAAGTACATCTGCAGGACAATCAGGACGACAGCAACCCACCAAACCCACTTGGGAACACTCTTAATGCTCATTCGGTCACTTACCCCCGCTTCCTTAGATGCAAGCAGGTGACCGAAAAGACCGCGCCGGAAGTGTCTCTGGCTCATTCACTTAAGAGAATCGCTTCAACGGGCCGGGTGTCATTGTGCTAGGCAGATTCCCAGAATGTGACTCATTTTGCGGAGTGCGATTGGGAAAGTGCGTCAGTCGAAGCCGTCTAATCAGTTTCCCTCAGCTTCCGCACCAGCCCGCTGCGCACCAACCACGCGAGGGTTTCAATGAGGAAATTCCGTGAAAAATGCTCGCGCTTCTCATCCGGCCAACCCTTCATCGAAACGTGGCGCGCCATCGCCGGAAGTTCCTTCTCATGGAAGACAAATCGCGGAGGCCGATGCGTGAGCCACCGAATATACTCGAAGGTCTTCCGCAACAAGCTACCCGGCTGCTGCACAAGCCGCCGGTGAAGTGCGCCGCCCACGGGGCTGATCCAGGCAAAAAGCAGGCATTCTGGCGGTTCGGGTGAGAAAAACGAGTACTCATCGCCGCTCGTGAGATAACCAAGAAAAAATCCGGCTGCCTGCCCAGGCGTCGGAGCTTTTCCGGCAGGCGTATTTCCCTTTCGAGCGTGCGCCTCGGGCGACGCGAGGAACCAATAACCCTGCAAACCATGGGTCTTTGCCGCGACGGGCTTATAGCTTTTCAAGTACGGCGCAGCGAGTGAGCGGACCCAGGCGACCGAATCCCCGGACGCCTTTCGAGCAGGCTTGCGGCTCGGTCGAGCGTTACTCTTTGTTCGCTTCCGCGTAGCTGCTTTTTTCAACGGCCCTCGAACGGATAGCGGTCGCCCGCCAAGACCGCCGCCGCTACACGTCGCCGCAGCGCAATCGTATCCACGGCGTCGCGCTTGGCGAAACGCCGTAGCACCGCGATCTGCGTGCGCAGATTGTCGCCTTCGACGGTCGCGGCTAACGCTGTTCGTGCCTCGCGTTCAATGCGGTCGGCTGCGTCGGAAATGAATGCCCGCGTAGCATCGGCCATCAGCGAAGCTGTTTCTCCCGCCTTGGCGTTCGTGGTCTTTTGCGCGCGCCGCAGGCAAGACTCCATCGCATAAATTTCCATCACCACGTTTGCCAGCGACGCGACAATCTCCTGCTGTTCCGCAAGCTGTTCGCGGAATTTCTGCACCGCAGCGCCCGCTACCAACAGAAAAATCTTCTTCCCGTTCGCCACAAGTCGCTCCTCTTGCGCCAGCGCCCCCGTCGGTCCTTCCTCGAGCGACGGCCCTGCCAGAACTTCTTCCGCCAGCTTCATCGCTGCGGGAATCAGCGGCAGCCCGCCCGACATCGCGCGCTTCATCAACATCTGAATAATCAGCATGCGGTTGATTTCGTTCGTGCCCTCGAAAATTCGATTGATGCGGCTGTCGCGATAGGGACGCGCCACCGGATAATCCTCATGATATCCGTAGCCGCCGAAAATCTGCACCGCTTCATCGACGCAGTAATCCACCACTTCGCTGCCATACACTTTGCTGATCGAGCTTTCAATCGCATATTCCTCGAGCATCTTCATGGCTTGCTCGGTTTTCGTCATTCCTTCGGGCAAATTCGCCATCGCGAAGTCAATCTGTCCGGCCGAGCGGTAAATCATCGATTCGACCGCATAGATTCGAACCGCCATCTCCGCCAGTTTTGCATCGATCAATCCGAATTTTGCAAGCTGCTTGCCGAACGCCGTGCGTTCCTTCGAATATTTCGAGGCCGCCTCCAATACTTTTTTCGAGCCGCCCAGGCAATAGGCGCCCAGGCTGAATCTTCCCGTGTTCAGTGTATTGAACGCGACGATGTGCCCGCGCCCGATCTCATGCAGCAGATTTTCCTTCGGCACTGGAGTGTTTTCGAAAAACAGCGCGACCGTCGAGCTGCCCTTGATGCCCATCTTCTTTTCTTCCGCGCCCGAGGAGAATCCCGGCGCGCCGCGCTCTACCAAAAAGCATGAAAACTTCTCGCCATCCACTTTCGCGAACACCACGAACAAATCCGCGAACCCGCCATTCGTGATCCACATTTTTTGCCCGTTGAGGATCCAGTTCTTCCCGTCAGGCGAGAGCACGGCGCGTGTTCGCGCGGCCAGCGCGTCCGAACCCGCCTGCGGCTCCGACAAGCAGTAGCACGAAATAATTTCGCCCGTGGCGATGCGCGGCAGATATTTTTTCTTTTGCTCCTCAGTGCCGAAATAAACGATCGGCACCGTGCCGATTCCCGAATGCCCGCCATGCGTCACGGCGAACGACGCATACGCGGAAAGCTTTTCGGCAAGTAATGTCGCGGAAACCTTGTCCAGCCCCGCGCCGCCGTATTCTTCCGGGATTCCGCCGCCGAGCAATCCCACTTCGCCCGCTTTTTTCAACACTTGCGGCATCAAGCCTTCTTTGTGCTGTTCGAGCTCCGCCGCGAGCGGCAACACTTCCTTCGCCACAAACTCTTCCGCCGTCTGGCCAATCAGCCGCTGGTCGCCCGTCAAGTCAGCGGGCGTGAACACATCCTCGGGACGGCACGCGGAAATCAAAAACCCGCCGCCGCGCGTCAAATTCTGCGTAGCTGTTGTCGTGCCCATGTGCCTCCTTGCCTCCCAGGAAATGTCGCCGCCGTTCCCGGCGCTGGCAAAAAATTATCCGCTTTGTGCTGCCTCTTTGATTTTCTCCACGTACTCCGTGGGAAATTTGTGCTCCGCGGCGCCGTCCAAGATTGTTTGCAGATAATGCGGCGCGGGGCGCAGCCCCTTATCCACTTTCGTCGCAATGTAAACCTGCGCGCCGGCCTTTTTGCCTTCGCCATAGGTGACCGTCACTTCGATGCGCCGGTACTGTTGCGGCGCTCCCTCGTAACGATCCAGATTGCGAAACGCGCTCTCTGGGATCCGGTAGAGCACGCCTTCGACAACCTTCCCCGGCGCCTGCCGGATATTCGCCGTCGCCACGCCGCCGCGCGCTTTGCGGTTGAACACCAACTCGTAATTCTCCAGCCTCCCGCGATTCTCTTCCAGAACTTCCGCGCGCGTGCGCATTTGCGCCGAGTTCATATTGCTGGCGTACGCAAAATACCAAGTGGCGGGTGACGGCATTTTTTCCTGTGAAGCTGAATTGAAAACCGAGTTCAACGCCGAATGTAAAACCGGGCGTAAAGCACTTGGCCCACGACTTAGCTATCTTAGCGGGATTCCCTGCCGCGGGTAAACGCCTGAATATTTTCGGGTGCGAAAAGTGCGAAAAATTCGCTGCTTCAGGCAGCGCGCTCGAAAATGCCTGCCGCGCCCATTCCGCCGCCGACGCACATCGTCACCAGGCCGTAGCGTCCTTTGTCGCCGCGCCGTGCGAGTTCGCGCAGAATTGTCGCCGTCAATTTCGCGCCCGTGCATCCCAGCGGATGGCCCAGCGCGACTGCGCCGCCGTTTGGATTCACGCGCGCCGGATCGAGTTTCGCCAGCTTAATGACCGTCATAGCCTGCGCCGCGAACGCCTCATTCAATTCGATCACGTCAATTTGCTCGAGCGTCAGGCCCGCAAGCTTCAGTGCCTTCGGAATCGCAAATACAGGGCCGACGCCCATTTCTTCCGGCGGGCAGCCTGCCGTTGCAAATGAAACGAATCGCGCCAGTGGCTTCGCGCCCAGCGAACGCGCGCGTTCTGCCGACATCACCACCGCCGCGGCCGCGCCGTCGCTCATCTGCGAACTGTTTCCCGCCGTCACCACGCCCTTCGCGTGAAACACGGGCTTCAATTTAGCAAGCGCTTCGAGCGAAGTATCCGCGCGCGGCCCTTCGTCCGTGTCGAAAATCGCCTTCGTCGTTTTTGGCCGCCCGCCATTTGAGCCATCGAGCGACGTGAAATCCACCTCGACCGGCACCACTTCATCCTTGAATTTTCCCGCCGCAATCGCCGCAATCGCTTTCTGGTGGCTCTGAAAAGAAAATTCGTCCGCCTGCTCACGGCTAATGCCGTATTTCTTCGACAGATTCTCCGCCGTCAATCCCATTCCCAAATACGTGTCAGGATAATGATCCATCAGCCACGGATTCGGGGAAATTTTATTTCCGCCCATGGGAATCAGGCTCATCGACTCGACGCCGCCCGCAAGAATCACTTCGCCCTGCCCCGCCATAATCCGCTGCGCCGCGAGTGCGATGGATTGCAATCCGGACGAGCAGAAGCGATTGATGGTCATTGCCGACGCTTCCACCGGCAGGCCCGCGCGTATCGACGCAATGCGCGCCACGTTCATTCCCTGCTCCGCTTCCGGCATGGCGCAGCCCATAATCACGTCTTCGATTTCTTTCGGGTCAAGGTCCGGCACGCGCGCAATCGCTTCGCGCATCACCGTGGCCGCCAAATCATCGGGGCGCGCCGCGCGCAGCGTCCCCTTGAATGCCTTGCCCACCGCCGTCCGCACCGAACTGACAACCACCGCTTCACGCATGGTACACCTCTACAGGATTGGATGAGGCAAGATGCCCTGACGATTACCGATGTCTCTTATTTATTGGACGCCTCGCCACGAAAAAAAGCAACTCCGCCGCAGCACTCGCCGATTTCAGTGAGACGGATGTTACAGATGTAAAGGAACCGCTCAGTACGGGAAGTTTCGAGGCGACGAACGGCAGACTGCGGCCGGCTAATTCAATAATCCGCTGTCATTCCAAGGAAACGCGACGAGCTTGCCTGCCGCGCGGCGGGCAGGCAGGGAATCTGCTGTTGCTTCGGACCCCCGCAAGAAGGGAGACCCCTCCGCATCCGTCGCATTACTGGACGAATTTAGTGCGTTTCGAGCTTCGGCCGCTTGCTGTAGCGCTCGTAGAGTTCGAGCTGTTTGTTGTCGAGGCTGGTTTGCTGGCCTTTGATGAACAAATACTTCACCTGGGTGCGCAATTCGAGCAGATCGCCGTTGGTCACCACAATGTTCGCGACTTTGCCCGGCTCGATTGTGCCAAGCTGATCGCCCAGCCCCAGCATTTGCGCGGCGTTGAGCGTGACGGCCTTCAGCGCAGCATCTTCAGGCAAGCCATAACCAACAGCCGTACCCGCGGACTGCGGCAAGCGCCGCGAAAACGAAGTGTTGAAGCTCCCGAATGCTATCTTGATGCCCGCGGCGTAAAGCTGCCCCGGCATCGCGTATTCGGAATCGTACGAATCGTCCTCCGATTGCGGCATCGTAAGAACCGGCCCGATGATCACGGGAATGTTGTCCTTCTTCAGCAGATCAATGGTTTTCCACGCCTCCGACGCGCCCGCCAGAATCATGCGCACCTTCTGTTTCTCGCAGAATTCGACGGCGTTGCGAATGTCGCGCGCCTTGAACGCCACGACAATCAGCGGCTCCTTCCCTTCGACGACGGGCATGAGCGCATCGAACTTCAAATCGCGCGGGAAATTATCCGGATTGCCTTTTTCCTTCGCTTCGGCGTAATGCCGCGCCGCGTCGAACAAATCGTCGAGCTGGTCGACTTTCTTCTCGTAGTCTTTTTTCGCCTCGGCGTACGGCCGCTGCGTAAACGTGAACGTCGAGAAATCGAAGGAGCCAGTCTGAATCGACGGCCAGGTCAGTTCCATGCCCGCGTCGCGGCGAATCACCATGTCGTTGATGTTCCAGCCGCCCAAATTCACGGCCGACGCCTCCCCGCCGATCACGCTGCCGCCGCGGCCAAAGCCGCCGAGGCTGCCCGGCACGGTGAGCACTTCGGTGATGCCCTCGGCGCGCGTCACGTCAACGTGCGCGCTATCGGCATTGAACGCCGTCGCAGCCACAACGTCAGGATTGAATTCGCCGGTTTCCGTGCTGTCGATCGTCGCATTAACCGCGCCTACTTCTTCCAGGCCAATCTGCGTGACCGGATCGAACATGCCGGGATACACCTGCAAGCCAGTGGCGTCGATAACTTTCGCGCCTTCGGGAATCGCAACGTCAGCGCCGACTGCGGCGATTTTGCCGTCGCGAATCACGACTGTGCCGTTGTCAATGGGCGCTCCCGCGAGCGTAAAGATTTTCGCGCCCTTGATGGCATAAACATCTGACGAGACTTGC
>JBOGNJ010000020.1:0-5881 GCA_050746905.1 Candidatus Acidiferrales bacterium
GTTTTCTTCGTCCTGAATTAAATAATCGTAGGCCTCGGCGACGGTCATTTTGCGTTTCTTTTTTTGCTGGCCGAACATGCCGGAGAGCATGTCCTTGACGTTGATGTCCATTTCCTCGACGCCCTGGCTGGAGACGATTTCGAAGGCGGGCATCATGCGTTCGCGGACTTCGACTTCGACCATGCGCTGGTCGAGCTTGCCTTCGCGCAATTGGACGCGCAATTTTTCGCGCGTGCGCTGCGCGATTTCCTTGCGCTGAGCCTCGGAAGAGGGAGTTGTGCCTTCGATAGTCGTCGGAGGCGGCGAAACGGGCAAAAGCAAATCGAGGAGACGTTCCTCGGCGGCTTGTTCGGCGCGCTCGGCGACTTCGTCGAGCTTTTCCTCGCGCACCATGTCGAGGGCGACTTCGACCAGATCGCGGACCATGGATTCAACGTCGCGGCCGACATAGCCGACTTCGGTGTACTTCGAGGCTTCGACTTTCACAAAAGGGCAGCCCGCGAGGCGCGCGAGGCGGCGGGCGATTTCCGTCTTGCCGACTCCGGTGGGACCGATCATCAAAATATTTTTGGGCAGGACGTCTTCGGCCATTTCGGGCGGAAGCTTTTGGCGGCGGACGCGATTGCGAAGGGCGACAGCGACGGCGCGTTTGGCGGGCGTCTGGCCGATTATATATTTGTCGAGCTCGACGACGATTTCGCGCGGCGTCAGCTCGTCAAACGAGGGCATCGGCTCGGGCTCGGCCGCGGGAGATTCGCCGTTGAGATAAATCACCATATCTTTTCCATCCTTACCCTTGTCGTTCACAGAACCTCGCTGGCGGGTCTAATAACACGGTACGAAACAAAAAGTAAAAAATTGCAAAAAGCAGATCCCCTGCCTGCGGCAGGCAAGCTCGCCGCGGCGGGCAAGCTCCTCGGGATGACAACAATGTCTGCTTGGCCGCTGAAGAATCTTGGTAGCAACTCATGACGACAAACCTCAGCGGCTGAAGCCGCAGCGATGCTGGACACTTAACGGCACGGCTGAAGCCGTGCCCTGACGCGAAACAGAACAATCACGCACTAAAGTTCCTCGATGGTGAAATTGCCATTTGTATAGATGCAGATTTCGCTGGCAATGCGCATGGCTTCCTGCGCGATGTCCTTCGCGTTCATTTTCGTGTGCTTCGCCAACGCGCGCGCGGCGGAGAGCGCGTACGGGCCGCCGGAGCCGATGGCGCAGATGCCGTCGTCGGGCTCGATCACGTCGCCATTGCCGGAAAGCAGAAAAGTGGATTTGGCGTCGGCGACAATCAGAAGGGCTTCGAGGTGACGCAGGGAGCGATCTGTGCGCCATTCTTTCGACAGCTCGACCGCGGCACGCGCGAGATTGCCGTGATATTCCTGCAGCTTGTTTTCGAAGCGCGTGAAAAGCGAAAGTGCGTCGGCGGTGCTGCCCGCGAAGCCCGCGAGAATTTTGTCGCTGAAGAGGCGGCGGATTTTTTTGGCGTTGTGTTTCACGACGCCTTCGCCCAACGTAACCTGGCCGTCGCCCGCGAGGACGACGTGGCCGTCCTTTCGCACGCACAGTACGGTGGTGCTGCGTATCCGTGGACCTTTATGCTTCATAGGCATCCTGCGATTATACCCTGAGGTTTGGTTTGCCACCAAAATGAGGTGGCTGTACGAGGGAGATGCGATGAGTTAATTATGAAGGCCGAAGCGAGCGAGCATTTCGCGCCGGCCAAATTTTGTGACGGTTAGGGCGCGACTGTCGAGATCCTGCAGAACCCATTTTCGTTTCAGGGCGACGCTGAGCAGGGCCGCGCCAACCGCGCCGCCGACATGCGGCCGCCGCTCACTCCAGTCCACACAAGCATACGCAAAACGGCGGCGTTGCATGCGAGCCGCATCGACGTCAATACCAAGCGCCCGAAACGCGTTCGCTCCGCTTGGTGTGACGCTGTATTCGTTGCGACTCCCGGAAATGTCGGACAGCCATCGCAACAACTTGAAGCGGTCGTGGAGCGTGACACCGAGGACGCCCGCGATGTGGTCGTAGCAAGTCCGGGCGGCGCGGAGGCGGCTGGGCGTGTTGGGCACGGAAACGTTGCGCGAGCCGCCGGCGAGGATGCTCAAGGCTTCGAGCGCAGCGGCGACGTTGGTCCCGTCGAGACTGTAGTAGCGATGCTTGCCCTGAGCGAGAACTCGTACCAGTCGTTGCGCGGTAAGGCGCTGAAGGTGCGCGCTGGCGGTTGACGGGCTGACGTCCGCGACAATCGACAACTCGGTGCTGGTGCGCGCGCGGCCGTCCACCAGGCAGTAGAGCATGCGAGCCCGCGCAGGCTCACCGATGGCGGCGGCAATGCGGGCGACGCCGGCGTCGGCGGAGTTGTCATTCATACTTCGATGGTAGACGAAGTGTCGATGTAAGGCAAGGAGCATACTTTACGGAAATTCGGGAGGTGTGCGCAAGCGGGGCGGGTAAGTCGCCGCTCGGTGCAAGCGGCACTACGATTTTGAGCGCAAAGCGAGGTGCAATTTGCGAAAAGCTTGGATGACGTTTGCGTTGCTGGTTGTTGCGGCGGTTTTGGCGCCCGCAGGTCCACGAGTGCAATGGAAGACGCCGTGGAGTTACTCAGGGGCGAGCGGGCCCCAGCATTGGGGCGACTTGGATCCGGCGTACGCTGCCTGCAAAGGCAAGGAACAATCTCCGATCGACATTCGAAATGCGAAGAGGGTGGAACTGCCAGCGATACGATTCGAAGACAAAAACGGTCCGCTCAGAATTATTAACAACGGCTACAGAGCGGTGCGCGTGAACTATCCTCCAGAAAACGGCAATGTTTTGGTCGTCGATAACAAATCGGGAGAGAAACGCTACGAGCTGACGCAATTCCACTTTCACCATCCCAGCGAAGAGTACGTTGACGGCAAACCATCGGACATGGCGATCCACTTCATGTACAAAGCCGGCGACGGGAAGGTTGCCGCGGTGGCCGTTCTGCTGGAGGCTGGCAGCGCGAACGTCACCATTCAGCGGCTGTGGAAATACATGCCAAAGACCGCGGGCAAAGAGCACGAGATTCCCGGCGTGGACATAAATCCCGCCGGTCTGCTGCCGCGCAACACTGCATATTACACATACATGGGGTCGCAAACAGCCCCGCCGTGCACGGAGGGCGTTACGTGGTTTGTACTGAAAGCTCCAATGGACATTTCGGCAGAGGAGATCAACGCGTTCGCCAACCTTTATCCGCACGATGCGCGGCCCGTTCAACCGCTCAATGGGCGCGTGGTGGAGGAGAGCCGGTAAGGCAAAAATCCTATTTGATTGAATAGTCCGTGGCGTAGCGCCAGTCGAATCATCCGCGACGCATTTTTCCTGGAAGTGACGCATTCAATTCGAAACCGCAGGTTCGAGAGTATCGAAAAATTTCACTTGACATATTCCTATATGGGAATGTAATGTTTGCCCATGCCACGGGCCACAACAACCTCGGACGCCTTCAATGCTGTCGCGGAGCCGCGCCGGCGGGAGATCCTGAGCTATCTGGCGGTGCAGGAGCGTCCCGTGGGCGACATCGTGGTGACGTTGCGGCTGGCGCAGCCCTCGGTGTCGAAGCATCTGCGGGTGCTGCGCGACGTGGGCTTGGTACGCGCGCGGCGGCAGGGGCGGCGTATGCTCTATCGCACCAATGCGGCGGCCATCCGGCCGTTGCATGAATGGACCGAAACGTTCGAACGGTTCTGGCAGCATCAGTTGCTTCGCATAAAAGAGCGCGCCGAGGTAAAAACGCAGAAATCCGATTCAGCTAAACCACTTCATAAGGAGGAAGCATGAGTACCGCAACAGCGGCACCAGCAGTCGAGAATCTGATTCTGAACGTGACGCAGGAAATCCAGGTGCACGCGCCGCTCGAAACGAGCTTCGCGGCGTTGCTCGAACAGCTCGGACCAGGCTTCGACGCGCCCGATGGCACGTCCATGTCGATGAAGCTCGAAGCGTGGCCAGGTGGGCGGTGGTATCGCGACCTGGGCGACGGCAACGGCCACTTCTGGGGAAACGTGCAGGCCATCAAGCGGCCGACACTTCTTGAGATCTGTGGGCCGCTGTTCATGTCGTACGCGGTTGTCTCCAACGTGCAATACCGGCTGAGCGAAATCGAAGGCGGGACGCTGATCGCGTTTCACCACTTCGCCCTGGGCGCGATTCCGGAAGAGAACCGGCAACGCATCGGGACGGGCTGGACGCATATTCTCAATGGCGTTCGCGTTCGGGCCGAAGCGCGGCGTTGAAAATTATTTTTGATGAGGGCGCAGTGTGCGCTGCGTCCTCTAACAAGCTAGGAGAAAAGGTACTGTGATTGACGTGCACGATTCCGGCATACAAAAAAATGAGGGCAACGTAAAGGGCTGCGCAAAGCCCGCCACCGCGGGCAGGCGGCCCCTACAAAGGCAAGCACACATGTTTTTCAGCGGCCCGCTATGGTGAAGGCACAGGCCGACTTATTGAAAGGAGATCTGAGAGGAGCCATGGTTGAATCCATACTGAATGAATTTCGCGAGGAAGCGCCAGCGACTCGGAGGGTGCTCGAAAGAATCCCGCAGGACAAACTCGGCTGGAAGCCGCATCCCAAATCGAGATCGCTGGGCGAGTTGGCGATGCACGTCGCCAACATTCCCGGCATGGCCGAAAGAATCGCGCAATCCGGCGAGTTTGCCGCAGGCAGCGCTCCGCCGCCGGTCGCGAACAGCGTGGAGGAAATTCGCGCGGCATTCGAGAAAAACGTTCGCAGCGGCGACGAAGCCCTTAGCAAGATGAGCGAGGAAACGGCTTTGGAAAGCTGGCGGCTGACTTTCAAAGGGAAGGAAATCGTCAAGAAGCTGCGCATCAAGGCGCTGCGAACGAACGTGCTGAATCACATGTATCACCATCGCGGGCAATTGTCGGTGTACCTGCGGCTGCTCGATGTGCCGGTTCCGGTGGTGTACGGGCCGACGGCGGACGAAAACCCGTTCGTTTAGTTTCAAAGGTAGCGACGACGCGGCCGGAGGTGACGGGCGGGTGTGCTAGGATGCAGCCGTGGGGGAAGCCGGAGTGAGACGTGCGGTAGTTTTCTTGCTGGGCTGCGGTCTGAACTTTTTTCCGAGTTTCCGTCTGATATTTCTGGTCTTTTTTCTGAGCTTCGGGGTTTTCGTTCAGCCGAGCGGCGCGCAGTCGCAGGCAGGCAGTGGGCCGGAAGCGAATCCTGGCCGCCCGACTGTTTCGACTCCTGCGACACTAACGCCGGTGGGCTACCTACAGTTTGAGAGCGGCTTTCAGGGTGCGAGCGAGTCACCGGAGTTCTCATCCCTCTACAATTTTAACGAAGTCGTTAAATTTACCGTGGCGCCTCGTTTGGAACTATTGGCTGCAGGCGAGCCTATCGCACACTTCACAGCGGAAGGAAAGACCGCGAACGGCGTGGCCGATTTTTTCCTGGGCGCGCAAGGCGTGCTTTACCAAGGAGAAGGCGCGAAGCCGACGCTGGCCGTCAGCTATTTCCGCCGCGTCTACAATGGTGGCGCTCCTGACCTGGATATCGGAAGCGCCAGCAATTCATTTCTGGTTCTGGCGAGCGCCGACGTCAGGGGATTTCATTACGACGCAAACGCTTTTTTGAACGAGGTGGCGCAAGGGCCGGTGCGTCGCGCGCAGTTTGGCCAATCGTTGACCATTTCCCATCTCCTCACGCGCCGAGTCGCTCTGTCTGGTGAAATATGGCACTTCACGCAACCATTCCTGCGGGGCAATGCCGTGGGCAATCTTTGGGCTGTCAGCTACGAGGCGCGGAAGGATTTGGTCTTTGATGTAGGCTTCAATCGCGGGCTGACCGGGACATCTACACAATGGGAAG
>JBOGNJ010000021.1:0-8199 GCA_050746905.1 Candidatus Acidiferrales bacterium
GAGCCCTGGAAAATCGGTTAGAATTCGCGCATCGGCTGAATTATTTGCGAGAAGTGGCACGGTAACGGAGCATTGATGGATTTAAGCGAATTGATTTACGACTGGAACACGGCCAAAGGCCGCGACATTCCCCCCGACCGCAAAGTCATGCTGAATGACGAGACGCTGCGCGACGGCCTGCAAAATCCCTCCGTGCGCGACCCCAGCATCGAAGAAAAAATCCACATTTTGCATTTGATGGAAGACCTCGGCATCGACACTGTAAATATCGGCCTTCCCGGCGCCGGCCCGCGCGCTTACAACGACACGGAAGCCCTCGCGAAGGAAATCGTTCGTTGCCGCATGAAAATCCGCCCGAATTGTGCCGCCCGCACTCACGTAAACGATATTCGCCCCATCGCGGAAATTTCGCAAAACGCCGGCATCGCCATCGAGGCCGCCACGTTTCTTGGTTCAAGCCCCATCCGCCGGCTCGTCGAGGACTGGACAGTCGATCACCTTCAACGCACCACCGAAGACGCCGTGAAGTTCGCCGTCGCGCAAAATTTGCCCGTCATGTACGTCACCGAAGACACGACGCGCGCCGACGCCGCCACCGTGAAGACTCTCTACACCACCGCGATCCGCTGCGGCGCACGCGCCATCGTCCTGTGCGACACGGTCGGCCACGCGGAACCGCGCGGCGCTTACAATCTCATTCGCTTCGCCATCGACGAAGTCGTGAAACCATCCGGGGAAAAAATTCGCGTGGACTGGCACGGCCACAACGACCGCGGCCTCTCCATCGCAAATTCACTCGCCGCCATCGCTGCCGGAGCCGATCAGGTCCATGCCGCTGCGAATTCTCTCGGCGAGCGCGTCGGGAACACGCCCATGGAACTCATGCTCGTCAATCTTCGTCTTATGGGTTTGATTGACCGCGACCTCTCCAAACTGAAAGAATATTCAGAAGCGGTATCCCGCGCCACGCACACCGTTGTGCCTCCGAATTATCCCGTTGTCGGACGCGACGCTTTTCGCACCGCCACCGGCGTACACGCCGCCGCGATTATCAAAGCCTACAGAAAAAATGACGTCATGCTCGCCGACTCCGTTTACAGCGGCGTGCCCTCGCATCTTTTTGGTATGGAGCAGATAATCGAAATCGGCCCCTTGAGCGGCCGCTCCAACGTCACTTACTGGCTCGAGAGGCACGAAATTCCGGCTAGCGACGAACTCGTTGACCGCATCTTTCAGGCCGCCAAGAAAGCCGAGCGCGTCATGACCGACGAAGAAATCGTTGCACTCTGCGGAACCGATGCGCACTCCAAGCCCGCGGTAAAGCGCTGAAGTGAAATCGCGTCAAATTTCCGCCTGGGCAGCTCGCTCACTCGCGAACCGCGCCCTCATAAAGTCCGTGAAAGTTTTTTTCTTGTTCGGTATCCTATCGTCCATGGGAACGCTGACCGCGCGCGCCGCAAATCCTATCGATACTCTCGTCCGGGACAAGGGCGTGGCTCGGGCTATGTCCTGGCTGGACAAAAATCTCGACTGGGTCACGGAACAACAAATCGCAATTACGGAAATTCCCGCGCCGGAATTTCACGAAGCGGCCCGCGCCGCCTATGTGGCGAAGCTTCTCGCTGCTTGTGGACTCGACGTGCGCACTGATTCCGTCGGTAATGTAATCGGCGAGCGCGGCGGCCCCTCCGACAAGGACAAAAACAAGGACGTTGTCCTCGTCGTCGCGCACCTCGACACAGTCTTTCCCGCCGGCACCGACGTTTACGTCAAGCGCGTCAATGGCCGCCTCGAAGCCCCCGGAATTTCCGATGACGGCGCGGGGCTCGCCGCGCTCGTCGCCATTGCGCGCGCCATGAACGAGGCGCAGTTGAAAACGCCGGTGAAGATTGTCTTTGCCGCCGACGTGGGCGAAGAAGGGGAAGGGAATCTGCGCGGCATCCGCGAATTGATGACCACTTACAAGGGGAACATTCGCGCGGTCATTGCGCTTGACGGCGCCGCCACCGATTACGTCACCACCATCGCTCTGGCATCCCGGCGTCTCGATATGCAAATCACCGGCCCGGGCGGCCACAGCTGGTCCGATTTCGGCGCGCCCAATCCCATCACGGCGCTCTCGCGCGGCATTGTGCAATTCTCCACGACACGCGTTCCCGAAGAGCCGCGCACCACTTTTAATTTCGGCGTCATCGAAGGCGGCAATTCCGTGAACTCGATTCCCGGGGAAGCTAGCGTAAAAGTGGACTTGCGCTCCGAGGACGACGCCGAGTTGTCGCGCCTCGAAAACGAGTTGCGCAAATCGTTCGCCAGCGCCGTCGACGAAGAAATGGCCGTGACCGTGCCGGGTAGTGAAGCTCTAAAATTGAAAGTGACGGTCATCGGTGTTCGCCCCGGCGGAAAATTGGCTGCGGATTCTCCGCTGCTCACCGCCATCGAAAACGTGGATCGCTATCTCGGCAATCGTTCGCGTCTGGAACGCTCTTCCACCGACGCGAACCTGCCCCTCTCGCAAGGCATTCCTGCAATTGCCATTGGGGCGGGTGGACAGGGCGGCGGCTCGCATTCTCTCGAAGAATGGTACGACCCCGCCGGACGCGAGCTCGGTTTGAAACGCGCCATGTTAACTCTGCTCGCCGTCGCAGGAGCCCAACCCTGAAATCACCTGCTTCTTCGGCGAAATTTTCAGCCGTCGCGTGCGCGGCGATCCTGCTTGCCGCTATCGCCATATTTTTCGCTGCTCCATCTGCATTGACGCGCGCAACGACTCGCACGCTTAATCACCCACTGAATAAAATGGGGAGGGGCATGTCGCAAGAAAAACACGCCGCAAAAACGCCCGCCACTTTGGCGCTGATCAACGGGGATATTTATACCGTCGCCTCGCAACCAACCCATGCGCAGGCCGTCGCGATTCAAGGCGAAAAGATTGTCGCCGTTGGCACCGACGAAGATGTCCGCGCGTGGATTGGTCCGCACACGCGCGTCATCGATTTGCACGGACGTTTCGCCATGCCGGGATTCAATGACGCGCATACGCACCTCGCGAGCGCCGGAATGGGAATGCTCACCGTAAATTTGGAGGGGGCAAAATCGCTCGAGGAATTTCAGCAGCGAATTCGCGCCGCACTGAAAAAGTATAAGTTAGGCGAGTGGATCACCGGCCGCGGTTGGGACCACACACTGTGGCCGGAGAAAAGATTTCCGACGCGATGGGATCTCGATGCCGTGTCAAAAGATCATCCGATGATTTTTGGCCGCGTCGACGGCCACGTCGCCGTCGCGAATTCGCTCGCGCTCAAAATCTCCGGCGTCACGAAAGACACAGCCGATCCGAGCGCGGGCCACATCATGCGTGATCCGAAAACTGGCCAACCGAACGGCATGCTCGAAGAAGACGCGGCCATGAGCCTCGTTTACCGTCACGTTCCGCCTGTCAGCCACGAGCGCCGCCGCCGCGCCATTGAACTCGCGCTCGCCGACGCTGTTTCTCACGGCGTCACTTCGATTCAGGATTATTCCACGTGGCAGGATTTTCTCGTTTATCGCGAACTAAAGCACGAAGGAAAGTTGCCGCTGCGCATCACCGAGTGGCTCACTTTCACCGAGCCGCTGGCCAAGCTCGAAGAAGAGCGCCGCGAAGGCACTACCACCGATCCGTGGGTGAAAACCGGCTCGCTGAAAGCGTTTATGGACGGTTCTCTCGGCTCGCGCACCGCCGCGATGCTTGCGCCGTATTCCGACGATCCCTCCACTTCCGGAATTTTGCGCATGCAGCCCAAAGAATTGAACGCCATGTCGATCGAGCGCGACAAAGCCGGATTCCAACTTAATTTTCACGCCATCGGAGACAAAGCCAATCGCGTCGCGCTGGACGCTTTTGCCGCCGTGCGTGCCGCGAACGGACCGCGCGACCGCCGCGATCGCATCGAGCATGCGCAAGTCGTCGCGCCCGAAGATTTTGCACGCTTCGCTGACTCGCACGTCATCGCCTCAATGCAGCCTGTTCATTTGCTCGACGACGAACGTTGGGCCGGCGCGCGTCTCGGCCCGGAGCGCTCGAAAGGGGCGTACGCCTGGAACACCATGCGCAAGCACGGCGCGCGTCTCGCTTTCGGCACCGATTATCCCGTCGAAGGAATCGACCCGTTGCGCGGACTCTACGCCTGCGTCACGCGCGAACTCCCCGAAGGCGGCCCCGCCGGTGGCTGGGAGCCGCAGGAAAAACTTCCGATGAGCGACTGCATTTCCGACTACACCACCGGCTCGGCCTACGGCGAATTCGAGGAACACACCAAAGGCCAGATCAAGCCCGGAATGCTTGCTGACATCGTTGTCTATCCTGTCGACATCACGCGCATTCCCGCCCCGCAACTTCTTCACACTTCTGTCGACATCACCATCACCGGCGGGCGCATCGTTTACGAACGCCACTGAGCCTCGTTCATGAGCCTCACAATCTCGCGCCGCCTTCAGGCTGATCTGGCGCTGGCGCTATGTTCGCTCATTTGGGGCGCCACGTTCGTCGTTGTAAAAGACGCGCTCGCGTTTTCCTCCGTATTTGTGTTCAACGCGCTCCGTTTTTCGCTCGCGGCAATTGTGATGGCCATCGTGTACTGGCGCGCGCTGCGCAAATTGCCCCGCGGCACGCTCGCCGCCGGCGCGCTGATGGGTTTTTTCATGTTCGCCGGATACGCGTTCCAGACCTTGGGACTGAAACTCACTACGCCATCGAAAGCGGGATTCATCACGGGCGCGGGAGTCGTGATGGTTCCCGTGCTGCTCGCCGTATTTTGGAAACGCCACGTCAATCGTTGGGTCTGGGCCGGGGCGATCGTCGCGCTGGTTGGACTTTATTACCTCACGGTGCCGCGCGCGGGATTCGCCCGGTTGAATGCGGGAGATCTTCTTGTGCTGGTCTGCGCGTTGATGTTCGCGCTGTACATTATTGTCGTGGGACGCTACAGCGTGCAGCATTCCGTCCCCGCGCTCAGCGTCTTGCAGGTGATTATTACCGCTCTGCTCACGCTGGCGTGTCTGCCTCTGCTAGCGGCGACGCGATGGGAGCCGCCGCGCGTAGTCTGGTCGCCAACTCTGGTATGGGCAATCTTGATTACCGCCGTCGGTGCCACCGCGCTCTGTTTCTCGATGCAAGTCTGGGCGCAACAATATACGACGCCGACGCATACGGCGATTCTCCTCAGCCTCGAGCCGGTGTTTGCCGCGCTCACTTCCGTTATCGTCGCGCACGAACACCTCGGCGCGCGGGAATTATCCGGCGCGGCGCTGGTTTTCATTGGGATTTTGCTCGCGGAACTAAAGGGTCCCGCCCAGTCCGCCGCCGATTCCCCTGGGCCCGTCTCCGAAGGCCACCCTTTTTAGCGGGTTCGGCCTCCCTAGCGGGACTCCTGGCGCCTTTGAGTCTTGATACAAAGTGATTTCATTAGCGATCAAGATTTGGTGTTTTCGAGGAGTTCGGCGGTTGAGGTTTTACCAGTAATATCAAACGTAATTCTGAAACTCCAGCTCTCGCATTCACCTGCCAGCAGCCAGGAGAAGGAAAATAAACGCCAGATGGCTGAATTTCGTCGAGACGCCCTGGGTCAGCCGATTCGTACACGAGAGCCGGGGCATGGCCATCAATACGTCGGCCAGTCACGATTATCAATTGCCCTTTCGGTTTGACCCACAACACTTTATGACCTGGCCTATAGCCAGGTGGTCTCTGAGCTAGGGGCAAGGGTGGTCGGTATACAAAATCCCAGCCCCAAAATGTAGCCCAAATCGTCCGGTCTGCATTTGCATACCAATCGCCATTTCCTCGTGGGCCAGTGGCGGGGTATCCGACGACATGCGGGGTGACCGGACAATTGTGCGCGGAAGGAATCGGGGCAAGTATAGTCGCCGACGCGCGGATATGAGCACTGTTTCCGTTCAAGAGGGGATAGCTCAACAACAAACCGTACCAAAAAAGCCTTGAATA
The DNA here is from genome assembly GCA_050746905.1 of Candidatus Acidiferrales bacterium. Classification (GTDB taxonomy): domain Bacteria; phylum Acidobacteriota; class Terriglobia; order Acidiferrales; family UBA7541; genus DAHUXN01. The sequence continues at coordinate 5,984 of JBOGNJ010000021.1, forward strand.
GCGCATCACCATCCTCGCGTCATCGAATTCCCGCTCTCGACAACGCTAGCACGATGTTGCGCCCGGCGAAAGTTGTTGTGGCCGTGAAACCGGCTGCGTTGCAGCCGCGGCCCGTCTTTAGGACCGGCCCTACAAAGGCGAGGAGCAAAAACAGGAGGCAAGAGGCAAAGAGGCAAGAGGCAAAGAGGCAAAGAGGCAAAGAGCAAGAACAGGAGGCAGAGGCGAACCGGCAAAGAGGCAAAGAGGCGGAGAAGAGAAGAAGCAAGAAACATTTCCGGCTAGCGTGTTAGTGGGCGGTGCGCAAATCGAGGGGGTGGGGCAACTCGACGTCGAAGGAAATGTTCTCGTTCGACAACTCCACTTCGATTCGTTCCGCCGGACCTATGTCGCGAATATCCCAACCTGTGCTGGGCACCGTGGGGCCCGGAATCGGAATCGCGGTCTGATAATATTTTCCATGAAGCTCAAATTGCGCGCTGGTAATTTCGTAGACCTGTTTCGTCTTCGCGTCCAGAATCAGGTAGCGATTATCCATCTCCACCAGCACCCGCTCCTTTTTCTTTTCATCCTGATACACACTCCACGCTTTTGGCGGCTTGCGTCCTGTGATTTTAAGAATGGCGTCGCCGATCGGTTTCCAGTTGATTTTGTTCGTGGCGCGCGCTGAGAGCGGAAACGGCAGAATCATCGCCAAAACCAAAATCGCAATCGTGCCAGTCGCCATCTGAAGCCTGCCCGAGAGACATTTGCTGATTTGCATCGTCATTTGTGCGCCGTTATCAATAAATGCCCGATTCGCGCTTGCGGCCCGTGTAGTCAATATAGACCGTTTTCAGCTCTGTGTAAAAATCCAGCGCCACATGGCCCACTTCGCGGTGGCCAACGCCCGTATCTTTGATTCCGCCAAAGGGCAAATGCGCTTCACCGCCTACGGTTGGTGAATTGACGTGCGTGATTCCCGTTTCGATGCGGTCGATGAACTCGAAAATCTTCGACGCATCGCTCGTGTAAATCGCGCTTGCCAATCCATACCGAACCGAATTCGCCGCGTCCAGCGCCTCGTCGAAATTCTTGACGCGAATCACACTCAGCACCGGACCGAAAATCTCCTCCTGCGCGATGCGGCTTTTTGGCGCCACATCATCAAAAATCGTCGGCGCAACGAAATATCCTCTATCGAATTTGCTTCCGGTCAGCCGCTCGCCGCCCAGCAGGAGCTTGCCTTCGTTTTTTCCGATCTCGATATATTTCAGCACCGTGTTCATTTGCTTTTCGTCTACTGACGGCCCCATATCGATGCCGGGCTCGAGGCCATTGCCCACGTTGAATCTTTTCGCGCGCTCTGTGAGCATCGCGACGAATTTATGCGCGACGCCTTCCTCGATCACCACGCGGCTCGTGGCCGTGCAGCGCTGCCCGGTGGACGCGAACGCTCCGGAAACCACGGACTCCACCGCCAGCGGCAAATCGGCATCCGCCAAAATAACTACGGGATTCTTCCCGCCCATTTCGCATTGCACTTTTTGCATGCGACGCGCGCCGCTAGCGTAAATCCGGCAGCCAATTTCCGTCGAACCCGTAAAGGAAATCGCGCGCACGTCAGGATTCTGCACCAGCTCGTCGCCCACTTCTTCGCCTGCTCCCAGCACCAGATTCAAAACGCCCGCGGGCAAGCCCGCCTGCTCGAAAATCCCCGTCATGCGAATCGCGCACAGCGGCGTCAGCTCCGCCGGTTTCAACACGCACGTATTTCCCGCCACCAGTGCCGGCGCAACTTTCCATATGGGGATGCACAGCGGAAAATTCCACGGCGTGATCGCGCCAATCACGCCAATCGGCGACTTAATTGTGTACGAAAAATTCTTGGGCAACTCGCTCGGATAGCTTTCGCCATTCAGCCGTCGCGCTTCTCCCGCCATGAATTCCAGAATATTGATGCTGCGCTGCACTTCGCCGAGCGAATCTTTCAGCGCCTTGCCTTCCTCCCACGTCAGCATCCGCGCCAGTTCTTCCTTTTCCTCTTCCATGAGGCGCACGGCTTTGAAGAGAATCTTGCCGCGATTCGGCGCAGGCGTGTCGCGCCATGTAGGAAAGGCAGCCTTCGCCGCGGCGATCGCTTCGCGCATCTCGTCGCGACTCGATAGCGGCACGCGCGCTACCACTTCATCCGTGTTCGCCGGATTCCGCCGCTCGGCAATCTTCGCCGCCTTCGACTC
>JBOGNJ010000022.1:0-24140 GCA_050746905.1 Candidatus Acidiferrales bacterium
CCCTGTGCGCGAACCGACTTGCACGCCTTGCAGCGCTTCGGCTCATTCTTGAAGCCCTTATCGGCGAAAAACATCTGTTCGCCCGCGGTGAACACAAATTCGGAGCCGCATTCAGCGCACTTCAAAACCTTATCGTGGAATTCCATGGGTTGCTCCCGGTCGTAGCTGGGACACGTTCGGGCACACCTCTCCCAGAATCAGATTACGCTGGAAATCGATGGGACTCCCTGCTTTCCCCGCCTCAAACACGTGAAGCACGGAACGAAGCTTATAGGAAACACCCAAAGTTTTTCGCCGCCTAGTCTAATCCTGTTCCCGACGCTGCTTCTTACGGAGACGCTTGCGTGAAAGAGCTTCTTTGGCCCGCCGCTTCTCTCCAGGTTTCATGTAGTAGCTGTGCTTCTTGATTTCCTTGATGATGTCTTCACCCTGGACTTTTCTCTTGAAGCGCCGGAGGGCATTCTCCAAAGATTCGCCCTCTTGAATTACGACTTCCGCCACGCATTTCACCCCCGTTCAGGAATTTGTGCTCGATATGCTGGTGTGGGTACTACTAGACGAATCCCGCCACAGGACACATCTTATGGGGCGTTTCTAGCGAACCCTTCACCGTAAGTCAAGTATTATATTTTTCAGTGCCCGCGCTGGTCCCGTCGCCCGCGGTTGGAGCAGTTTTCCACTAAAAGTTCCAACATACACAAACCGTAAATCTGAGACCGCGCCGTTTGCTTTTGTGTTTTGGCGCTTTCGTGTTCGTTGTCTGCGCATGCAGCCCGGCATGTTGCTTTTATCAGGTGTCTGCTCCATCGCAAAGCGCGCATTCATTATTTCCGCCGGTCGGCATTTCTTGCGCACGCGCGGCAGTGAATCATTGTTAGAATAGATTCGCATGTTTGGGGGCAGGTTCTCGATGTCCTTGATGAAAAGTGCAATCGGTGTACTGATGGCGGGAGGCCAGGGCGAACGGCTCTGGCCCTTGACGCGTGACCGTGCCAAACCGGCGGTGCCTTTCGGCGGCATCTACCGCATCATCGACATTACGCTCTCGAACTGTCTCAATAGCGATCTGCGCCGCGTTTTCGTTCTGACGCAATACAAAGCCCTCAGCCTCAACCGCCATATTCGCCAGGGTTGGTCGTCGCTGATGGGCATCGGCGACTTTATTGAGATTCTTCCCCCGCAGATGCGCGTTTCCGCGCATTGGTACCAGGGCACCGCCGACGCCGTTTACCAGAATATTTACTCCATTGGCAGCGAGCAATCGAGTTATGTCTTCATTTTGTCCGGCGACCATATTTACAAAATGAATTACCAAAAAATGCTCGAACAGCACGTGGACAGCGGCGCGGAAGTCACCGTCGCTACAGTCGAAATGGATCCCGCCGAAGCCGCGCACCAATTCGGCGTGATCGAGACCGACAAAGAAGGCCGCATTCTCGGTTTCCAGGAAAAACCCGCCGCGCCGAAACTTTCGCCGCGCCATCCCGGGAAATGCGACGCCTCCATGGGCATCTACATTTTCAATACGCAATTTTTGTTACCCGCCCTGATGGCGGACGCGGAGGATCCGAACTCCTCGCACGACTTTGGTCACGATATCCTCCCCAAGATCATCGGCAAGTTTCGCGTCTTCGCCTACAATTTCTACGACGAAAACAAAAAGGAAAACCTCTACTGGCGCGACGTGGGAACCGTCGACGCCTACTACGAAGCCAACATGGACCTCACCAACGTCTCGCCGGTTTTCAACCTCTACGACAAAGGCTGGCCGCTCAAAACCTGGGAACAGCAATATCCGCCCGTGAAATTCGTCTTCGCCGATCCCGGACGCACGGGAACAGCCCTCGATTCGATCGTCGCCGCCGGCTCCATCATTTCCGGAGGCCGCGTCGCACACTCCGTCATCGGCTACGACGTGCGCGTCAATAGCTACTGCGAGATCGAGGATTCCATTATCTACAATCATGTGAACGTCGGCCGCCACTCGCGCATCCGCCGCGCCATCATCGACCGCCACGTCACATTGCCCGAGCACACCGAAATCGGCTGCAACATGGACGAAGATCGCAAGCGCTACCACATCAGTGACAGCGGCGTCGTCGTGGTCGTCCGCGAAGAATCCATGCTCGAAGAGCCTGAGTAGTTTTGCCCGTGTCTTCAACATTTCAGCCCCGCTTCGGCCATGCCGCCAGTGAATTCGAGCGCTACCGTCCGAATTATCCGGCGGATCTTTTCGAGCGCATCCTTGCTGCCGTACCACCAGCCTACCGGGAACGCGCCATGGATTTAGGCGCGGGCACCGGTAAAGTTACCGGAGTGCTGCTTCAATATTTCGATGAAGTAATCGCCGTCGAGCCCGATCTCCAAATGACCGATAAAATGAGGGAGTACTTTCCACGAGCCATATTTCGCAACGTCACTGCGGAACACTGCGAGCAGTTACCAGAGAGCGTTGACCTCGTCACCATCGCCAACGCACTGCATTGGATGGAAGCCGAGCGCGTCTTCGCTAACGTCTATTCCTGGTTACGTTCCGGCGGCACACTCGCGGTCTTCGATCGTCCGCTCCCGAAAACTGCACCTGCTGTCGACGCAATTGTTCTCGCGGAGCTTCGCGGCTCTTGGCGGCCCCATCGCGACCCGCGCCTGAAACGAGATTCAATTTGGGAGGAGCAGGTTCGCGCCGCGCGCGGCTTCCGTTTGATCGAGGAAGCGAAATTCCCAAATGTTGTTCCAATGACTCCGGCCGATTACACCGGCTTCTGGCGCTCCACGTCTTATGGCAGCGCCTATGCCCGCACGTTAGCCAACGCCGACGCCTACTGGCACGACCTCGAATCGCGCTTCGCCACGGCCGCTGCGGGCGTTATGATTCCCGCGGATTTGACTCCGACCCTGATTGTGGTGCGCAAGGTGTAACACGAGGGCGCATTTTTATAGGTGAACTGGACAGGGGGGAACACACGTATGCGCAATGCCGCGAAAATCGCTCACGTCATCGGCCGCGAAATCCTCGATTCACGCGGCAATCCCACCGTCGAAGCCGGCGTGATTCTCGCGAGCAACCAGCGCGGGCGCGCCGCCGTTCCTTCTGGCGCATCGACGGGCGAGCACGAAGCCATCGAACTGCGTGACGCCGACAAATCGCGTTACCTCGGCAAAGGCACGCGCAAAGCAGTCGAAAACATCAACGGTCCCATCGCGAAAGCCGTCACGGGCATGGACCCATGCGACCAGAAAGCGCTCGACCGCAAAATGCTCGACGCCGACGGCACGCCGAACAAATCGAAATTGGGCGCGAACGCGATTCTAGCCGTTTCCATGGCCACCGCGCGCGCCGCCGCAAACGAACGCGGCCTGCCGCTCTACAAATATCTCGCACGTTTCTCGAGCGTCAATTCCGCCAACACGCTTCCCGTCCCCATGATGAATATTCTCAACGGCGGCGCGCATGCCAACAATTCCGTCGATCCGCAGGAATTCATGGTGATACCCATTGGCGCACCAAATTTTCGCGAAGCGCTGCGCTGGGGCGTCGAAGTCTTTCACCATTTGAAAGCCGTGCTGAAAAGGAATGGCTATTCGACTGCCGTGGGCGACGAAGGCGGCTTCGCGCCCAATCTGAAATCCAACGAAGAGGCGCTCGAGCGCGTTCTCGAGGCCATCACTGCCGCCGGCTATAAACCGGGCGAGCAAATCGCCATCGCCCTCGATCCCGCCGCGAGCGAGTTTTACGACCAGAGCGCCAGGAAATACATCTTCAAAAAATCCGATAAGTCGCAGCGCACCTCCGAACAGATGGTCGAATTCTGGGCGAATTGGGCGCGCCAATACCCCATTGTCTCCCTCGAAGACGGCATGGCGGAACAGGATTGGGACGGATGGCGACTGCTGACGAAAACGCTCGGCAGCAAACTCCAGCTAGTCGGCGACGACATTTTCGTCACCAATCCGCAAATTTTCGCACGCGGCATCGAGAAGAAAATCGCAAATGCCATTCTCATCAAGCTGAATCAAATCGGCACCGTCACGGAAACCATTGATGCCATCGAAATGGCACGAAAGGCGGGCTACGCCTCCATCGTCTCGCACCGTTCCGGCGAAACCGAAGACACCTTCATCGCCGATTTCGTCGTCGCCATGGGCACCGGCCAAATCAAAACCGGCTCCGCGTCACGCACCGACCGCATCGCAAAGTACAACCAGCTCCTCCGCATCGAAGAACAACTAGGCCCCGACGCCAAATTTCCCGGCCGCGAAGCGCTGTCACGCAAATCGCGTTGAGGCGGTGCACCATCCGAGCCTTGAACAACGTAGTACCAGAACTATCCACGCTCCGATAAAAACTCTGTTAATTCATAGGGTTCTGTGTCCCCCGGATCGCTGCCAGCCGTGCTAGTCTGAGGTAGACTCCCTTTCCAAGGCTGGCATGAAACTGGCGAAATCCACTTGGGTAATTATTGCGGCTTGGGTCGTGTTCGTCGGCGGATTCGCCGCCGTTTCCCTGGCCATGCCACCAGGCGACACGCGCAAGGCTTTCGGTGACATTGTCCTCTGCATTGTCCCGCTTTTCGCCAACGCTTGCCTGTTGTGGAACGCTTCTTCGGCTTATCGGCGGCAAAACAATTTCTGGATGCTGCTCGCCTTCGGCTGCACCCTGTGGCTCGCGGGCCGCCTGATCGCCACCTATCAAGGACTGGTGTTGCACACCACATCGCAGACGCTTTCTCTTGTAGACATCATATTTTTCCTCCACACGGTCCCATTAATGGCTGCCCTGGCTTTGCTGCCCCACGCCCGAAAGATGCGCGAAACTCTGCGCTACGGCTACCTGGACCTGCTGCTGCTCGCTGTGTGGTGGACGTTTCTGTATTTGTTTATGGCTGTTGCATGGACGCAAGACCCGGCACACACAAATCTGGACCGCATCCGCGACCTTCAAATCTACGCGCTCGCCAACCTGGTATTTCTCGCCGGCACGGGAATTCTGGCGATTCGCGCAAAACGAGGCTGGCGCAAGGTCTACGCGAACCTGTTTGGCGCGGCCGCCACATATATCTTTGGGATCGTGGTAGTAGTGACTCTAGCCCTGGGAGGCAAGATCGATTTCGGCGGGCTGGAAACGCTGCCCATTATCGCCGCGTTTGTGTGGTTTGGAACAGCCGGGATTGTGGCTCATCGTATTTCGCCCGCGCCGGAGGTGGCGGAAGATTCACCGCGGCGCGAATCGCAATGGCCCGCCCAGTTCGCCATCCTCTGTATTCTGTCGATGCCGGTGATGGCGCTGTGGAGCGCCTTTTTTAGTCACTCGCCCGCGCCGGTCAGGCATTTCCGGTTGATGCTGACCCTCATCACGATCATCGTGGGTGCAAGTCTTGTTTTTTTGCGCCAGCACTTGGTGGACCGCGAACGGTTGACTCTGATGAAAGGCCTTCAGGACTCGCTCGAACACTTGAAACGGTTGCAAATGCAATTCGTGCAAGCGGAGAAACTCGCTTCGCTCGGCCAATTGGCAGCCGGCGCGGCGCATGAGATCAATAACCCGCTTACGGCAATTCTCGGCTACGCGGAATTGATTCAAACCGACGCCACGGCCAGCGAACGCTCGCGCACGCTTGGTGACAAAATCCGCGAGCAGGCGCGCCGGACCAAAGTGCTGGTTACGAACTTGCTGAGTTTCGCGCGCCAGGTGCCCACGGAAAAGCAGTTGCTCGATTTGAAATCCGTCCTCACCAGCGCCATCGAACTCCGCCAGCTCGATTTGCGCGATAAAAAAGTCCGCATTGATGTGGACAATCCAACGATCCTTCCCGCCGTGCGCGGCGACCCGAATCAACTGCTGCAAGTTTTCTACAACTTGATTAACAATGCCGTCGACGCGATGGAGTCCGTCGGCGGCGGCGTGCTGGTCGTGCGTATGCGCACCGATCGCGGCAGCGTGGTGCTCGATTTCTCCGATTCTGGCCCCGGATTGCGCGAACCGGAGCGGGTTTTTGATCCCTTCTACACCACCAAACCCGTCGGAAAAGGCACCGGCCTCGGCTTGAGCATTTGTTACGGAATCGTCCAGGAACATGGAGGGCAAATTTTCGGCTTCAATCGCGCTGAAGGTGGATGCACCTTCCGCGTGATCCTGCCCGCGGTACTCGCGCTTTTTCCGCAATTGGCCGCCGCTACTCCCTTGAACACTCGATAGACTCTCTTGTCCGCCTGCTTCATCCTGCTGCGCCCTTGTGTTAGATTCGTGTGCCATGTGGACTGAACCCGCAATCGTGACGGAGGGGTTGACGCGACGCTTCGGCAGCCTGGTCGCCGTGGACGAGGTGCATCTGCGCGTTGACGCCGGCCAGTTCTTCGGATTCCTCGGGCCGAACGGCGCCGGAAAATCGACGATGATCAAAATGCTGACGGGCTTGCTGGCGCCGTCGGCGGGCACGATGCGCATCTTGAATGTCGACCTCGCCGATGATCCCGTCGACGTGAAACGCCAAATCGGAGTGGTGCCTGAGGGCCTCGCTCTTTTTGGCCGGCTGACCGGCGCCGAATATTTGAATTTCGCTGGACGCATGTACGGGCTGGATCGCCAAACCGCGGCGCAACGCACCAGGGAGCTCCTCGAATTCATGCAACTCGCCGACCGGCCAAAATCGTTGATCACCGACTATTCCCACGGCATGCAGAAAAAATTGGCCATGGCCGCAGCGGTAATCCATGGGCCGAAAATTTTGTTTCTCGATGAGCCGTTTGAAGGAGTGGACGCCATCGCCGCCGGCACGTTGAAGTCCATGCTGCAACGGATGATTGCAAGCGGCGCAACCATATTTCTGACCTCGCACGTGCTCGAAATCGTCGAGCGGCTCTGCAGCCACGTCGCCATCATTTCCAAAGGGAAACTCGTTGCTCAGGGCTCGCTCGAAGAATTGCGCGCGGGCATCGAGGCCCGCCAGGGAATCGCTGCCTCCGGAGCCTCCCCTGACGTCAAGCTTACGCTTGAGCAAATTTTCCTCGATATCGTCGGTGGCAGCCGGCAGACCGAGCAGGAATTGACTTGGCTGGGATAAACACAATTCCGGGAACGCGCGAACAAATTACGTTGGTCGCTCGCCTCCGCTGGCAGCTCTTTAGCAATTCCCTCCGCACTCTGAAGGGCCGTCTCGAAGCCGTATCCACCGTTTTGGTTGCGCTGATGATGACCGGGCTCGTCTTTGGCGGCGGCATGTTGCTCGGCGTCGGAACCTATTTCCTCGTGGCCAGAAACAATTGGCAATGGCTTGCAGGCTTGCTGTGGATTGTTTTTCTTTTCTGGCAATTGTATCCGCTAACAGCCGCGTCGGTCGGCGCGCAATTCGATTTTTCGAATCTGCTGCGCTTTCCTCTGCGGATGGGCAGCTTCGTAATCCTGAGTCTGATCTACGGCCTTTTCGACCCTGGAGCTGTGGCTTCGCTCTTCTGGCTTTTTTGCATGTGGATAGGGCTCGGAGTTGCACGGCCGGGAATGTTGGGCTGGGGATTGCTCGTTTTGGTTGTCTTTGCGGCGATGAATCTGGTGCTTGGACGAATGATTCTGCTTTGGACCGAAAAGTGGTTGGCGCGCCGCCGGACGCGCGAAGTGCTGGGATTCATTTTCATCCTGGCGATGCTGTCGTTTCAGTTCATCGGCCCCACAATCAATCACCTGCAGCACCATCACACAAAACTCCAAGCCGGTTGGATTGTCACGCTGCTGCCTGTAGCGCGCGCTCTTCCGCCGGGAGTCGCGGGCCAGTCGCTGGCGGATGCGCTCGGGGGCAACTTTGTTCTCGCTGCGCCGTGGTTTCTTTTTTTGGTTCTGTACGGTGCCGCGTTTTTCCTGTTGCTGCGAACAAGGCTCGTTGCGCAGTACCGCGGCGAAAACTTAAGCGAAGCGCGGGCCCCTGCGCTTCCGGCGAAAACACAGCGCTCGGGAGGAAGAGCAGCCAGTTCGTCCTGGGAGATCCCGTGGATTTCGGGAGCATCAGGCGCAGTCTTCGAAAAAGAAGTTCGCTACGCTTTCCGCAGCGGGCCGATGCTATTGAATTTCGTGATTCCCGTAGTCCTTGTAATTTTTTTGGGAATTACGTTTCGTCAGCAAGGAAGAAACGTCAATTTTTTCAGCCATGCGCCCGATATGGCATTTCCTATTGCGGTGGCCTACACCTTCCTCATTCAGATGAACATGATCTTCAATAGCTTCGCGTTTGAGGGGACTGGTGTGCAGTTTTTGCTCTTCGCGCCAGTGCGGTTCCGCGACGTGATGGCCGGAAAAAATTTATTTCAAGGCGTGGCGGCCATGATCGAGACGCTGGCCGTCTGGGCCGTGGTCGCTTGGATTTTTTCGCCGCCGCCGCTGACGATTGTCACGGCTACGCTCGCGGGACTCTTGTACGCCACCCTTGCCAATTTCGCTATCGGGAATATTTTGTCGGTCTGCTATCCGCGCAGGCTCGACTTCCACGCCTTCAGGAAAAAGAAGCTGTCCGGCATAACAATGCTAATAGGGATGATTACGCAGGGGATCCTAATCGGGCTGGGCGCTGGTGTCTTCCTGCTGACAAAACACTTTGACCGGCTAGGCCTGGCGACGCCGATTTTTCTCGCGTTCGCGGCTGTTGCCGCGGCGGCGTATTTGTTCAGCCTGACAAAAATGGATCGCTTGGCACTCAGTCATCGCGAAACGCTCACCACCGAACTCTGCCGCGCGGAATAGAGGCCGTCGCGCAGGCGCCGCTTGTCTGTGGCAAATATCACGGATGAATGCCGTGGCTGGCCAGAATTTCCTTTAGCCGCTCGATCGGCAATGCCTCGATAACGTGGCCGTCGCGCCCACGCACCGTCGTTGCCCGCAGCATCGAATTATCAATAGCTTCCTCCGTGGCTTCGCCCGCAGCCTCAAAGAGCGGCGACAGAGATTCCTCGGAGAGCAATCGCATCGGCGGCAGGATTTTTGCATTCCCTGAAATTCGATTCGTCGTTGAAAACGCAATCACAAAATCCCCGCTTCCATTGCTGCCCGAAGAGCCGGCGCGCGCCAGCCCAAAAACCGCGCGTTTTGCTAGCCGCCGCAGTTGTCGTGCATCGAGAGGGGCATCGGTGGCAACCACGATCATGCACGAGCCATCGGCGGAATTGCGTCTTTCTTCGCGTCCGGCGGATGCAGGTTTCGGCGGCTGGAGCGCACGGTAAACAGGCACGCCGGCGATCGCAAGATTTCCTCCGAAGTTTGTCTGCACCAGCACTCCGACAGTGTAACCGCCAGCCTCCGCCGGAAGATGACGCGAACTTGTGCCGATTCCGCCCTTCCACCCGAACGCCACGGTTCCCGTGCCTGCTCCCACGGTCCCTTCCTCGACCGGACCATCGTGCGCGGATTCGAGCGCGCGGCGAACATCTTCCGCTTTTACGCGGCGCCCACGAATGTCATTGAGCCAGCCGTCATTTGTTTCTCCCACCACGGGATTGATCGAGCGCACGTTTTCATTTCCCGGAAGCGCGAGCATCCAGTCGGTGAGCGCCGCAGCGGCGTCCCACACGCTCAGGGTGTTCGTCAACAAAATCGGCGTTTCGATCTGCCCGAGTTCATTCACTTGAGTCGACCCGACCAGCTTTCCAAACGCATTGAACACAAAGACCGCGCCCGCCACTTTTTGCTGAAACATATTTCCTACATGCGGAAAAATCGCTGTCACGCCAGTGCGGACATCATCGCCCTGAATGATTGTCGTTTGCCCCACGCGTACGCCGGAAACATCGGTAATCGCGTTGAGTTGACCAGGATCGAAAATGCCGGGATGAATGCCCAAATCTCGTGCTCGGGGCCGCGAATTGGACGCGGCGCCTTGCTGCATTTGCGCGCGCGTAGCCGATGGGATTGACACTGCCGCCACAAACAAGATGACCGCAAGCGCGAGCGGCGCGCAAATTCTTCGCATGGCAGTCTCCTGCTCGCGAATTGTACGTCGAAAGATACCCACGGCAGAACCGAAAAACTTGCAGCGCAGGCGCGTGTGCGTTACAGTCGCCGCTTCGCTGGCGCGAATCCCCGCGAATTGTCTCGTTAGCCTGTAAAACGAAGTACCAAAACCAAAGAGAGAAGGTCCCGTTATGATGAGGCGTACGTATCTGATAGTTTGCGTTTTGATTTTTGTGTCCACCACATCGCTCGCATTTGCACAAGCGGGCGCGCAACCTTCGAACGATTCCGCGCAGGCCGGCAAAGTGCCCGGCTCAATCGCACAGGACATGAAAGAATTCATCGAGACGCCCGCGATTCCAGGTTACGAAGCGGCTCTTGCGGCCAAGATTCGCGCGCGCCTGAAAGCGCTCTCGCCAAAAACTGACAATCTGGGCGATGTGATTGTGACGCTCGGCAGCGGCGGCCCGAAACGCTTGCTCGTCGCGCCGATGGACGAGCCCGGATACGTCGTCAGCAACATCACCGAAGACGGATATATTCGACTCCAGCGCTTGCCCCAATTCGGCGCGTTGCCCATGTTCAATGAACTTTATTCCGCGCAACCGGTTGGAATTCAGACAGCCTCGGGAAAGTGGATTAACGGCGTGGTTGCTGGGCTTTCCGTGCACTTGCTCCCTGGGCGTCTGCATCCGCCCGACCCCGCGGACATTGCAAACATGTGGGTGGACGTTGGCGCGACATCAGCGTCGCAAGCGAAGCGAGTGGGTGCCGACCTATTGAGCCCGGTTGCAATCGATCGCACGTTGTATGAGCTCGGCCCGAATTTTTATGCGTCGCCCGCTATTGGCGACCGGTTTGGCGACGTGGCGCTTGTGGATTTGCTGCGCCGGCTGGATGCGTCGAAATTGAATGGAACGCTTGTCGTCGCATTCGTTGCGCAGCAGTGGGCCGGCGCGCGCGGACTCGAGCGCGTGCTCGATTCCGTAATGCCGGATGAATTGATCTATGTTGGGCGGCTGACGGCCAGCCCTCCGATTCCCACGGAGCCGACCCTGCATCGTGGGCCGCGCCGCGATATGGGCAGCGGCGTGCTCGCCGCCGGGCAGGATGCGAATGCGAAATTGTCCGGACTGGGCGCGGACCTCAAAAAACTGGCGGACGAAAATAAAATCCCGTTTACCCAGGATTATTCGGCGGCGCTAATGCCTCGCAGCTACTTGGCCAATCCAAAGATGCCCGAGCGCACGGCGCATCTCGCGATTGCCACAGCCTGGCCCGATACGCCGGCAGAAATGATCAGCGCCAAGGACCTGAATGATTTGACGGACTTGTTGCAGGCCTATTTGCAGGGGTCAATCACGGAGTCCGCCGGCGACGCTGCCGCCGAATCGAGCGGTAATCGGGATCCGCTCAACACTCCGCCCACGAACGAGCAAATCCTTTCGCGCCTGGTCGAAACCTACGGTGTGAGTGGCCACGAAGGCCTTGTACGCGATGCTGTAAAGCAACTCCTTCCGAAATGGGCGAAGCCTAAAACCGACGATGCCGGCAATTTAATTCTTCACATGGGAAGCGCGCCGTCAAACGCGCACGCGCCAAAAATAATGGTCGTCGCGCACCTGGACGAAATCGGCTACATCGTCGAAGAGGTGATGCCTAACGGCACGCTCGCCGTCAGCGGCGGTGGCGGAATTTCCGATTTCTTTTTGGGGCATGCGGCCCTGGTGCATACGAAGAGCGGCGCATCCGTGCCCGGCGTCATGGAATTGCCACAGGGATGGGACGAACCCGGATTCAAATGGCCCAGAGGGCGCGCACTCCTCGCGCATGTCGACGTGGGCGCGCGCTCGCCGGACGAAGTGGCGAAAATGGGCATTGCTGTGGGAGACTTCATCACGATTCCCAAGAAATATCGCAGGCTCGCCGGAACGCGCGCGAATGCGCGTAGCTTCGACGACCGCATGGGTGACACCGCATTGATTTCTGCCGTGTGGACTCTCGGGCCAAATCTAAAAAATCGCGACGTGACGTTCGTGTGGTCCACCGGCGAAGAACTGGGGCTCGTTGGCGCGGGAAAACTCGCGGCGCGCCTCGCCACCGAAGGTCAGGAACCGGAGTACGTTTTCGCCGTGGATACTTTCGTCAGCTCGGATTCGCCGCTCGAGTCGAAACGCTTCGGTGACGCGAAGCTCGGCGAAGGATTCGTCGTGCGCGCCATCGACAATTCGAACATAGTCCCGCGCAAGCTCGAAGAAAAAGTCGTCGCTCTGGCGCACGCGAATCGCATTCCCGTGCAATACGGAATCACGGGTGGAGGGAACGACGGCTCGGCGTTTGTGCGTTACGGCTCGATTGATATTGCGCTCGGCTGGCCGCTGCGTTATTCGCACTCGCCGGGCGAATTGATTGATCTGCGCGATTTGGATTCCCTCGCGTATATCATCGGCGCCGTCGCCCGAAGCTGGTAGAAATTCGAAAAACAAACCGCTTCACCGTACATCTGTGCGCAGGACCATGACTCTTGTCGCCGCACGAAGATTCCGTCGAGGAAGGAGGAACTCATGATCAATGGCTTCCACGCATTGATCTATACCAAGGACGCAGAAAAGGTCCGCGCATTCTTTCGCGATACTCTCGGCTTCCCGTCCATCGATGCGGGTGGCGGGTGGCTGATTTTCGCGCTGCCTCCCGCGGAGTTGGGAATACATCCAACCGAGGGTGCGGAGCAAGACCGGTTTTACCTGATGTGCGACGACATTGCCGCAACGGTGAAGGAACTGAAGAGCAAAGGAGTCGAAATCGCGCGCCCGATTGAAGACGTCCGGTGGGGACTCGTTACGGCGATCAAAATTCCAGGTGGCGCTGAGATCGGGATTTATCAGCCAAAGCACCCGACCGCATTAGGGCTGAAGCTCTGAAAAACACACAGACGCGCGATCTCCTGACGCTTGGAAATCTGAACCGAGAAGGTTACTTCTTGCGGCCCGATCCGACCAATACTGGCGCCGTTTTGCCGCGAGTCGGCTTTTTCGTCCGACGCTCTTCTTCGATGAGCGCGGAGATTCGTTCGCAGGAAATCCCGCGAGCCTGGAACCAGTCCCTCACATGCGATTGCGCGTGGCACACAGCCGTACGGATGAAATCGTTCGTGGCAACGACCCATTCGCTCGTACCATCACTGCGCTGACCACCCTCCTGCAGAGTCCAGCGATGTTCAATCGCGCCGCCTGGACCCACGCGATATTCGTGGACGCGGTCATAGGTGAGACTCGGAATACGTAGCACGTTAATAGCCATGGGCACATTATAGCCTAAAATCGGCCTAAAGTATAGCTCCAAATCTACATCTAAACACTGTGGAATCAATGGTAAACGCGACGGTCCTCCATAAATCTGCAATCCAAGATGCGGATCGCCCAAGCTGGCTTCCAGTACCGTGGGTTGCGGCTGTGGGATTCGGGCCGCCCGGGAAACAAAGCAAGCCTGGCGGGGTTCACGTCGTTTGTTATAATGCCGCCCCATGCCCGAACCAAAATTCAAGCCTCCTCGTTACTTTGTGATCGAAGGGCCCATCCGTGTTGGCAAATCTACTCTCGCGAAAATACTCGCCGAACGTCTGCATGCTCGTCGCGTTTTCGATTGCGAGGACAATCCGTTCCTGGGCCAATTTTATGACGAGCAGCCCGGAGCCGCTTTTCGCGCGCAAATGTATTTCCTGATGGAGCGCCACCAGCGGCTCATGGAGATTGACCGCGAGCAGAAGCCGGCTCCTGTCGTCAGCGATTTCCTTTTCGAGAAAGATAAAATTTTCGCGTACATCAACCTCGAAAACGAAGAGCTGAAGATATACGAAAGGTATTACGAAATGCTGGCCGCATCCGTCGCCACTCCCGATCTGGTGATCTATCTGCAGGCCAAGCCCGAAGTTCTGCGCCAGCGCATTTCGAAAAAAGCCGCACGCAGCGAATCGAATATTTCTCCGGAATATCTCGAAACCGTCGCCCAGGCCTACGAGCACTTTTTCTTCCGATATTCCGCGTCGAATTTGCTCGTCGTGGATACTTCGGACATCGACTTCGTCGAGCGAAATCAGGATTTGCAAGAACTGCTGCGCCGCCTTCGCCAACCCGTAAAAGGCACGCAGTACTTTTTGCCGTTGGGACCGGAGTAGTTCCAACGGGGATCGTTAGGCGGAGCTGGGTGACGGATTCCGTGTGGTGCTGGCTTCGGTTTCTCGGCGCGATTTACATCAATTCTTTCAAATTTGGCGTGATGTCGCGGTGATACAAATCCAGCTCCGCGAGGGGCTTCTCTTGTAATCCAGGGATTTTCGCCTTGAGGTGATCTTCGTAAGTCGCCGTATCGAGCTTGTAATAAACGCCGAGGGGAATGCGCCCTCCCGGCTCCTGCGTTTTCAGCAGCGCCTGCGCTTTTTTCTGCGCAATTTCCACTGGATCATCCGCCTTGTGCACGATGGGATCGTATCCTGTTTGATCCAGCCGGTAGAGACGCGGCTGACCCTCCACCTGGCCCGAGTAAAATCCCTTCGTGTGCAGGTCGTTGTACGTCGGACACGTCTGCAGCACATCTACCAGCGCGCTGCCGCGATGCTGAATCGCCTGCGCGATAATCTCCGACAAGTATTTCGTGTCCAGCGCGTATCCCCGCGCCACAAACGTGTATCCGCACGCCAGCGCCAGCAGCATGGGATTGATCGCGTCCATGATCGACGGCTCGGACATCGACTTCGTCTTTTGCCCTTTCGCGATCGTCGGCGACGCCTGCCCCTTCGTCAGCGCGTACACGTCGTTGTTCATCACCACGTACGTGATATTCAAATTCCGCCGCCCGCCTGCGACAAAATGTCCGGCGCCGATTCCGTAGGCGTCGCCATCCCCGCCCACTCCGATCACTGTCAAATCGTGATTCGCCAGCTTCATGGCCGTTACCGAAGGCATCACGCGTCCGTGCAATGTGTGGAACGAATACGCCTGCATGTAATGCGCTGTCTTGCCCGCGCAGCCGATTCCGCTGATGATCGCTGCCCGGTGCGGCGGCACTTGCAATTTCGCCAGCGCCATTTGCACCGCAGCCACCACTCCGAAATCCCCGCAGCCTGGACACCAGTCGTTATGAATGTCCGACTTAAAATCCTGCGCCTGTAACGTCTTCAGGTCAGTCGTCACCGTACTCATTCGTCTAAACTCCCATCACCGGTTATATCCCGGCGGCAGCGGCACCATTGGCGCCAGCATCTTCGGATGCGCTTCGCGCAACTCCAGCATTTCGTCGAATTCCTGATTTCCGTCGCCCGGCACAACCACTTTCCCCTGCGAAATCACCAGCCGCTCTGCCGCTCCCGCCTGCGCCGCCTCGAGCGCCACGATAATTTCTTCCTCCGAAAACGGCCGCCCGTCATATTTCACTACATGATGCTGCACGCAAATTCCCGTCTCTGCGCGAATCAATTGCGCCAGTTGACCCGAATAATTCCCGTCGAGACAAACCACGCGCTCCGCCCGCCCCAGAATTTCCTTCACCGCCTCAGCCGGGAACGGTCGCATCATGCGAACGTGCAGTGCCGCGTACGTCGTGTGGTGCGGATCGAACCGTCGCAGCGCGTCATGCACCGCCCCTTTCGTTGAGCCCCAACAAACGGCCAGCACCGGAATTTTCTTCGGCGCCGCCGGACCAAAAAATCTGTACTTCTTCCCATCCGGGATTTCCCGCGCCGCCATCTCGACTTTTCCCATGCGCTTTTCCATCATGGCCAGGCGGTTGCCGATGCCTTCCGTAATGTGTCCGCGTGGATCGTGCTCATCCGACGTTGACCAGAAAATCCCGCCCGCCTGCCCCGGCACTGACCGCGGGCTCAGCCCATCCTTTGTGAACGCATACCGCTGATAATCGCCGTTCGTATTCGCCGGCTTCACCATTCCCCGATCAATCTTCAAATGCGAAGTCTTGAACGGCGGCAGCGTCTGATAACAGCTCGCCATGTGCTTATCAACCAGGACGATTACGGGCAACTGATAACGGTCCGCATAGTTGAACGCATCGAAAGTATCGTAGAAGCATTCCTCGATATCGCCGGGCGCCATCACCATTCGCGGAATGTCGCCCTGCCCTGCATTCAACGCGAACAGCAAATCGCCTTGCTCCTGTCGCGTCGGCAATCCCGTTGACGGCCCGCCGCGTTGATACAGCAGCACCACCGGCCCCGGCGCTTCCGTGATCGCCGCAAATCCGATTCCCTCGGGCATCAGCGCGAACCCCGGCCCGGAGGTCGAAGTCGACGTGCGCACGCCGCCATGCGCGCCCATCACCGCCGCGTCAATCGCCGAAACTTCGTCCTCCGTTTGGAGCACCACCAAATTGTGCTCGCTCTGATAGCCCTCCAAATACACGCTCTCATCCGTCGCCGGGCTGATCGGGTAATAAGTCTGCAGCCCGCATCCCGCCTGAAGTTTGGCCATCCCGACGGCCTGCGTGCCCTTCACCATGATTTGTTCGCGCTTTGGCGGCGCAGGCGGCAGCGCGAATCTCAAGTCGTGCGAAAATCGTTCGCGCGAATATTCGTACGCGTATTTGGCCGCATTCACGTTCAGCTCGGCGACTTTCCCGGCCTTGCCACCAAAACTGTCGCGAATGGCCTCCGCCACCGGCTCAAAATCGAATCCCAGCGCGCCCACCGACGCGCCCAGCGCTAGTGTGTTCGTCATAATGCGATAGGCGCGCGCCTGTCCCGGCTTCCCAGCTTCGGTCAGCGCCCGATCAAGCAATTCCGCGTATGGCATCTCCCACAGAAAAATATCCTCGCGCCGGATCGTCTCCGCAAATTTTTTCTGCTCCACGTCGTAGAGAATCGCGCCCCCCGCCGCAACTTCATGCACGTGCCCGCGATGCGCCGGAAACTCGTGGTACAGATCGCCAATCAGAGTTTCTTCGTCGAGCGAAGAAAGTAGATGCACCGCATCCACATGCGAAGCCACCGGCTCATCCGCAATTCGCAGCTTGTAAGCGCTGTGTTTGCCCTTGATGTTCGAGTGATATTCGATCTGCCCGAACACGTAATATCCCGACCGGCAAAGCGCCTTCGCCAGTATCTCCGCGCTCACATTCAAGCCGCTTCCCTGCGGCCCGCCAATCATCCAGGAGAAATACGGTGCCATTCGTTATCCGCCCGTAAAATGCCCGATCAGATTCCGCTCACAAATCAAATTCGGCAGGATTCGCGTAGCGGGAAATCCCCAAGTCCACCCAAACGCAATGATACACAAGCCTAGCATAGCGCGGAAATTACGAAAACGGAAAACGCCCGAACGTAACCTGTTGCCGACGGACTTGATCCTTTGGCTCTCGACGCATACGCAACAAATACCCGCGCCACATTAGAACTTTTTCGCTCCCGCTAACGTACTGTTACTTTAGAAGTCCAACGTAGAGTCGCAAGAGGTGAGCAATGAATTCTTTTTCGAGCCAGCTGAAACAAGTATTTCGACGGCTCCGCCGTGCCCCGATGTTCACATTTATCACGCTTTTCACGCTCGCCGCCGGCATCGGTGCCAACATCGCTGTATTCAGCGTCCTCGAAGGCATCCTGCTCAAACCTCTTCCATATCCCCACGCCGAGCAGCTTATCGGCATATGGCACGACGCCCCGGGTCTCAACATCCCTGAGCTGAACATGTCGGCTTCGAACTATTTCGTCTATCGCGAGCAGAACCACACGTTTCAGGATGTTGGCCTCTACCAGAACGATTCTGTAAGCGTCACCGGCGTCGCCAAGCCCGAACAGGTGCGAGCATTGAACGTCACCGATGGCACTCTGCCCATCCTAGGCGTTTCGCCTGTGCTGGGCCGCCTGTTCACGCGTCAGGACGATACGCCCCGTGCCCCAAAAACTGTGGTGCTGAGCTACGGCTATTGGCAGAGCAAATTCGGCGGGGCTTCTTCCGCCATTGGACGAACCGTCTTGGTGGACGGGACGCCGCGACAGATGATCGGCGTATTGCCTCAGAAATTTCATTTCTTGGATGAACAAGACCCCGCGCTTTTCTTGCCTTTGCAGCTCGATCGCAATAAAACCATGCTCGGCCAGTTCAACGAGGAAGGCCTGGCGCGACTCAAGCCCGGAGCAACGCTCGCTGAGGCCAATGCCGACGTGGCGCGCATGCTTCCCATCGTTCTTCGCACTTTTCCGCCACCTCCGGGCTTCAGTCTCGACCTCTTCAAGAAGGCCCGCATTGGCGCCAACGTGCGGCCATTGAAGCAGGATGTAGTCGGGGACGTCGGAAAGCTCCTCTGGGTCCTGATGGGCGGCATCGGCATGGTTCTGCTCATCGCCTGCGCCAATGTCGCGAACCTGCTCCTCGTTCGCACGGAAGGACGCCAGCAAGAACTCGCGATTCGTGCCGCGCTCGGCGCCAGTCAGTCTCGCATCGCCGGCGAATTGTTGTTCGAAAGCCTAGTTATCGGGCTGCTGGGCAGCATCCTCGGGCTCGGCCTTGCTTATGCCGCATTGCGATTGCTTGTGACAATGGCTCCGACCGGCCTCCCTCGCCTCGGCGAAATCGGCATCGATGTACCCGTACTATTGTTCACCCTGGTCATCGCCCTGCTCACCAGTTTGCTTTTCGGACTCGTCCCCGTGTTCAAGTATGCTGGCGCTCGGGCGGCCACAGGCCTCCGCGAAGGTGGACGCACCCTGAGCCAGGGCCGCGAACGCCATCGCGCGCGCAACATTCTGGTCACTGTGCAGGTAGCGCTTGCTTTCGTTCTGCTCATCTGTTCGGGCCTTATGATTCGCACCTTCCGTGCGTTGTCGCAAGTCAATCCGGGATTTGTCGGCCCCGCCCAGATTCAGACGTTTCGCCTCAACATTCCCGAATCCCAGGTTTCCGACTCGGTCGCAGTGCTCCGCATGGAGCAACAGGTTTCCGAAAAGCTCGCCGCGATTCCGGGAGTTTCCTCGGTGGGTTTCTCGCACGGCGTGCCCATGGACGGAAACGGTTGGCACGATCCCGTTTTCGCGCAAGATCGGTCGTACGCACAGGGAGAGCTACCCGCCATCCGCACTTTCGAATTCATCTCGCCCGAGTATCTGCAAACCATGGGCATCCCTCTCGTTGCCGGCCGCACCGTCACCTGGACCGACACCTACAACAAAATTCCGGTCGCTCTTGTGTCCGAAAATTTTGCGCGCGAGTATTGGCATGATCCTGCCAGCGCGCTGGGCAAGCGGATTCGCGTGTCCACGAAAGACGACTGGCGGGAAATCATCGGGGTGGTGGGCAACGTTCGCAATGACGGCATCAACCAGCCGGCGCCAACTGAGGCATATTGGCCGATCCTGACGGCGAAGTTTGAAAGCGATTCACTTGAGGTACGCCGCGATGTGGCTTTCGTCATTCGCTCTCCTCGCGCCGGCTCGCAAACCTTCATGAACGAAATTCGCCAAGCCGTATGGTCCGTGAATGCCAATCTTCCCCTCGCAAGTGTTCACACGCTCGATTATTTCTACCAACTCTCGATGGCGCGAACTTCCTTCACGCTGGTCATGCTCGGCATCGCAGGCGCCATGGCCTTGCTCCTCGGCAGCGTTGGCCTCTACGGCGTCATCGCATATTCCGTTTCGCAGCGCACCCGCGAGATTGGCATTCGCATGGCTCTGGGCGCGACTCTCGAGAACGTGCGCAAAATGGTAGTCATGCAGGGCATGCGCCTGGCGTCCGTTGGAGTGATTGTCGGCATCGCCGCCGCTCTGGCGCTCACGCGCCTGATGGCTGGCTTGGTCTATGGAGTGAAGACGTGGGATCCTCTGGTGTTCATCTCAGTCGCCGTACTTCTCAGCGCAGTCTCCTGGTTCGCCGCGTACATGCCTGCGCGCCGCGCCTCGCGTGTCGACCCAATGGTCTCCCTGCGCTATGAATAAGGATTGTTTGTCTGTGCTGACTTAAATAAAGAGAGGCGGTGTTTCTTCCAACGGGTCTTCGAAATTGAAGTAAGTCTTGCCGCTTAGCAACGCATCAACCGCGGGGATCAGGTGCGAGTACATCGACATCTTCGCCACGAAACCTCGCACGCCGGACACGATGAGTTTGTCGATCATGTTCCTGGGATCGTACAGGCTGATGCTCAACACCATCGTGCTGTGACACGCAAAGGAAATTTGCCGCGCGGCTTCGAAGCCATCCATCCTCGGCATCGCAATGTCCAGGATGGCTATGTCGGGAGAGAGCGCCTTGGCCTTCTCGACGGCTGCCAGACCATCCGCTACTTCCGCGCAGATCCGCCAGTCCTTCCTGGCGGAAAGCAACCGGCGCAGCACACCGCGGATGCATTCCCGATCATCGGCCACGAGAATGGACTTTTGCGCGATCACACCGTAACCCTGGACTTCCTATGCATCGCGACTTCGGCAGGCTGGGGCTACCAGAGGGCGTCCAGAAGTACACTTCACTTTAAGACTGTACAATACTGAACATAGAGGATGGCCCGCTTGCGTACCAAAACCTCGCCCTCACAGTACGCCAAACGCGATGCCTATGCTGCCCAATTCTGCACAATCTTCGCCCGCAGCGCCTCAGGAAAAACTTTGCTTGTTTTTCGCTTTTACTTCGCCTATACTTTCGCCAGCTTTACGCCTGAGGAGGAAAGCGATGGCCCTAACCAAGCGGCAAAAAGAAGTGCTCGATTATCTTGTTAGCTTTCTCAATAAGCATGGTTACTCGCCCAGCTTCGAGGAAATCGCGCGCGCCCTCAAACTCACCTCCCTCGCCACAGTGCACAAGCATCTCTCGACGCTCGAGAAAAAGGGCTTCGTCCGCCGCGGTTACAATCAGAGCCGCTCCATCGAAATCACGCAGCTCCCAAAACCGGTGCGCGACCAGGTCATCGAGCGCCACTCGGTCGGCCTTCCTCTCGTTGGACGTATCGCCGCCGGGCGGCCGCTCGAAGCCGTCGAAGATCGCGAAACAATTTCGCTGGCCGATTTCAGCCGTGGTCAAAACACATTCGTCCTGCAGGTGAAGGGCGACTCGATGCACGAAGACCACATCCTCGATGGCGATTACGTCGTCGTCGAGCAATCGCAAGTCGCAAACGCCGGCGAAATCGTCGTCGCGCTTGTCGGCAACGAAGAAGCCACGCTCAAACGTTTCTACCGCGAGCCCGCTGGCAAGATTCGCCTCCAGCCCGCCAATTCGCAAATGGCCCCCATCATTCTTCCCGCCGCCGAAGTGAAAATCCAGGGCCGAGTCATCGGCGTCCTCCGCAAGTACTAGCTCGGCTTCCGCGCCATTCCTTGCTTGTTTCGTAAATCAGCCGTGGATTCACGTTACGATTAGGTTGAGAAATGGTATTATCGCGCCCGTTCTGCTCTGGGATTCTATGCGAAAACGAATTGTTGTGGTGCTGGCAATCATTCTTTTTTCTTCAGTCGCCCTCGCGAAGAAAAAATGCCCCTTGTCCGACACACAGCTGGCGGAGATAACCGCTTGAGGAAGCTTGCTGGTGCAATATGACCAGGCCGCTTGGCATTCGACTGACGCCGTTTTGGCGACGAAACCCGAAAAAGGGGCGGTGACCCGTTATATTGTCGAGAAGACAGATGCGGGCTGGGTCGTAGCGTATGGCCGCTTGAATAATGCGCAGAACAGCTTTCTCGTCGCCTACACAGCAACTCAAGGGGCGAATCCGCAGCAGTTCACCGTGAAGCATTACGATCCGCCGAAAGTAGACAGCGGGTTTTATTTTGTGGGTGCGAAAGCCACTGCGACAGCTTTGAACGACTTCCACGGCGAAAAGCGCCCTTACAATACGGCGGTTTTGCCTGCACTGCCCGGTCAGGTGTACGTGTACGTCTACCCGGCGCAGACCGTCAGCGACGTTTATCCCCTCGGAGGTGATGTGCGCTATTTGATCTCCGCGGATGGCAGCACAATCGTGGAGAAACGCCAGATCCACAAAGCGATCATGGACCGGGATTTTCGCAAAGTAGCCCGAACTGAAGCCGGCTACCACACCCACGTTCTGAGCGACGTGCCTGAAGATACCGATGTTTTTTTCGTTCTCAGTCAAAAAACGCCTGTACCCGAGTATGTAGGCACAAAGAATCAAATCTACGTCGTTAAAATCGATGGATCGATATCATGTGCGAAATGAGTCAGGTGAGTTTTCCTTGGTACATCGCGGCTAAATTACGTGGGGTTTGAAGGGGTAAAGCACCCGGGACGAGGGGGGAACTCGCCCCGGGCTTCCCTTGTGGGTTGGCTGCTTGGGGGAACTTTTTAATATTGCTCGCCGCGCTTTCGCGTATCTGGCCCGATCCCAATCGCGTCCTACATCAAGACGCTTTAGCAGCCCGTCAATACGGCCGCGCAGGGCCCGCGAATCTGTGGCGCAGACGGCCCAGCATCCGGTTGATCGGGTGATTACGGTGCAAGAAATTCAGCAGCGGAGCGCGCCGCACTCCAATCCGTTCCAGGGCACGCCGGATGCGGAAATCGCGCCCCGCGGACACCATTCCTTTTTCCAGAATTTCAATCGCGTCGGGAGTCCTGCCGGCCTGGTGGTACACTTCCGCCAAATTCAGGTAGAGCTGCGCGTGGTTGCATTTCAGGTTGAGGGCTTCGCGGCAGAGCGTTTCCGCGTCGCCGAATCGCCGGTCCGCCATCGCCGCCAGCAGCCCTGTATAAGAAAGGTAAAAAGGATTTTTGGGAGCCGCGCCTAATGCTCGTCGCGCGTGACTCAGGGCGTCTTCCGGGTGTCCATCGCGCATGCGTTTCAGACATTCCTTGAATTCCACCATCCCCGCATCGACTGACGACGGTGTCCCCACCATCACCTCCACATGCGACATTGCCATCGGGTCTTCCTTTCTCGCGATGTTTTGCGAGTCCAGCGCTGGAATCACTCGCCTTGAAACATTTACCTGCAACAGTGCTGTGAGACTAGCGCCGCGCCGCGCTTATGGCTACCGTACAACGGGACAGTTTTGGGACACGGGCGCGAATTAGCCCGATGGGACAGGCAAAAAAGTGTCACCACGCCGGGAGGCAAAGCTTTCTGCAGATTTTACGGGGTTTATGAGCGGAAATTTCCTGGCATCTCACCTCGCCGTTAACGAACAGCTGAATCCGCTTCCCTCGCCCTATTGAAGATACTTGTTGAACCATGCCACGGCCCGCTCGACCACGTCGCGACTGTGCGCGGGGTTGGCGAACTCGTGCCCTTCGTGCGGGTAAATAACGAATTGCGTCGGTACCCCCAGGGTCACCAGAGCATGCCAGAATTCGTACGACTGCGGTGGCGGGCATTCCCCGTCGCTGTCGCCGACCAGAATCAGCGTGGGCGTCTTCACATTCTTGATGAACGTGATGGGCGCGCTTTTTGCGTACACCTGCGGGTCGTTGTACACCGTGTCGCCGAAATAAAACGTCATCCACTTGTCGATTTGATTTTCGCCGTAGTAGCTCAGCCAGTCCGCCAGCCCCGCCCCCGCCACCGCCGCTTTGAAGCGGTGCGTTTGCGTCACGGCCCACATCGTCATGTATCCGCCGTAGCTCCAGCCCGTGATTCCCAGCCGTTGCGGATCAATCGGCAGCGAGCCGATCGCTGCGTCCACGCCGCCCATGATGTCCTTGAAATCGCCGTAACCGAAATCCTTCACGTTGGCTTTCGTGAACGCTTCCCCCGCGCCATAGCTCCCCCGCGGATTCGGTAGCAACAGAAAATATCCCGACGCTGGAAGCGCCGCGGAATAATCCCACCGGTTGGGCCACCGGGGCAGGTTCGCCCACGCGGGGCCTCCGTGGACTTCAACGACCAGCGGATATTTTTTTGAGGAATCGTAATTCTCCGGATAGACGATCCAGCCCTGCACTTGGTTAACACCAGGAACAACGTCTGCACTCCAATGGAGGCTTTCCGCTTTGCCCCACGCGGGCCGCAGCGCGCGATTGAGCTGTGTCACCTGCTTCCAATTGCCGATGGGCCCAGCCCAGACTTCCGGCGGCGCGCTGAACGATTCGCGCACGGCAGCGGACGTTTTTCCGTCGCGCGAAAGCGAAACGCCGACGCTGAATTGGTTCTGACCAACGTGCTCCGCGCCGCTCCAGAGCGAAGTGATCGCGCCCGAACCCAGATCCACCGACGCCACGCCGCTCTGGCCGTCCACAATTTCGCCGAACACGATTGATTTCGAGTC
>JBOGNJ010000023.1:0-18951 GCA_050746905.1 Candidatus Acidiferrales bacterium
GGGAAGCGCAAACTTCCTTCGAGAAGGCCGTCCGGCGTGAGCACGATGGCGTTTTCGAGCGAGCCGCCGCGGATCAGGCCCATGGCGCGCAGGCGTTCGATATCTTCCGTGAACGTAAAGGTGCGAGCGGAAGCAAGTTCGCGGGAGAAAGTGTCGCGCGATACGACGATTTCCGTTTCCTGCTGGCCAATCATCGGATGCGGAAAATCGATGTAGCAGCGGACACGGAACTCGTTGGCGGGATAAATGCCGATGCGGCGGTCGCCTTCGGAGATTTCGAGGGGCTTCATGACCTTCAGATAACGGCGCTGTCGGCGAAGTTGGCGAATGCCCGCGCGATCAAGTAGATCCATGAACGGCTGCGCCGAGCCGTCGAGAATGGGCAGCTCGAGCGCGTTGATTTCCACGTAGACATTGTCGATGCCGCAGGAATAGAGCGCAGCGAGCAAATGCTCGGTGGTGGAGAGCAGCACGCCATTTTTCATCAAGCTCGTGGCGTAGCTGACGCGCGCGACGTTGCGTCCGTGCGCCTCGATTTCGAAATTGTCAAGATCGACGCGACGAAATACGATGCCGATGTCGGCAGGCGCGGGGACGAGGCGAATGTGCGACCGGACAGCGGTATGAAGACCGACGCCTTCGGCTTCGACGGGACGCTGGATTGAGAGCTGATAACTCAAGCTATTATCGTTAGCATCTTGCATGCCTAATGCGTTGGCAATTAGCCGAACATTATCAACGATTTATGGCTATACAGCACAACGAAATTCGCGCTAGTGTTGTAAATATACAACAATGCCGTCGAACAAGTGTGGTGTGCGCGGTACGTGTTGCGCTTACGGATAAACGGCGTCGTGCGACGGGCAATCTCAAAGCCGGGTGACTCAACTTGTGCGGTGCGGCGATGGCAGGTAGAATGGCGTTCCGGACAAATTCTGGTGCAGACACCGTTCCCCATCCTAACGAACCCTCCCGCGGCGCTGCTTGATAATCCCGGAGCGCATCCGCGGCCGCCGTGGCTGCGGGTGAAATTTTTCGGCGGGCCGAATTATCAAGAATTGAAGCGCATCATGCGCACTTTGGATTTGCATACGGTGTGCGAGAGCGCGCGCTGCCCGAATATGGGCGAATGCTGGGACCATCGCACGGCGACGTTCATGATTCTGGGCAACATTTGCACGCGCGCGTGCGGGTTTTGCGCAGTGCCGTCGGGGAAGCCGCTGGGCGCGCCGGACCAAGATGAGCCGGAGCGCGTGGCGGAAGCCGCGGCGAAAATGGGTCTGCGCTACGCGGTGGTCACTTCGGTGAATCGCGACGATCAAGCCGATGGCGGCGCGGAAATTTTCGCGCGGACGATTCGCCAGATTCGCGAGCGCGTACCCGGTTGCAAAGTGGAAGTGTTGATCCCCGATTTTCGCGGGAATTGGGACGCGCTCGGCACGGTGATCGACGCGCGGCCGGAAGTGCTGAATCACAACATGGAAACTGTGCCGCGGCTTTACCGGCGCGTGCGCAAAGGCGCGGTATACGAGCGTTCGCTGGAGTTGTTGCGACGCGCGAAGGAGATGTCGCACGAGATGCCCACCCCCATGCCCACGAAGACCGGGATGATGCTCGGGCTCGGCGAAGAACGCGAGGAAGTGCTCAGCGCAATGCGAGAGATTGCCGCGCAAGGCGTGAATATTCTTACCCTGGGGCAATATTTGCAGCCGACGCGCGAGCATTTGCCTGTGGTGCGCTTTGTGCATCCGGAAGAATTCGCGGAGTATAAGCGGCTGGGCGAAGAAATGGGATTCAACCACGTGGAAGCCGGTCCGCTCGTGCGTTCCTCGTACCACGCCTTCGAACAAGAAGAAGCCGCGCGCTGCTAGTTTACTCGAACGTAAAATCCGGCTTGGAAATGGCGTCGCAGGCTTTGTTCACGATTACTCCATGATGCGAGGGTCGCGGGAGCGGGGGATCCAGCGCGCGAGCCATGCGGCGGTGACGTACATGACGAAGCATTCGAGGGCGAAGGGGATAAAGCCGAGATAGCCAGGCGCGGGCATCTCGAAAATCTTGTAGTGCTGCAGAATCGGGAAAATATAGTGCCATTTTGCCGCGGACCAATAATTCCAGAATTCCCACAGCCAGCCGCAAACCCATCCGGAAACGAGCAGCGAATAGAAACGGCTGCAGCGGCCGTACGAAAAATCCCCGAGCAGCGACGGCAGGCCCAGGCGGTAATTGAGCGGGTCCAGCGCGAGATAAAATCCCACCCACACGAGCGCGAATAGATATGAAGCGATGTGTCGCGGCAGAAAAAGGGGCAGGCCGAGGCACAAAATCCCCGCGCCCATCATGTTGCGGCAAAGCGCGGGAGAGATTTCCGCGGGCTCGCGCCGTTTGAACCACCCGAAGGACTCTATGAGCTCGGCCGTTTCGAGAATCGCGGGCGTGATGGTGGCGAAGGACCAGCAATAGCCAAGCAATCCACAGAGGAGTTCCCTCGGCACGCCGGTGTACGCCCAATTTTGCAGCCGCAGGTTGTAGCCTTCAAAAATCAGCCATAGGGGAATCGAAAGCAGAGCCATCTGAAACAAATCGCGCGGCGAGTTGCGCAGGCGCGAGCGTCCCGTCATGGCGAAAACAACGGAATCAACGATCAGAATGTATGCGGTCCACGCGATGGGCGTGAAATACGTGGCGACAGGCTCGATGCCGCGGAACATCAACCACTCCGCGCCCGCGAGCGCTGCAATCGCGAACCATCCGGAGCGCGGGAAAGCATGCTTTCGGCAGCGCAGGAACTCGAGGACGCAGATCGTGACGGTTGCCGCGGTAATGATGACGCCGAGCTTCACCATGCCGCCCGAAGTGTAGCGCAATTGCGTGAACTTTATGGTGGGTCAATTGTGGTTCTTTGTTATTCTTTGGCGGCGTTTGCGCGCAACAATTTCTAAGGCAATCCACAAGTGACGCAGCCGGGAAAACTCGAGCGCGGCCTGGGGCTGAAAGAGGCCTCGGCGCTCAACATGATTGACATGGTGGGCATTGGGCCATTCATCGTGATTCCGCTGGTGATTGCGGACATGGGCGGGCCGCAATGCCTGCTGGCGTGGGCGGTGGGCGCAATTGTGGCGCTGGTGGATGCGTGCGTGTGGGCGGAACTCGGCGCGGCGATGCCGGAGGCGGGAGGCAGCTACGTTTATTTGCGCGAAGCGTACGGGCCGGCGAAGTGGGGACGATTGCTCTCGTTTTTGGTGATCTGGCAGACGATTTTTCAGGGGCCGCTTGTGCTGGCGTCCGGGTCAATCGGTTTCGCCGAGTATTTCACCTACCTGGTTCCGCTCGGCAAATACGGCCAGAAAGCGGTGGCAGGCGCGGTTGTGATCACGTTGACGATTTTGCTTTATCGCCGCATCACGACCGTCGGCAAAATTTCGATGCTGCTGTGGATAGGCGTGATTGGAACAGTGCTGTGGCTGATCACCGCGGGCGCCACTCATTTTCATCCAGAGCTTGCGTTCCGCTATCCCGCGGGCGCGTGGAAATTGAACTGGATGTTTTTTGCGGGACTGGGCAGCGCGACAGTGCCGACGATTTATTCCTACTGGGGCTATTACAACGTGTGTTTTCTCGGCGGCGAAGTAAAGCAGCCTGAACGCAACATCCCTCGCGCCATTTTCATCTCGATCATCGTTATTGCGATTCTCTATCTTGCAATGCAGACGTGCGTGCTGGGCGTGGTGCCGTGGCGGGAAGCGCAACATTCGCAATTCATCGTGAGTATATTCTTTGAGCGCATTTATGGGACGCACCTCGCGAAATTCGCGACACTGCTGATTCTGTGGATCGCGTTCGCGTCGCTTTTCTCGGCCACGTTGGGATATTCACGCATCCCTTATGCGGCCGCGCAAGACGGGAATTTCTTTGCGGTTTTCGGCCGCGTGCATGCCACGAAGAAGTTCCCGCATGTGTCGCTGTTGGCGTTGTGCGGAGTCGCATTCGTATTCAGTTTGCTGTTCAAGCTGGCGACGGTGATTGCGGCGATACTTGCGATGCGGATTCTGGTGCAATTCGTCGGGCAGGCGATTGGGATCATCATGCTGCGGCGTAAATGGGCGAGCGAACGCTTCCCGTTCAAAATGTGGCTTTACCCGATTCCCGCCGGGCTCGCTATAATCCTATGGCTCGCGCTGTTCGTGGCCACTGGTTGGCGAATGATCTTCGGAGTGGCGGCGATTTCGGCGGGAGTGATCGTTTTTCTGGTACGTTCAAAGGGATTGAAGGAATGGCCGTTCGCGGAGGCGAGTCGATGAAGATGCGGTGGGGCACTATACTGGCAGCGGCGGCGGCCATGATCCTCTCGGGAGCGCCCATGGCGCGGGCGCAATCGGTCGCCGAGGTGGTGGACGCGATCGATCACGCGCGCGTGACGACACGGGTGCTTTACGTTGACGCACATCCCGACGACGAACGCGAGAGCGTGCTGACGTATCTCTCGAAGGGACTCGGTGATGACGTGGCGCTGTGCTCGACCACGCGTGGCGAAGGCGGGCAAAACGCCATTGGTCCCGAGCTTGGTCCGGCGCTCGAAATTTTGCGCACGGATGAGCTTTATCGCGCGACGCAGGGCTACGGCGCGAAACTGTTCTTCACGCGCGCCCCTGATTTCGGCTACTCGAAAAGCGCCGAAGAAACTTTGAAAATATGGCACGGAGTGGCGAAGGAAGACCTGGTGCGAATCATTCGCACGTTTCGCCCGGACATCGTCATCAATCAATGGGGCGGCGTGCATTCCGGACACGGACAGCACCAGGCCACCGGAATCGTTGTTCCACAGGCAGTAAAGGCCGCCGCCGATGCGTCCACGTATCCCGAGCAGTTGAAGGAAGGGCTGAGGCCGTGGCGCGTTCGGAGTGTGATGCAATTCGCGCGTTTCTTCGGTAATACGGCCGGCAACGCGAATGATCAGGAAGCTGAGATCACGCTTCCCGTAGGCGAAATCGCTCCACTGTGGGGCGACAGCTATTCGGACCTGGGGCTTATCGGATTTGCGAACCATCGTTCGCAGGGCATCACCAGGATTCTGGATTCATCGTTTTTCAGCCGGCCCGTGGATTTGAAAGTGGTCGAGGGCGACAAGCTGACGCCCAACGACTTGGCGCAAACGCTCTCTTCTCTCGGCGGCGGATCGAATCCGCTGCATGCAGAGCTTGGCGTGGCGGACAAAGCCCTTGCAGCGGCGCGCGAAGACGCGTTGCGACTGGATTGGCCGGGAGCGGTGAAAAATCTGGCGGCCGCGGGGACAGAAATCACTAAGGCCGAGAATGAAGCTCGCTCTGGAGGCGGCCAAGACGTGCTTTGGCGGCTGAGTATTCAGCGAAAGAAAATAGACAGCGCGTTAGCGGCGGCTGCGGCGCTGCACGTGAACGCAAAATCAGACCGAGGCGCGCTGGTCGCGGGAGAAGATTTCTCCGTGCGCGTGAATTGGGAAGCAAGATCGAACGTGGGCGTGCAGTTGAGCGAACCGGCGCTGGAGACGCCAAAGGGGTGGTCCGCTACGACGGAAACGCCGCAAGGAAATCGTGGAGGCTCCACGGCGGAGGCCGCCCGGGCGTTTGAAACTCCCCAGACCGCTCAAGCTTCGTTCCGCGTCGCAATCCCCAACAGCGCGACGCGTGCCACTTCGCCGGAAGACGCGATTCTCCCGTGGCCTGCTCCGCTGGTGAAAGTCCGCATGAACGGGACGGTTGACGGCTACACCTTCTCGATCGAACAGCCGGTGACGGCGACAGACTACACTTCGACAACCGTTGAGACCATGCCCCTCGAATTGGTTCCTGCCGTCACGCTTTCGGTTGACCCGGAGCAGGTGATGCTTCCGGTGAACCGCACGACAAAAGCATTCCAGTTGCTGACGCGCGTTCGCTATCACGGAGCGAAGACGGCGCACGTCATAGTTGGCCTCGATGTGCCGGCAGGCTGGAGCGTCGAGCGCGTCGCGCCGATTGACTTTACAGCTGCCGGCGACCGGCTGGTGCGATTTGGCGTGACGCCGCCCGCGAATGCGCCACAAGCCGCGTATGACCTAAAGCCCTATGCGCGGGTGGGCGACGAAGATTTTCGCACGTCCTATGAAGCGTTGCCGTCGTTGCCGTCGCGCCACGTCAGCGAACCGGCGGTGGTGACGGCGCATGTGCTGGATCTGGATTTTCCGCCGCATTTGCGCGTCGGATACATTGCCGCTGGAATTGACCCTGTGCCGCAATCGCTGCAACAACTGGGCATTAACGTCGACATGCTGGACGAAGGTGCGCTGGAATTTGGCGACCTGAGCCGCTACGACGCGATCGTCGTGGGGATTCGCGCGTACGAATTGCGGCCCGACTTGATGAGCGCAAACCGGCGGTTGCTCGACTATGCGGAGCGCGGCGGCACGCTTATCGTGCAATACGAGCGCGATTTCGCCTGGAATAAACTGCTGCCTGCGCCCTTTCGCGCGAAGATGGATCAGCCGGCTGAACGAACCACGGACGAGAATTCGCCCGTGCGCTTCGTCGACCCATCTAGCCCCTTGTTGAATTATCCGAATCGCATCATGCAAGACGATTTTCGCGGTTGGGTTCAGGAACGCGGACTTTATTTCTGGGGACAGTGGGATCCGCGCTATAAGCCGGTGCTTGCGATGCGCGATCCCAGCGAATCGGACGCGCTGGGGGGCTTGGTGTATGCGCGCGACGGCAAGGGGATTTACATTTACACGGGAATCGCCTTCTTCCGCCAACTGCCCGCGGGAGTCCCGGGGGCGTACCGGCTGTTCGTCAACTTGCTGAGTGCATCGCAAGCATCGGCGGGGACCCATTAAAGTCGCCAATGACCAAGAACGCTGACATTCTCAATATTTTCGGTTGCGCGAATAGGAGGGGAGAGTTAATGAAGAAATTTCAGGCTCTGTTCGTGGCGATTCTTGCAGTGACGTTCGTGGCATCGGCGGCTTCGCCGCAAAAGCAAACCAAGAAGCAAAAGAATGCTTCGCTGCCGGAGTTAAGCCAATCCATCTCCGATCAGATCGACCATGACATCGGCGAAATGCTGGGCGCGTGGCAAGTGGGCAACGTGGAAGCGATGCACAAGTATTATGCCGACGATGCAACGTGGGTGGCCGGAACTTACGATCCTCCCATCGCGGGTTGGCAAAATTATGTGCCGAAGTATGAGCAGAGCCGTAAGGGCGTTTCGAGCGAGCAATTAATTCGCAAGAACACTACCATTTTTCACTATGGAGATACGGCCTGGGCGTCCTACCAGTGGGAATTTCAGGGCTTCGTGGGTGGCAAACCAACGACGGCGCGCGGACAGACCACGCTTGTATTCGTCAAGCACGGCGACCACTGGCTGATCGTGCACAACCACACTTCGCAGATCTGCCCGGGAGCGTAACGCCGCACGAAAACTTGGCCTTCCGCCTCGCGGCGTCTAAAAACTCTGCAACGCCTGCCAAATCCAGAGGCCGGCAGTGATGGCCGCCAGAGTAATCCAGGCGATCATCACCGCGCGAATCACTGGATTGATCTTCTCGATCCGGGCGACCAATTCGCGCTGTGCCCGCGCCATCGAGTCTCCAGCTGCATCGATGAAGATCTGATCGTCTTCATGCGCTTCCAGAGTGCCGCGATAGATAATCAGACACAGCCATGCTCCTAGAGCAACGGCGAAGGAAATAAGGAAGATCAGGAGCGAACCACTCGGTGTACCCATAGCTGTCCTCCAACCCGAAAGGCCAGCAATCCATCCAAAAGCATCGGCCCAACGGGGGCCCTGAATTGGCAGGATTATAGCACCAACCACGCCGCGGCGACGAGGCATACGTTGGCGCATCCCATTCTATTTGGTAGTTAGTAATATTTCGTTCGCCCGCGAGGCCCTGAATAAGGCAATCCTGCCGATTCGGCGGGCGCGTTGACAAAGGCGGATGCGGGCGGCACAATGAATTACTCCGGTTCACCGCTCGCTGTGCCCGAATGGCGGAATTGGCAGACGCGCCAGGTTCAGGACCTGGTTCTCGCAAGGGAGTGGAGGTTCGAGTCCTCTTTCGGGCACCAAACTACACACTGACGTTTAAGCGGATAAGTCTTTTACCATCGCGGGCGAAGTTGCCGTGGCATCCTTGCGTGCAGGCATCGGCTGCCGCGAAGAGAACATCATCCGTACGAGTCTGCTTTCCCGCAATTTCACGCCACGGAAGGGCAGCAGAACGAACCAACGGAACACATCCCGCAGTAATGCGCCCTGCTGACCGAAGCGAATCCACCCTCGCCATCCGAGTTTGCGAAGAAGCGCCAGGCGTAAACGCGCCAAGTCAAATGTCATGCGGGAGAGCGACGCGGGGATATCCTTCTCTCGGTGATATTCGTAGAACACGTAGTTCATCGAGGCGCTCGACTGCACCTTGATGAAGTTTTCGAGCGCACGATTCTTGGGATTGGCCGCAACCTCACGGAAGAGATCATGGAACTGTTTGGACTCAGCCTCGAGAGTCTCGACGCTGGCGAACCGGTTGATCAATTTCACGCCAATGGGATCCCAAAGATAATCGTTCATCAATAGCGGCAGCGCGAGGTGAAAAAGTTTCGCCACGATAAGATGGACTCGAAGATGGCACTGATACGCATCGCCCATGCATTCGTAGAGGCGCGTGGTGT
The DNA here is from genome assembly GCA_050746905.1 of Candidatus Acidiferrales bacterium. GTDB lineage: Bacteria > Acidobacteriota > Terriglobia > Acidiferrales > UBA7541 > DAHUXN01. The sequence continues at coordinate 8,688 of JBOGNJ010000023.1, forward strand.
CCCGCGTGATGCTGTGATGAAACGCGCTGATGGCGGTGTCGAGGTCATTCGTGAACTCGCGGGTATCGTAGTCGTTCAATTCACGCTGGATCACCGCCGCAATCTGCCGGATCTGCACGGAGGACAAAGCCATACCCACGCTATAGAGCGGGTCAACTGTGTCGCCCGCATCGCCGATGATGTACCAGCGATCCGGCGAATAATGCCGGCGGCATTCCCACATGTATGAGCCGTAGAAATTTGTGTCGACCACCGTTCCGCTGCGCACCAACTCAACGATCACCTCGTGCTCGCGTCCGACGCATTCGAGGAACTGCTCCATCGTGCGGATTTGCCCGTGGGGGTAAACGTCTTTGCGATAGGTGATCCCAATGCTGATGAACGGCGCGTTTTCGGGCGAGCGCATCGGAATGCACCAGATCCAATTGCCTTTGCCGAAGAAATGGTGCGTAGCAAAGTAGGAAACGAAGGCGCGGTTTTCCTTCTTGAGAGCGTGGATGCGGCCCAAGATTTCTTGATCGAAATTCGTCAAGCGGAACCAGAAAACGTCTTTTTGCTCGTTGACCTTCTCGTGAAGCTGCAACAATTTTGAGAGGACGCGGTTGCGGCCGGTGGCGTCGATCAGCCAGCGCGTCTGCAACGAGTATTCCTGCTGCGCGGAATCGCGCACGGTCACCGTGTGTACCCCACCGTCGTTGCTGAGATTTACGCCGGCCACTGTGCCGTCGGTCATTTGCACTCCGTTTTCCAAGTTGCGGCGCCGCACCTCGCGGTCGAATGTAAAACGATTGACTTGGAAAGAGAGAAGCGGCGGCACGGTGGGGGTTTCGTCAACCACGTAGGTGTGATCCGCGGGATTATCGATTTCGGGCTTGTAATAATAGGTGAGGCCATATTTGGGAAAGTGATTTTCGATCAGGTAAGAGCCCAGACCGAGTTCAAGAAGGAAATCAATGGTAATCTCGACAAAAGATTCGCCGACGATAGGGCGATTCTTGTGCGGGCCTTCGACAACGGCGACCTTGAGGTCCGGGAAGCGCATCCGGAGGTAAGCCGCCGCAAGCTGGCCGGTTCCTCCGCCTCCCATAATCAACACGTCGCTTGTCATGCTTCTTCTGCCTTCAGGTTTTTGACTGCGCGGGGATTCCGCCAATCGGGGAATCGCTTCGTGCCGACAGGTATTTCCGGTCCCATTTCACGGTCGCTCCGCAACATAACATCTGGCCGCCTCGACACGCAATGCCGGCATCCAGTTTTCCGTAGGCGTCCCGAAGCGCCGAAATATGGCTGTTTCCTCGCCCAATTCCTGACGGAATGCTCCCTAGCCCATTAGTACCAGATACTCTTTCTCTACACGCTTAGGGCAAGCCATAGATAAGCCACCCGTTTCGTGTTTATCGTAGATAGGGAAACCATGGAGCAGCCCGACAAAACGGCTACTAAATTTCCGCCCGCGCGCGGCAGCAACGGCTCGCACGAGCCATTCAAGACGGTGCTCGTGAGCGACACGCCGGATGCTGCCACCATCGCGGCGGAGCCGCCGCTGTTCCCTGCGACTCCGAATCTCACCACATCGAGTCTTTCGGCGCTTTCGGAGCGTTATGACCTGTTGGGCGAAGCCGGCCACGGCAATATGGGCAACGTGTACAAGGCGCGGGACCGCGAAACGGGCGAGACGGTTGCGCTGAAGCTGATCAAGCCGGAAATCGCGTCTGACCAGGGCATGATGGAGCGCTTCAAGAACGAATTGCTCTTCGCGCGCAAAATCACGCACAAGAACGTTTGCCGCGTGTACGACTTCAACCGCATCAGCGGAATCGCTTACACCTCGATGGAATACGTCGAGGGCGAAAGTCTGCGGTCCGTGCTGAATCGCTTCGGCGGCCTTCCTCTACGCAAAGGAATCGACCTCGCGCTGCAAATTTGCTCCGGGTTGAAGGAAGCGCATGCCCAGGGGATCGTGCATCGCGACCTGAAGCCGGAAAACGTGATGATTGATGGGCAGGGCAATCTGAAAATCATGGACTTCGGCATCGCACGCTCGATGGAAGCAGCGACGCATCTGACCGGCGCGATGGTCGGTACGCCCGCGTATATGGCACCAGAGCAAGTAGCCGGCAAGCCTGTCGATTACCGCACGGATATCTATTCGCTGGGACTAATGCTGTATGAAATGTTCACCGGAGCGCAGACGTTTCACGCGGATACGCCGGTAGCGGTCGCCTTGAAACAGATGCGCGAGGAGCCTGTGGCTCCGCATGAGATCGACCCGGCGATTCCTGTATACATCGAGCGCGCCATTTTGAAGTGTCTTCAGAAGGATCCCGCCCGGCGGTATCAGTCCGTGGCGGAACTTGGCGCCGCGCTGAAATCGCAAACGAGCGCGGGACTTCGAACTCCCACAGTAACGCCGGTGGCATCTTCGTACTTGCCGGCGGCGCGCTCAACCGACGCGGCAAGTTTAATTGCTGCGACACCTGTGCCCGCTCACCAAAAATCGAAGCGCACGTCTCCGATCGCCTGGGCGCTGCTGGGCGGCTTTGTGGTTTTGGTGACACTCGTAGGATTGGGTGCGCTTGGCAGGATGAAATTAGCAAATTCGATTGCGTCGCCGAGACTGCCGCATCAATTATCCGCGCCAGTCCCGCCAGCCTCTGTGTTTCGGCTTCCAATGCCGGGGAGCGCGAAACGGGCCGACACGCCCACCGCGGCGCCTCACCGCACAAAAGCTTCCGCCTCCGCGAATGCACAGCCTTCCGTTCCGGTGGTTTTCCCGCACGTGGAATTCGGTAAAAAGGCGTCGCGACGGAATCGTCCGGGCGCGAGTGCGCCTGCGTATCTGTTGGTCGGACGGTTTGAACGCGAAGATCGTGCGCAGGAGGCGGCGAAGCGAATCGAGGACGACGGCTTTCGAGTGGTGGTGATGCCGCGAAGAAATCCACAAAATGGCAAGCAGTTCTTCGCTGTGTTTACGGGTCCATTTGCGCCCACGCGAGCGGAAGACGTGTTGCAGCGCCTCCAAAGCGAGGGCTTCGCCGGCGCTCGTGAGGTCAAGTCACCGGTCCAGAAACAAAAATAAAATCAGTGTCAGTAAGCGGCGCGGCTGTGAAAAGCCAGCTTGTGCGCGCAAAGGACGGTAAGAAGTCTCGATATGGCTTTCCAGACGACCATGGAAATGGAATTCGGGGCGCGTAGTGACACGGGCCGTGTCCGCGAAGATAACGAAGACAGTTTCCGCGTGGCGCCCGAGCTGAACCTATTCGTTCTCTGCGACGGAATGGGCGGACAGGCATCCGGCGAAATCGCCAGCCAGCTTGCGGCGGAAGCGATCATCGCCCATTGCCGCGAAGCGGAAGAGAATCCTTCGTTGCCGTTGACCGGCCAGCGGATCGATGGGGTTTCCGGTGCGGCCAATCGCCTCGTCAGCGCCGTGCGTCTCGCGAACCACGCGGTGCACCAGGCCGCGCAAGAGAACGAAGAGCAGACAGGAATGGGCGCCACCGTTGTGGCAGTGCAGTTTACGGATGAGCGCATGACCGTCGCGCACGTCGGAGACAGCCGCGCGTATCGCCTACGCAATGGCGAACTCGAACCGCTTACCCGCGACCATTCGTTCATCGCCGAGCAGGTGCGTCAGGGATTAATGACCGCGGAAGAAGCGTCGCAGAGTAAATTGCAAAACGTGCTTCTTCGCGCCCTCGGTATTGAGCCGGAAGTCGAAATCGAAGTCAGCGAAGAGCTGCTCATGGAGGGTGACACGGTGCTTCTGTGCTCGGACGGCTTGACGCATGAGCTCTCTGACGAACAAATCACGGCGACTCTGTGCGATGCAGAGGAAAGCCGCGAAACAGCGCACGAGGCAGCCGGCCGTCTAATCGATTTGGCCAATCAGGCGGGCGGCGGCGACAACATCACGGTAATTGTCCTGCGGCACGCGCCAAAGTTTACAAGCGCAATGGCAAGAATCGGGCGGTGGTTCAAGGGCTCCTGAGATTCATTCCCTGAGGGAGGAAATGAAATGTCGAAGCTGGTTCTGAAATTCGAAAATTCGATTTTGACGGAAGTGGCCGTGGGCGCGAAGGAAGTGAGTATCGGCCGCTCGCCTGATAACGGTCTGGTTATCGATAATCCCGCTGTCTCGCATTATCACGCCCGCGTTTTCAACGAAGAGGGTCGCCTGATGCTCGAGGACTTCGGCAGCATGAACGGCACGTTCGTCAACGGGCAGCGGGTGAAAATGGTGTCACTCAAGCCGGGTGATTCCGTGGTGATCGGCAAGCATTCGATATTGATTTCGGATTCGCGCGAAATTCCCAACCCGTTTCCGACGACCAGTGGCGCTAAACCGGCGCCGAAAATCAACGAGACAGTTATGCTCGACACGAAAGAGCGGCGCGATTTCCTCCAGAAAGTGGCGGGCGCGGGCGAAAGCGCGCAGGTTGCGCCCTCGCGCGTGAAAGTTGCCACGCTTGTGGTTCGCAAAGGCAGGACGGACCAGGACGAATACACGTTGAGCAACAAATTGACCGTCATTGGTAGGTCGGCGTTGGCCACCGTGAAGCTCAAGGCCTGGTTCGCGCCTAAAGCTGCCGCGCAAATCAATCGCCGCGACGACAATTCGTATTACATCGGCGGCGCTGACAAAATTCCAACCATAAACGGCCAGCCCGTGATCCATCCGACCAAGCTGTCGCCGGGCGATCTGATCGCAGTGGCAGGGATCGAACTGGAATTCATCTACCGCGAATAAGGTCACGCAGTATCGCGATGCGGCCACCTGAAGGGTTCGCCGTTTTGCGTGAACGCGCGCCGAATCCTTTGAATCATTCCCGCCGAGGTCCGTTCTCGACGCATCGCCTTTGTAACGACTAGCTCGTCCGCAGCGTCTGTATCCCTTGCCGGTGACGCGAGCCTGAAACTCCGTAATCGCCAGTTCGGAAGCACGCGTTCGTCCATATCCCAGGCCTTCGTTGGGCCGTTTTGGTTTATGACGCGCCACTCTGTGCAAGTGAATAGTTGATGACAGATTCCACAATTTTCAACGTGGGAAGGAGAACCAATATGAAGCGTGCGGCGCAAAAAGCTGCGGTGGACAGGCACATCTTCTGGACAAGTGCGTGTGTTCTGCTGGCGTTCTTCAGTTTGCTGGGCGTAAACGCGTTGGCGCAAGACCAGCGCGGTCCCGCGGAACAAGGTCCGGGGATCCGCCAAGGGACGCGGAACTTGCCGGAACTGCGAGTGGCCAGGCCAGATTACCAGCTTGCCGCGCGCTTTGTACCCTCGAGCATGGGTACGCTGGTGTTCGATACACAAGTGACACCCCATTGGTTCGAGCTTTCCGACCGCTTCTGGTACAGCTATGAGACTCCCGAAGGTACGCGTTATTGGGTGGTCGACCCCGCCCGAAGAACAAAGGCGCTCCTCTTCGATAACGCGAAGGTAGCCGCGCAGCTTTCGATGCTGACGAACTATCCATATGACGCGCAGCATCTGCCAATCAAAGCACTGCGCCTGGTGAAGCAAGATACCACGCTGCAGTTTGAAATCGAGGTTCGCAAGGACTCGGTGATACCAAACGAAACCAAAAAAGTGCAAACCGTCGACGAAGACGAGAACATCCAGGAAGATAAGGAGCATCAACAGCAGGGCCAGCGAATGGGCCAGCGCAGGACGGATCAAAAAAATGACCAGGAGGGCCAGGAAAATGGTGAAGGCGGCGAAGCCAAGCCGCCGGTTCGCACAATCTATTTCGAGCTGGACCTGGCTACAGGGAAAGTGACGCGCCTCGACGGCATGGACGCGCCGTTGAAAAAACCGATGTGGGCGTCCGTTTCTCCGGATTGCAAGACGATCGTTTTCGCGCGGGGCTACAACCTCTACATAATGGACGCCGTTAATTACGCGAAAGCTCAGAAGAAGCCCGGTGACAAGACCATCGTCGAAACGCAACTCACCACGGACGGCGTGGAAAAGTACAGCTACGCTCGCGTTTTGGTCGACGAGGAAAAAGAGCAGCTCAAGAAATTCCAGAAGGGCGATACGAATCAGATCGGCGCGCGCACAATTCCGATTTCGATTTACTGGTCCAAGGACTCGAAGAAATTCGCGCTGGTGCGCGCGGACGAAAGAAAAGTCGGCGACCTGTGGGTAATCCACACACTGGCGAATCCGCGTCCCACGCTCGAAACCTACAGCTACCCAATGGCCGGAGACGCCAATGCCCCACAGTTTGAATTGCAGGTTTTCGATGTCGCCACGAAACAGCACAAAGTGATTCAAGCCGCGGCGTTCAAGGATCAGACGCTCACTGTTTCCACCGACCGCATCCTCGCGCGCGACCGCGAACACGAATTGCAGCAGACGGAAGGGCAGCGACGAGGGCTTGGCGGTTTCGGCGCGCCCATGACAGGACATTGGCTGGCGGATACTTCGGATAAGCTTTATTTCGTGCGCTCGAGCCGCGATTTGCATCGCATCGACGTTTGCGTGGCCGACACCAATACTGGCGCCGTGAAAACGCTCATCGAGGAACGTTCCAACGTTTATATGGACGATAAACCTTTGCGCCAGGTTGATAACGGCAAGGAACTGATCTGGTGGTCCGAACGCGACGGCTGGGGTCACTACTATCTTTACGACGGCGACGGCCATCTGAAACACGAGATCACGTCGGGCGAATACATGGCCGACCAAATTTTATCGATCGATCCGAAGATGCGCGCCATGTACTTCACGGCAACGGGCCACGAATCCCATGAAGATCCCTATTACGTGCATCTCTATCGCGTGAATCTGGACGGCTCGGGATTGAAGCTCCTCGATGCGGGCGATTTCGATAACGCGATCAGCGCGTCGGATTCCGGGAAATATTTTATCGACAATTTTTCACGCGTGAACACCGCACCCAAATCAATCCTTCTTGATGATCAAGGCGCCGTGCTCGAGACTCTGGAGACGACGGACGTCAAGCGTTTGCTCGACGCGGGGTTCAAGTATCCCGAAACATTCCATGTGAAGGCCGCCGACGGCGTGACGGACCTCTACGGCGTTATGTACAAGCCATTCGATTTCGATCCGTCGCGCAAATATCCGTTGATTGAATATGTCTATCCGGGACCGCAAACCGAAAGCGTGACGAAGGCGTTCTCACCGAAAAATCAAAGTTTCGCGCTCGCGCAGCTCGGCTTCATCGTCATTGAAGTGGGAAACCGCGGCGGCAGCCCGCAGCGCGATAAATGGTACGACACTTACGGCTATGGCAACTTGCGCGACTACGGCCTGGCAGATAAGAAAGCCGCGGCCGAGGAGTTGGCCGCCATCCATCCCTATATCGACATCAATCGCGTGGGCATTTGGGGCCACTCGGGCGGCGGATTCATGACGGCGGCGGCACTGCTGCAGTATCCAAACTTCTTCAAGGTCGGATGGTCGGAATCAGGCAACCACGAAAATAATGTCTATAACAAATACTGGAGCGAGAAATATCACGGCGTGAAAGAAGTCGATGAAAAGAATGGGACGGTAAAATTCCTCTACAACATCGAGAAAAATTCCGAGCTGGCGAAAAACTTGAAAGGCCATCTAATGCTGACGACCGGCGACATGGACAACAACGTCAGCATGGCCAATACCATGCGCCTCGCTGAAGCGCTGGTCAAAGCCGACAAGCGCTTCGACATGTTCGTGCTTCCCGGTATGCGGCACAGCTACATGCCGGATGCCGAGTATGTCTTCTGGATGCGCGCCAATTATTTCTGCCGCTGGCTGCTCGGCTCATATGAAACAGGTCCGGATGTAATCGAGCTGCAGAACGAAAAGCAGGCTACGCCAAGCCACAAATTTGAAGAGTAAGTGCGGCGGAGGTTATCTCGGACCGTTCGGGGTGTTCCTTACAGAGCATGACCGAACTGCGCGATTTCCTTTCGAATGGGAGCGAGACGCGTGTTTTCCAGCTGGTCGCGATAGAAAAGATTGTACGTGTCAAATGGAATCAGCCTACCGTCTAGGTGCACGATGTGGATGCACGTTTTCTTCACGGAACGCACGTCAAACGAGTACGCGTCCATGAATTGGACGATCAAAACGCGGAAAAGGTTTTCGTACTTGAGGTCCGGCGCCACGTCAATCCTTGGCAGGCAGCAGAGTAAATCGCGGAGCGTCGCCGCGCTGCTTTGCGGTGAGTGATTTGTAGCGAACAAGCGGAAGACGCCCCCCCGAACAGAGGGATCCTCTTCGTAGACGATTGTATTTCGCCCGCCCTCAATCAGAATCTTGGGATCCACCAGGCCAGTCAGGGGCACGACTTTGCCGTTCAGCTTCAACGCATAGCCCATCGCCAAACAATCCGGATGGCATGGTACTGGAATCAGATCCTCGGGGCGAAAAATGCCTGACTGCTCCAAGATTTTTCGCCGAACCTCGGTAAGTGTCAGGCGGTCTCGCGCGGGATCAAACTGCTCGAGTCTCCCCGCGGCCTGGATAGGCTGGAACGTGACGCCGCGAACGCATGGCTGCGTCAGCGCGAAATCAATAATACGGCCCAGTTCGCCGTCGTTCAGCCCCTTCTTTAGAGTCACGACCAAAGTTGTGGAGATTCCGTGGCGATTCAACCGTTCCAACGCACGCTCCCGCACGCCACGCAAATCAGCGCCGCGAAGTTCAATGAGTGCGGCTCGCTCGAAAGAGTCAAATTGCAGATAAATCTCCAAGTCCGGCATGGACTCTACCATGCGCCGCACGAACTCCTCGTCCTGAGCGATGCGAACGCCATTCGTGTTCACCATCAGGTGACGAATGGGCCTCGCCTTTGCCATTTCCAGAATGGCGAAAAAATCAGGATGAAGTGTCGGCTCGCCTCCGGAGATTTGGACTACATCGGGCTGGCCCTCGTTGCGTACAACGGCATCAAGCATGAATTCGATCTCTCGGAGGGTGCGGTAGTGCGGCCGATCCGGTCCGCTGGCCGCATAACAAATCGGACAGCGCAGATTGCAAGCATCGCAGATTTCAATCAATGTCAGGCAAGAATGCTGCTGATGATCCGCGCACAGTCCGCAATCGTACGGACATCCCCAGCGGACCGGTGTGTTGAACTCGACCGGCATCTCCGGGGGCTTGATGAACACTTCACGGCAGCGGCGATAATAATCCACGTCATCGGCGATCAAGATTTTTTCACTACCGTGTTGGGGGCAGCGTTTCAAAAGGAAGACACTGCCCTCCTGAAACACAATCTTGCCTTCGACTTTGCGGAAACACGTTGAGCAAATGGATACTGCAACATCGTAAAAGAGATATGGCCGCGTCCTCTCAGTCATTAGGCTTCTCTTTATTCGTACGCTTCTCTAGTAGGGAGTATTCCTCTGGCGTTCCACCACCACCAACTGCCGTGGCAATCGCCAGAACGATCGTCACGATGAGAATTCCAAGATTTGCCGTCGCCAGAAGCAGAACAACACCTGGGGCTGCTTCGCCCACTCCTGGAAAGTATGCGGCTCCTGCGCAAGCGCTGAAAACCAAGACAAACAGGCCTCCGCCGATAAGAAGAATCTTGCCGGGTGTCAGCGCTTTCTTCATATCGGTCTTCATCTTTCATCGTCTTTTGGACTTGTCCATCTGCTCCCGTAATTTACGTTCCGGCTCTTGGTCGCATCTTCCGATAGACTCCTTTTGTGGCGGCGAACTGATACAATGATGGCCGTGGCCACGGTTACGAGTGCGACCACGATGTTTGTCAGAGCAATCCCGAATAAGGCGTTTATGGCCTTATCGGCATCATGCACGTAATACAATTGGCCCGAACCAGCACACAAGCCAAACAGTAAAACAAAAATACCGCCACCGATGAATAGAATCGTGCTTGGGGTGATCTCTCGCTGCTTCTCAGCCATTTTTCAACCTGTGTCTGATCAGGATTTTCCCGGGCGCGAGGTCTGTGAACCACTCCCTAGCCATTACCGACCTCTTCTATTTCACCTCGGGCTCGCCCTGCGCAGCGACCGCTCCGCATCCAGCAACGCGAAAACGAAGCCACCGGCGTACGTCACGCTCGTAATAGACCAAGATTCCGATGCACGCCCATTGAATCGCAGTCAACCCCGCAATTCGGGTGTCGTATGGCTTGATGAATTCCACGATCACGCGGAATCCCATGTATGCCACCATAAAGAGCTTGAACACATCGCCATTTCGACGCGCCCGGGGAGAGAATCTCCAAAGTACGAAAGCCAATAACAACACAAACGCAATCTCATAAAGCTGCGTC
>JBOGNJ010000024.1:0-8166 GCA_050746905.1 Candidatus Acidiferrales bacterium
TCTCGGGAACGTTCGCGCCGCCAAATGGCACATGCGCCTTGCCACGAACGCTGGTTTCGAGCGTCTCGTCATCGGACACGACGGCTCCGCTGGCGAGTTTCTCAACCATGTTGGCGGACTCGGCTGCAGGGATCTCGTACTCCATCGCGCTGCGCCGCCGCTTCCATTCGCTTGCCGGCTCCTCGTAATCATCTTCTTCCACGTGCTTTGCGGCAGGGGTCGCGAGAGGTTGACCGCCCGCCTCTTCGGAGTCTCGCGGAGCCATGCCAAACGTGAACTCTTCGGGCGTGGGCTCTTCGTCCTCGCTGGAAACGTAAGGTACTCTCGCGGGAAGAATTGGCGGAGGCGGCTGTTGTATCGTCGGCGCGGGAATTTCTTCCTTGACGGGTTCGGGCTCTGGCGGCGCGATCTTCGGCAACAGGGAAGTGACCATCGCGATCAGTGGGTCAGGCGGGACAAAAGGTTTCTTCAAGACGCCATCCGCTCCCACTCGCTGTGCTTCCTTCTCGTCCAGAGGGTCAAACGCTCCCACGAGTAAGATCACGGGAATGTTTGCGAATTGCGAGTCTTGCTTAACAAACTCGCAAACTTCATAACCGTTTCGGACCGGCATGAACACATCCGCCAGCACAACGTCTGGACGCACTTCGGGCACTTTCCGGCAGGCGGCTTCTCCATTGCCTACCGCAACCACACGGATACCCTTTTCTTCGAAGACGAGGGACACCATCTTCTGAATGTTACTGTTGTCGTCCGCGACCAGGATTGTGGGCAAAATCGCTCCTCACAGGCATTATTCGCCCTGCGGGCAAACTGCGCCTTTCCTTTAGATATTGGAACACCCGTACGGGAGGCAGTCAACGGGTTCGAGCGAGGCGCGTGCCGCACCTGTTAGCAGGGTCTGGCCGGGTGCGGGACGCGATTTACCAGGGTATAAGTTTCTTGAGGCCCCGTTTCCGCTTGCTGGTGGACTCTTTGCTCTTGTCGGCCTTTGTCTTGTGAGGCTTTTGCGCGTTTGGCGCAGACTGCTGATCCGAAGCGGTCGCCGCTGTGTCCGCTGACGTACCAGTGTTGGAACCCGTCTTGGCAGAGGTCCCGCTGCCATTCGTGGTTGGCGGAGCAGTGCTCGTTGACGGCGGCGCACCCTCCGTGGCCGGCGGTGTTGACGTGACCGTGTTGGATGATGTGCCCGACGTGCTGGGCGGATCAGCGGGAGGCGGCACGCTCGCAGGCGGAGGAGTCGATGACTCCGGCGAAACAGTCTGGATGTTCATGTTCCCCCGCGGAGAGGTTGTGGTGCTTGCGTCACTGCCCAAGCCGGAAGCGGAAGTCACGTCTTGTGGACCTGACACATTTTCCGGCGGATTCAAATCTGGAGTGCCTGTATGTGCCGCCGTGGAAACGTCCGGCGCGCTTTTCATTACGCCCATGGCGCGATGCACGACGCTCGGGTGATCGTGCGCGAATTTCTCCTCGTATTTCGCCCGCGCCAAAGCATCGAGATCCGCCGGTGGGATTTTCACGCTGTCTTCCGACAATCGCTGCTTTGCCTGGGCCGCCAGTGAAGACATCGGATACTCCTTCACCAGTTCGGCATACTCATTGTCCGCCAGCCCACGCCACCGCGCGCGCTCTTGCTCATTTTTCGAGCCGCTCGCCGCGCGACGGTAAATATCGCCCAGCATCCAATGCGCGCGGTCGGCTTCGCTGAAAAGCGGATAGCGACTCGCCACTTCGACTAGCCGGGATGCGGCCGCGCGGTAATCACCCTTGATGTAATAAAAGCGCGCGACCTCGAAATCTCCGCCGCCAAGTACTTCTTGCACGTCTCGCAGACGCTGCTCCGCCTGCGGTACCAGGCGGTTCTTCGGATATTTCAGAAGGAAAGTCTGGAATCCTTGCTCCGCAAGCCGCGCCTGGGTGGGATCGCGGTCCGGCTTCTCCATCATGCGATAATGCGCCATGCCGATTTGCATCTGGGCGTAGGCGGCTTCCTCAAGGAACGGGAAGAATGTTTCAAAGTCCTGGTACTCAGCTACCGCCTGCGTCAATCCCTCGGTGCCGCCCTCTTTATAATAGGAATCCGCCACGGCAAGTTTTGCCTTGGCGAGATATTCGCTGTCGGGATAGCTGTTGATGAGTGTCTGCAGGCTCAGGCGCGATTCCGTGTAGCGCCCGTGGTTGTAGTCATTCAGCGCGCGGTCGTAGAGAATCTTGTCGGGTTCCGCGTTCGCATCGGGAGTCTTCGCCGCGGTCTTTTTGTGCCCCGAGAAAAGGCATCCTGCCGGAATCAAAGATACGAGGACTGCAGCCGTAAGCCAAAAGGAAGGTCGTTTCGATTTGCTTTTCATCACACCCTTTGCGAGATCGCGTCATTCGCGCATTGCCGCATGTGCCGAACGGCAGCGCCCGGATCCGTTGTATGGAAAATTGAAGTGCCTGCCACCAGCGTATCCGCGCCGGCGGTTACAAGTTCCGCTGTATTTTCCAGCGTGACTCCCCCATCCACTCCAATTCGGAAGCCGTAATCGTATCGTGAGCGTACATCCCGCAATTCCCGGATCTTGTCCACCGTTTGAGGAATAAACTTTTGGCCCCCGAATCCCGGGTTCACAGTCATCACCAGCACTGTTTCCACCCGGTCCAACACTTCCTTCAACATCGCGACCGGGGTGGCAGGATTGACCGCCACGCCCGCTTCGCAATTCTGCTCGTGAATTAGAGCGATCACCCGGTCAAGATGCGCGGTCGCCTCTTGATGAACCAGAATCCGGTGCGCCCCCGCTTTTGCGAACTCCTCGACGAAGTCCCCCGGCCGCTCAATCATCAGATGCACATCAAGCGGCAGGCGGGTTGCCTTGCTCAAAGACGCGACAATGGGCACGCCGATGGAAATATTGGGCACAAAGTGCCCATCCATCACGTCCACGTGAATTACGGCGGCGCCCGCCGCTTCCACCGCGCGCACTTCGTCTCCCAGAACGGCGAAGTTCGCCGCCAAAATGGAAGGTGCGATTTCGAGCGGACGTCGAGTCATGAATTCAATTTGGATTGTAACACAGCAGCGCGGGCGCTTATTGCGCTACCTGCAATTCGACGCTCGCTCCGGGCTCGACTCGCGCGCCGCGCAGCGGAAGCTGTGACGTCACTGTTCCCGAGGGTCTTCCGGTCAGGGGCAGCGGCGTCACTTTGCTCACTTTCAATCCCGCTGCCGACAATCGCTGTTCCGCCTCCGCCAGCGTCAGGCCCTCGAAGCCCGGCATCACGTAAGCGGGCGGCCGCGCCCCCAGCGAAACAAGGACGTCCACGTGCGGACTGCTCGCGTTTGTCGATCCGGCCGGCGGATCTTGTTGCAAGACGACGTCTGCGGGGAATTCCGGCAGATAAGAGCTCGACACTTCGCCGGTCTGCAACCCTTCGCTGAGCAGGTCAATCTGTGCCGCACGAAAACTGCGGTCATCCAGTTGCGGGATCGTCACCTTCTGCTGCCCCAGGCTCACAACCACGTGAACCCACTCGCCCACTTTCAGCCTGGTCCCCGCGGGAGGACTTTGCCGCGCAATCGTGTCCGGCGGCAGACCGCTGTAAATGCGATCTTCCACGCGCAAATGGAGCCGGCGCCGTTCGAGTTGCGACTGTGCCCGCGAAACCGTCACGCGAGTCAGGTCCGGCGTAACAATTTCGCGCCCCTGAATCGCGAAACGCATGGTCAGAATGGCGCTGAGGAAGGCCACGGACGCCAGCACGAAAATCAGCAGCGCCATGCGCCCCACCCATTCGCTTCGTTCTCTGAATCCCACGGATTCTCCTCGACAAACCGACAGTAACATCGGTGTGGAATTGCTTCAACGCTCGGGAAGAAGATTCGTTACCGCCGGGCTAATACGGCAGCAAAAAAACCGTCCGTGAAGTGGACTGGGGGAAACGTTCGAAATGCACCATCGTTGTCAACCAGCTTCCCGGCGCGGACGCCCTCTGCCAACGCATCCGCCGGAATTTCTGCCGCAACCGCTCGGAATTCAGGATGCATTTCTAGCACTTCGCCCACCACCTCTTCATTTTCTTCGGGCTCAAGCGAGCATGTCGAGTACACGAGCCGTCCTTCAGGTGCCAGGCATTCCAGCGCGGAATTAAGCAGCATTACTTGGCGCGCGTGCAACTCTCGAAGATCGTCCTGCTTCAGCTTCCAGCGGATTTCTGGATTCCGCGTGAGCGTTCCGGTGCCTGAGCACGGCGCATCCGCTAGAATCCGTTCGAACTTTCCGCGGAAGGGTAGCGATGCTGCGCCATCGAGCGCAACGATCATCACATTTGACACGCCCGCCCGTGCCAGCCGTTCGCGCATTGCGCGCAGACGATTTTCGCGGCGATCAGCCGCAATTACCAGACCAGCCGGCCCAGCCTTGCGCGCCAAAGCCATCATCTTGCCGCCCGGCGCCGCACACACGTCGAGCACTGAATTTCCAGCCGCCACCTTTAACAGCAGCGGAATAAGCTGCGACGCTTCGTCCTGAAAGCTAATCCATCCATTCTGGAACGCCATCGTTTTTGCCACGTCCCCGCTGCGAATCGTGAAGGCGTCGCGCGCCAGCCGCCCGGGTTCGAATTCCACAGCCGCGCCGGCGAGCGAGCGCATCGCCTCTTCGCGGAGCTCAGGCGCATTCAAAGCGCAAACCCTTCGCGGCGGCTCGTTATTTGCTTCGAGCAGCGCCACTGTATTCTCGCGCCCAAATTTTTCCAGCCAACGCTGCACCAGCCACGTGGGATGTGAATGAAGAAGCCCCAGGGCGTCCCCCAGCGGAAGTTCCGGAGGCAGAAATTCTCGCGCGGGCATGGCGCTTTCGCTCGCTGCACGTCTCAGGACTGCGTTTACCAACGATGCGGCGGATTGTTTTCGCGCGCGTTTCACCAACTCGACCGACTCGTCCACGGCCGCGCGCGCGGGAATTCGCGCCAGATGCCTCAACTGATAGATTCCCATCCTCAGCGCGATGAGCACTTCCATGTCGAGCGCCGCCAATTTCTTCCCGGTATAGCGCTCGATCAAGAAATCGAGCAGCCGTTGCCATCGCAGTGTCCCCATGACGATCTCGGTTGCCAGAGCTGCATCGCGCGCACTCACTTTCGCGTTCAGCCGCGCGTGGAGCACTTCGGACGCGTATGCGGCCTCGGTCTCCACGCGCAGCAGGGCATCGAAGGCGATTGTTCTGGCAGGGCTGATTGGCATCTGATGACTCTAATATGATTTACGAAGTGAATTTTTCGCCGGAGGATATTCGCGCGCCGTTTGCGAATTCGCGCGCGCTCATGCGCTTGCGTCCCTCGGGCTGTATGTAGTCGACGCGCAGCCATGTTGCGTCGCCGCAAGCAAGGCGCATCTCGCCGCGAGTCTCGAAGATCGCGCCCGGCTCCGGCGCGTGCGAATTCGCGGGACTTTCCATCGAGCGTCCCCATATGTGGCACAATCGGCCGCGAAACTGCGTGTACGTCCCCGGCCACGGTTCCAGAGCTCGCATCCGGTTATAGATTTCCCGTGCGGGCCGGTTCCAGTCGATCAGTCCCTCTTCTTT
This sequence comes from Candidatus Acidiferrales bacterium, assembly GCA_050746905.1. Taxonomy (GTDB): domain Bacteria; phylum Acidobacteriota; class Terriglobia; order Acidiferrales; family UBA7541; genus DAHUXN01. Next base: position 5,571 of record JBOGNJ010000024.1, read on the forward strand.
TTTTAGGGGCGGCGCAAGTGTCGCGCGCACATTGTCCTGTGGCCGTGGCTCAATTTCTCCACTTCCGAGTTTTCGCACTGTATCGAGCACCAACGGCGCCCCTGCGTCGCCCATCCGCGCCATCAATTCCGGTGCAGTCTCATCCGCGGCAATCTCCAATTCGAGCTGCCCCAGAATCGGTCCGGTATCGAGCCCCGCGTCAATCCTCATCGTAGTCAAGCCTGTGCGCGTGTCTCCGTTGAGAATCGCGCGCTGGACCGGCGCCGCGCCCCGATATTGCGGCAGCAATGAGCCATGCAAGTTGATCCAGCCGAGCCTCGGAATACCAAGCAAGTCACGAGGGATGATTTGCCCGTACGCGATGATGACGACGGCTTCCGGTGCGACGCGCTTCAAGAACTCAACCGCATCCGCCGATTTGATTTTCTCGGGTTGATAAATTTGCAGTCCAGCCCTCAGCGCGGCTTCTTTGATCGGCGAACGTGCCGGATTCTGGCCTCTCCCGCGCGGACGGTCAGGCTGCGTGATCACCGCCTCCACGGAAAATTCAGGCTCGGCCAGCAGTTTCTTCAAGGAAGGTAAACCGAATGCCGGAGTGCCGCAGAAAACAATTCGAAGCGGCACGGTTCTCCTACCACTCCCCGGTTTTCGTCAGTTTGCGGATTTTTCGTCTGATCAGGTCGCGCTTCAACATGCTCAGATGCGTCAGAAACAGAATCCCGTGCAGATGATCGATTTCGTGGCAGAACGCCCGAGCCAGCAGCCCTTCGGCCTTCATTTCGTATTCTTTACCAGTCACGTCTTGCGCGCGGATGGTCACATAGAGCGGCCGCAGCACGTTCCCTCGAAATCCCGGCACGGACAGGCATCCCTCTTCCTCGCGCTGTTCGCCTTCGGTCCGAAGAATCTCCGGATTTGCGAGCACCAGCTTTGCTTCTGGATTTTTTCCCACCGTCACGTCAATCACCGCGATCCGCAAACCCAGGCCAATTTGCGGCGCGGCCAGTCCCACGCCCTGTGCCGCGTACATGGACTCGAACATGTCCTCCGCAAGTTTCGCGAGCTCCGCGTCGAATTTTTCAACGAACTTCGTAGGCTGTTCAAGCACCGCGGCGGGATACTTCGTGATCGGATGAATCATCGTTTTCGCGCCTCGTCTCCTGCCCTAGAATTCATCTAATTGGTTTTTATAACCTTGAAAGTTCCGGCGCGTCTCTTCGAGCGAGTCTCCGCCGAATTTCTCCACAAATGCTTCCGCCAGCACGTATCCAACCATCGCTTCGGCCACAACCCCCGCCGCCGGCACCACGCAAATATCCGAGCGCTCGTAAGCGGCCTTGATGCTTTCCTTGCTCTTCAAATCCGCAGAGCCCAGCGCGCGCCGCAACGTGGAAATGGGTTTCAGATAGCCTCGCACAACGACATCTTCGCCGTTCGTGATTCCGCCTTCGATTCCGCCGGCGTGATTCGAGCTTCTCTGAAACCGCTTCCTCTCCTTATCATACCGAATCTCATCCTGAACTTCCGAGCCGTACGATGTCGCATTCGCGATCCCCGTGCCCAGCTCGACTCCCTTTACCGCCTGTATCGACATCACCGCGCGCGCCAGCCGCCCGTCCAATTTTTCGTCCCATTGCGCATGGCTTCCAAGACCGGGCGGCACGCCTCGCGCCACCACCTCGAAAATTCCTCCGACGGAATCGCCCGCGCGCAAGGCTTTATCGACCTCCGCTTTCATGCGGGTTTCGGTCTCCTCGTCCACGCAGCGCAATGGCGAATCCAGATTCGCGCAAATGGATTCAATCTCGTTCCACTGCACCGCGCGTTCCAGCTTCACGGGTCCCACGGCGATTGTATGACTCAACACGCTAATGCCGAATTCGCGCAAGAGCAACTTGGCAATCGCCCCAGCGCTTGTGCGCGCCGCAGTTTCCCGCGCGGAGGCTCGTTCCAGTATGTATCGCGCGTCGTGAAAATTAAACTTCAACGCGCCGGCCAGGTCCGCATGTCCCGGCCGTGGCGAAGTCAGCCGTCGCTGCGCGTCTTCGGCGCCATCGGTATCCTCGACCGGCAGCGCCTTCTCCCAGTTTTTCCAGTCGCGATTCTCGATTCGAATGGCAATCGGCGCGCCAATCGTCTTTCCATGGCGCACTCCAGAGAGGAACTCGGCCTGATCCTTCTCAATTTTCTGTCTTCCGCCGCGCCCGAATCCAAGTTGCCGGCGATGCATCTCACGATTCACAAATTCCAGATCAACGGGCACGCCTGCGGGCAGCCCGGAGATCCAGGCAATCAGCGCCTGTCCGTGAGATTCACCGGCCGTGAAGAAACGCAGCATTTCGTTGGTGTTCGAGCATAACTCGAAAGACGCACGATTCTACCGGACGCTCCAGCCGTCGTAAAGCAATCATCCGCCGGAAAATTCACTCGGAGATGCCTTGACGTCCTCCATACTCAACGTTACGCTGTCGAAGCTCTTATTCGCACGATGGCGACGCTCACCCCCAAGACGCCCGAGCCCTACACCCCTTCGCCAGCCGCTGCGGTGAGCGACTCACTCAAGCGCAAGCTCTTTTCGCTTCAGAGCTATTCTCAA
>JBOGNJ010000025.1:0-3174 GCA_050746905.1 Candidatus Acidiferrales bacterium
GCGAGTTCGGCGACGTACTGCGCGCCCAAAACGCCGCCCGCGGGTCCGGAAAGGATTGTGCGCACTGGTTCGCGCGCGGCGGTGACGGCCGAAATGATTCCACCGTTGGATTGCATCACGCGAACGCTCGCCACGCCGTTGGCACGATTGCGCCTCGCGTGGCGGCTTGCGAGTGGGTCGATCTCGCCTAAATAGCGGCTCATTACCGGAAGCAAATAGGCGTTCGCGATTGTCGTGACGGTGCGTTCATATTCGCGAAACTCCGGAAAAATCTCCCGCGAGGCGGAGACGTGAAAGCCGGCGGCGCGCAGACGCCTCGTCATTTGCTTTTCGTGCTGAGGATTCGCAAAAGAAAAAAGCAGGCATACGGCGACGGCATCCGCGCCGCTCTTCTTGACCGCAGCGACGATCCGCGCGAACTCGGCTGCCGATGGCCGCAGAATCGCGCGTCCCTCTGCGCTCACCCGCTCGTGCAAACCGAATCGCCTTTCGTGCGGCACGAGAGCTTTCGGGCGCTCGACGAAAAAATCGTAGAGCTTTGGGCGCGCCTGCCTGCCGATTTCGACAACGTCCTCAAAGCCCGCCGTGGTGACGAGCGCCACTTTTCCGCCGCGCCTTTCGAGCAGCGCGTTTGTCGCCACAGTGGTGCCGCACGTCAGCTCAAGCGTGTTATCCGTCGACATTCCCGCGATGGAGGTGATTTTTGCTATGGCTTCTGCAATGGCGCGCGCGGGATTTTCCGGCGTCGAGAGGACTTTCAGGATGCGCAACTCGCCGCCGCGCTCGAAAACGCAGTCGGTGAATGTTCCGCCGGTATCGATCGCGATGCGCATAGCCGCGCGATTGTATAGAATTCGCCGTCGCGGCGCAAAATCATCTGAGAATAGCGCTTCCCGAGGCGCGTCGGCGCCGGCATCGTGGGTGCGGAGTCAAAACCCGCACCTTTGCGAAAAGCGCAAAGGATGCGGCACCCTCGCATTTACGTTGAGCCTTTAACGGAACGCCGGTGTTCCAGCGTGCCCGCAGCTTCGGCTAAATTTCCGAAGGCAGTCATTTGGGTATGCCACCCGCCACCCTCACACTTGAGCTGAGCCATAACAGGACGCCGGTGTTCAGCGCGCCTGCAGCTTCGACTAAATTTCCGAAGGCAGTCATTTGGGTGTGCCACCCGCCCGTCCCCGTCGTAGGTGTAGTTCACGCCCGCCGCCGACTTGATTTCGCTTTCGGCATTGTACCCGTAGGTGTTTGCTCCATCTGTTTCGGCGCGAGAGCGCCGAACTGACGGACGCAATTCCGAAAGCTTACAGCTTTTCACCACCATAGATCAGCCAGCGACCGTCTTCCTGGTGAAACACGTATTCAAAGCGAAGACTTTTCCCTTCATATACGAAGTCCGCATGAATGACCGCTGTCCAATAAGGTGGTGTGCCCCGGCCTTCCACGTCGCGTGTAGCCAGGCTTATAGACTTCAACTTTCCATGTTGCTTTTCCAGAGCCTCTTGCATTGCAACGAACTGGTCGTACGACAGTGACCTCCGAAAGTCACTTCCGCAGAATTGGTATGCCTCGGCAAAATTATGGTTAACGAGGGCTATGCTATACTCATCGAAAACATGCTGTAGCTTATCTGTCTCACGGTGAGCACTAATAAATCGAGGGGTCAATGCGAGCATGGCTATGACCCAAACTCCTCCCAATGTCCACAACGTTATCTTATAGCGCCGTTTCATTCGATATCCCCGTACGGACTAAATGGATGCAAAGACGACGGCAGGTAGCTTCGTACTAGATTTGCGGCCGCTCCCTCCAGTGCTTGAAACGACTGGCGAGTGGCTTGGGTTGCTCTGCTTGCTTGACTAAAGTTTACATTCAGTCCGATACCCACGAGCGCGTGGGCATGGAATCCAAGCTTCATATCGGCTTTCTTTTGGAGGTTCGGCGGGTGGCGCAGCCTATCGAATTCTTTTCGCTTGACATGACAATGATCAACGCATGATACCACTACGGCAAATCACCGGGCAGCGATTGGGTGACCGGTGTAGTGCTCCCCGCTAAAACTGGACACCTCAGTTAGGTAGAATCAGGGCCTCCAAAACAGGAGGCAACATGGGCAGGAAACCGCGCGTAGATCGATCCCCGGAAGAGAAGTGGCAGATCGTACAGGAAGGCCTCAAGAGCGGAAACGTCTCGGAGACGTGTCGGCGATATCAGATCGCTCCGAATCTGTTCTATCGCTGGAAGGATGAAGCCGAGCAGGGGGCCAAGGCAGCGCTTGGGGGGAGAAGCGCTGCCGCGGCGGAAACCGAAAAAGATCGCCGCATCCGGCAGCTCGAACGAACGCTGGGGCGGAAGTCGTTGGAGATCGAAATCCTAAAAAACGTCGTGGGGGAGTGAGCTGCGGCGAAGCTCACTCCCAGGCACGGGAACTGATGGCGACAGGTTACACAGCCACGCTGGTGGCGGCGACGCTCACGATCAGCCGGTCGAGCTTGTACTACCAGAAGAAGCCGCGAGGCGGCCGGGCCGACCGAACCTACGATGAGCAGATCGTGATGGCGTGTGGGGAGAAGTTGGCGTACGGCTATCGGCGTGTGGCTTGGTGGCTACAGCGGAAGAAAGGGCTGCCGGTGAATCGCAAGCGGGTGTTACGCGTGATGCGAGAACGCGGGTTGCTGGTGCGCTCGCGTCGTCTGCGGGCACGCAGGAAGAAAGAGTGGGGCCGCGTGGAAGCAGCCGGGCCGAATGAGATCTGGCAGTCGGACATGACCAAAATCTGGGCGGGTTCTGCGGTGGGCTGGGCCTACCTGGTGTGCGTGATCGACTGTTGCACGCGGGAGATCGTGGGCTGGAATCTGTCCCATCGCTGCCGGACCGAAGATGCTCTGGTCTCGGTGGAACAAGCGGTGCTGGCACGGCTGCCCCAGGGCAGTCGCGAGGCCAACGTGACGCTGACGACCGACAACGGGACGCAGTTCACTTCGACGCGCTTTTTGGAAACGCTCGGGCGACTCGGCATCAAGCACCGGCGAACGGCGTATCATCACCCCGAAGGCAACAGCTACATCGAGCGGTTCCATCGCAGCTTGAAAGAAGAGGAAGTCTGGACGGTGGAGTATCGGAGCTTGGAAGAAGCACGAGCATCGATCGCTCGTTGGATCGAGGAGTACAATCACG
>JBOGNJ010000026.1:0-44448 GCA_050746905.1 Candidatus Acidiferrales bacterium
CGAACACGAGGAACGGAGGCTGGTTTTTTCAGCTTCATCTGCGCGGATATTATAACAGGGACGCCGGGCATGCATGGGAAAGATGGTACGCAACATCTATGAGCAACGCGTGCGAGCAAAGCGTATAAGCAGCGCGGCGCGGAAACTCCGGTGAATTCGCAGGGCAGCTTATTTGTGGGCGTTTTATCGGCGCTTGTCAGCCAGCTCCGGCACAGGAGCGAAGACCGCAATGACCTGCGGATCTTTGATGACTTTCGCAAATGCAGGGTCCGTCTTCGCGGACACGAATTTTTCATATCCGTCATCGCGCGCCATCTTCAAATAGTGCGCGGCGCGCTCGGCATTTCCCAGTTGCGCGTAAGTGCGCGCCACGAAGAAATAAAACAGGCCGGGGTCAGTGACACCGCGGGGCTGCACGATGGTCCCGTTGCTCTGGCCCGTTTCCTGGAAACTATGAGGATCGATCTGAATGGCCGTCCGAAAAGAGGCCACCGCTTCGGGATATTGTTTCTCGTTGAAATAGGCGTAACCGAGATTGCTGTAGACGGTGGCCATGTCCGCCCGCAGTTTCAAAGTCTTCTCGTACCATTTGATCGCGTTCTTGTAATGGCGCTTGGAGTATTCGACGGTGCCTACGTTATTGTAGGCGCTCACATAGGTTTTGTCGGCTTTTATGGCCTTCTTGAAATAACGTTCCGCTGGACCGTACTGCGACAACTGCTCATACGCGACGCCGAGCTGATTGAGGACCACGGCATTTTTCGGTTCCTGCTTTACCAGGCGCTCATAAGCCGCAATCGCTTCAGGATACATTTTGCGCGCCATCAGGATGTCCGCGCGCAGTTCGGCCATTTGCAACGGCGTCATTGCGGGCTGCGTGCTGGAAGACCCTGACGCGGAGACTTTATGCACCTGTGGCGCGGAAGTCTGTTGCGCGCGCGAGGTAAGCGGGAAAAGTAAAATCAGGAAAAGCGCCGGCAGGATCGTCCGTCTCATAATCACCCCTCCTCCACCAATGCCGTGCTGCTACGTGTGCGGCGGCTTCGGCTTGGGTGGCGGCTTCTTGTTGTCTCCAAAGATACCAAAAATCTTGTCGAAGAGCCCTTTTTTCTTTTCGGGCTCAGGGGAGACAACCGGTGCGGTCTGCGGAGGCTGGCCCCGCGAGGGCGTTGCGTTTGGATTTGGATTATTGCCGACGGCAGTTGGCTGGCCGGACGAAGGAGCCTGAGGATTCGAGGGCTTGCCGAACAGATGCGATAGCCACGCGACCGGCGGAATGTCCGAGAGTTTCGTTCCGCTGTGGATGGGACAGAATTCCGTAGGCTCCGTGCCCGCGATGAAAACCTCCGTGCGCGTGGTGGGGCAATTCGGCGTCGCCAAATAACCGGAGTCGGGGTCAACCGACGCGCTGACAATTCCCTGTGGCTCGGGAAAATCCTGCATGTCGTGATACGCCGGCATAGCCTGCGCACGCTTCATAAACTCCGCCCAGATGGGCGCGGCGGAATTTGAGCCGGCAAGGCCGAGGTCACGGTCGTCGTCATATCCAATCCACACGACGCAGAGAAGATTCGACGTGTAGCCCGCGAACCAGCCGTCATGCGAAGTTCCCGTTTTTCCCGCAGCGGGCGCCGTGAACCCACGCGCGCGAACCGTGTAACCTGTTCCGTGATTGATCACGTCCTCGAGCACGCTGGTGACCAGGTAAGCCACGCGCGGATCGAGCACAGGCCGCGCCTGCGGAACCGGTTTCGCGACCACTTGCCCGTCCGCGTCCACCACTTTATTCAAGAACCGCGTTTCCACGCGCACGCCATCGTTGGCGAAAATTGTGTAGCCCGCCGCAACTTCCATCGGCGTCATTACGTAAGAGCCGAGCGCCATGGCCGGCGTCGCCTGAATATCCGGATCCAGGCCCAATTGCCGCGCAACGGCCTTGACCCGGTCATAGCCGATCAGCTCCGCGAATTTTACCGTGGCAACGTTTAACGAATGCTCCAGGGCAACGCGCGCCGTGACCGTGCCGTAAAACTGTCCTTCGTCATTATTCGGAGTGTAGTCTTTGCCGTCGAAGCTGAATGTCGTGGGCTCGTCCACCACCGTTGTTTCCGGCGTGACGACCGGCTGCAATCCCGCGACGGCATTGTCGAAAGCGGCCGCGTAGACAAAAGGCTTGAACGATGAACCGGGCTGCCGGCGAGCGAGAGCGTGGTTGAGCTGGCTTTCGCCGTAATTCCGGCCGCCGACCAGCGCCAGGATAGCGCCGGTCTTCGGGTCCATGGCCACGAGGGCAACCTGAGGTTTGACGACGGCCAAACCTTTGCGGCGCGCCAGCGCATACCGGTGTGCCAACTCACCATCGATAATCTTCATGCCGGTGTCGACCGCGTCATCGGCGGCAGTCTGCAAAGCGGGATCGAGAGTGGTGAAAATCCGGTAGCTTTGCGTGGTCAGATCGCTCTGCGAAAACTGATCGAGCAGCGAATCGCGGACCATGTCGACAAAATACGGAGCCGCGCGGCTCGTCGCGCCGCCGCCGACGAATTTTAACGTTTTGTCCCTGGCGTCGCGCGCCTGCGCTTCGGTGATGTAGCCGTCCTCGACCATCTGTTTTAGAACACGATTGCGCGCTTCGTTGGCGCGGTCGGGATGATGTTCCGCCGCGGAATAGCGGTTGGGTGACCGTATGATTCCTGCGAGAAATGCACACTGCGCGAGGTCGAGTTCCCGGACGTCCCTGCCAAAATATGCCTCGGCCGCCTCGCCAAATCCGCGAATGGCGAAGCTGCCGCGATTGCCGAGATAAATCTCGTTGGCATACAGCTCAAAAATCCGCTGCTTGCTGAACCGATGATCGAGCTCCAGCGCGACCATGGTTTCGGCAATCTTGCGCCTCCAGACGCGCTTGGTGGAGAAGAAGAAACTGCGCGCGACCTGCATGTCGATTGTGCTGGCGCCTTCGAGCATCGCCGTTCCTTGTGATTTGTTCCTCCGCAAATCGGCCAGCGCCGCGCCGCCTATGCGGATCACATCGAAGCCCCCGTGCTCGAAAAAGCGCTTATCCTCGGCAGCCATCACGGCGTGCACTAAAATCGGCGGCAAATCCTCAAAGCGGACGACGCGGCGCTTCTCGCGCGAATCGTCGAACAAATTCGTCAGCAGCTCAGGCTCAATTTCGGCGGAGCTCACCGACGCCTTGTCCGCAACCAGGCGAATCGTTTTCACCTTTCCGCCGGCAAAGTCCACGCGCAGCGTGTTTTGCCCCTCGAAATAGGATTCGTCGGAGGGAGAAATCTCAATCGAGGATTTCCCTAGCGTAAAACGGCCCGCCGAGCCAAAAACATCGGCCTCGGAATAGCCGTTATTCACGAGGTAGCCCGCGACACTGCCGGGAGTCAGCTCCTCGCCGGTGAAAATTTTCTCGGGCGCGGAAAAAATATGGGAGGTGTGACCGAAAACCTGGCCGGTGAGCCGAGTTTCAATCAGATGGCTGAAATGAACCCAGTAGAACGTGAAAACTCCGGCCGCGATAAGGAACGCGCACAGAGCCGCTGTCAGCAATGCCAGCCCGGGCCGCGATGTCCAAATTCCTCGGGCAAGTCGAATGCGCAATCACTCCTCCGTTGTGCTCTCGAGGACTTGCGATCGGTGGCTGGGGCCGCGCTTCCGGTGGCAGTTTATGCGCAACTGCCGGCAGCGCTCTCCGAAAGCTCTCCGGAGCACTTACTTAGTCTGTTGCTATTCTAAAGCGAAGCGTTGTTTGCCTGTGGATGAAAATGCAATTGAAGTTGATAAACGGCAAGGTCTACGGGAACGGTATAGTCAACTGAGATTTGGACGTTTCCGGAGACATCGCTCACTTGAATGTCGTTGCTATCGGCAGGGATGCCCAGTTCCTTGACCTTTTTTTCAACCTCCGCGCGGATCTCGTCGTCCTTTTTGCGGTCGGCAGAGGCGTAAGCAGCCTCCTGCCGTATCGAGTCCTGCAACTGATAATTGGCAAAATAAGACGGCATGATTTTTACGGCACAAAAGATAGCGGAACCAAAAATGATCAAAGCGAGCAGAGCCTTGATCCTGGCTCCTCCACGTTCGCCCTTATATAGTGCGCGAGACATTGCTGCTCCTCCGCCTGCCTGAAATGTTTAACCGGATAACCCCAGTTGAAGCGTAGCACCAGGCCAATCCTGCGTCGAGAACGCCATTGCAGGGGCGTTTCAGAATGGTTAACTGTACCAAATGGAAGAGTTAATGTGAGTAAGCCTAGTAGGCTTTGGCCTAGTAGGCCTTAGCGAAAATGGCCTGCTCGGGGGCGGACTGGCCGCAATAGATGCACTTACCCGGCCCGGCAGTCTGTTCGAGGGGAATGCAGCGCATGGTGGCTTTCGTCTCTTCTTTGATCTTTGCCTCGCAATCGGCGCTGCCGCACCAGTGCGAAAGCGCAAAGCCCTTCTCGACGGCAATTTTGAATTCGGCATAATCTTTCGGCTCCGCCGTGTTCGACTTGCGAAAATCAAGCGCGCGCTGGAAAAGAGCGTCCTGAATTTCCGCGAGCAGTTTCGTCGCAACGGGCGCGATGCCCTGTTGCGGCACGGAAATTTTCCCTTCGCGTCCGGGACGATCGCGGCGCGAGAGCACGGCATTCCCGCTGGCAACATCCTTTGGCCCAAGTTCCAGCCGCAAAGGCACGCCGCGCATCTCCCAATCATTGAATTTGAAGCCGGGACTCATGCCGTCGCGCTCGTCCATCTTGACGCGAATATCCGCGGCGACGAGCTCGGCGCGAATTTTCCGCGCGGCCTCAAAAACCGTGCGCTTCTCCTCGTCGCTCTTGAAAATCGGCACGATCACCACCTGATAGGGTGCCACGCGCGGCGGCAAAATCAGCCCTTGGTCGTCTCCGTGAACCATAACAATGGCGCCGACCACACGCGTCGAAAGCCCCCAGGAAGTCGTCCAGCAAAACTGTTGCACGCCGGTCTTGTCCAGATACTTGATGTCGAAAGCTTTCGCGAAATTCTGTCCGAGATTGTGCGAAGTGCAGAATTGCAACGCCTTACCATCCCCCATCATCGCTTCCAGAGAATAGGTGACGTCGGCACCGGCAAATTTTTCGGAGTCCGATTTGCGTCCCGGAATTACAGGAACAGCCGCTTCTTTCACCGCGAAGTCGGTGTAAACGTCCACCATCTGGCGCGTTTCGGCCTCGGCTTCCTCGAGCGTCGCGTGCGCGGTGTGCCCTTCCTGCCAGAAAAACTCCAGCGTGCGCAGAAAAAGTTTCGTGCGCAGCTCCCAGCGCACCACGCTGTTCCATTGATTGATCAGCACGGGCAAATCGCGATATGACTGAATCCATTTCGCGTACGCATAGCCGATAATGGTTTCCGAAGTGGGCCGTATGACCAGCGGCTCTTCCAATTCTTCGCCGCCGCCAACGGTCACCACTGCCAGCTCGGGAGAAAATCCCGCCACGTGATGTTTTTCTTTGTCGATGAAACTCCGCGGAATCAGCAGCGGAAACGCTGCGTTCAAATGGCCTGTGGCCTTGAAACGCCGGTCGAGCTGGTAGGTGATGTTCTCCCACAGCGCCCAGCCGTAAGGACGCACAATCATGCAGCCGCGGACGGGAGCGTAATCCGCCATTTCCGCGCGCAGCACCACCTGGTTGTACCACTCGGCGAAATCTTCGGAGCGTGTTGGCAGCTTCCGGTCAGCCATTAAATTCTCTGGCGTTCCTCGGTTTCTCTGGTACTGTTGCCGTGCGATTATTGCCTACGGCGCGCAAAAACTCTTGTGGTAAAGCTCTTGAGCGTATCGGACGCGTTCCGCGTTGTCAACGGATGGTCAACGGGCGCGGATTCCTGGTATCAGGCAAATTTTGTTTTGCGGCGTGACCATTACCTGCGCAAAAACATCCAAAAGCTGATGAGGGTGCGATGCGTTTCTGGTACCACGATGGAGTGGGGGCCATATCTTTGCCAGGAGAAAAGACAGCATGCAGAACGCTCAAATCACGCGAATCGCGCGCCTTCTCGTCTTGATTGCAGCGATGGCAAACGCTTTATTGATGGCATCAGCGTCGGCACAGCAGCCGCGAAACAAAATCAACGCAACTCTATTCAAACCCCTGCGCACCGCTTCGACAACGGATCTGTTCGTGCCATCGGCTGCATTCTCGGCCACAATCCCAGCGGCATTTCCGATGCGACCGCGGAGCCAAACGCAGAGTCAAACGCAACCCCAAACGCAACCCACTAAACCCCTTGAAGTCTATGTGCGTCCAACTTTCCGCGAGCGTTTTCGCATTTATCTTTTTCACACATACGGGCCGCTAAAAATTACCGAGGACGCATTGAGCGCGGCCATCAGCCAGGCGGACGATTCGCCGCCCGATTGGCATCAGGGTTGGGGCGCGTACGGGCAGCGATTCGGCTCGGCTGTGGGAGCTGGAGCGGCCGGCGGCACCGCGCGCTTCTTAACCGCCGAAGTGTTGCGGGTCGATACCAAGTATTACCCTTGCGCGTGCAAGGGATTTTTGCCGAGGGTGGGCTACGCGCTGAAATCCCACATTACGGCCCGCGCCGGCGACGACGGCCATCGGGTCTTCTCGATTCCAGCGCTGGTGGCGCCATACGCAGGTTCGTTTTCGACTTTGTTATGGTACCCGTCGCGCTATGGCCCGGAGGATGCTTTTCGCAGGGGAAATTACAGATTGCTGTACAGCTTCGGGGAAAGTGTCGCTCTGGAATTTCTGTTGCCGTTGACCCACAAACTCCATCGCCACTGAACATTTACCTGAATATTCACCGGACAAACCGAACAGAACGATCGCCGGACAAATGTCGCGCAATCGAGCAGCTATTTTCCGGCGATTTGGTCGGCGATGTTCGCGGCAAACGGAACGCGGAAGCGTTCGTGCTGATAGGCCTTGACCATGCAGACAATCCACAGAATCAAGCACCCAAGTTTTATTATTCCGAGGATGACCGCCCAAAATCCAAATGCGGACCATGAGAAAGCGCCGCCAAAGAAGCCTCCGCCGATAAAAGCCATGGCCAAAATAATTGTGATGATATGCAGAGCGCCGAACGTTACCAGAGACTGGGCGGCGTGGAAGCGCACGAACGGCCGCTTATCAATCAGCAGAAAAATCAGTCCCGTGATCCAGCCAAGAACGTAACACAGCAACCCCGCTGCATTTTCGGAAAGGCCTGTTTGCGTTGAAGGCATGGGCGCTCCTATTGGCGCTGCCGCTGGCGCCGCTGTCTGCGGTGCGCCGCAATTCGGGCAGAATGCCGCTTGATCTGCAACCGCTGTACCGCACTTCGAGCAATGTGGCATGTTTGTTTAGCTCCCTGACTCGCAATTGCCGGAAGGCTATCAGACACCTCCGCCGCCAGCAAGATAAATTGGAACGCGCTTCGTGATTGGGTAGAATCGCACGCGCCGAACGCGGCATTCGCGTTGGCGTATTGTTCGTCAGGAGAGCGCCACCCTGTCCACTGAGCCCCTAGCCACTGCGCGTCCCACTCGAAGAATTCTCGGGCTCGAATGGCCGCGCGAAATGACGTCCGCCGAACGCAATTCCCTAGCCGCCGGAGGCCTCGGCTGGATGCTCGATGCCTTCGACGTGATGCTTTATTCGATGGTCCTCGCGTACTTGATGAAGGACCTCGGAATCAGCAAAGCCACGGGAGGGCTACTCGGCTCGCTCACGCTGATTGCTTCCGCGGTCGGTGGCGTCGTTTTCGGCTTCGTCGCGGACCGCATCGGGCGCACACGTTCGCTCTCGACTTCCATCCTTATCTACTCCGCCGCCACGGCGGCCTGTGGGTTCGCGAGCACCGTGGCAATGCTGGCGGTCTTCCGGGTGATTCTAGGACTGGGCATGGGCGGCGAATGGACCGCCGGCGCCGCTTTGATCGCCGAAACATGGCCTGCCGAGCATCGCGGCAAAGCGCTCGGCATGATGCAATCCACGTGGGCGATTGGCGAAATGCTGGCTGCTGGCGTCGCCGGAGCCATTCTGCCGCGCTACGGATGGCGCGGAGTTTTTCTCGTCGGCGTGCTGCCCGCGCTCGTCGCGTTCTGGATTCAGCGCCGCGTGCCCGAGCCGGAAATTTGGCGACAGCGCGAAAACGTTGCTGGCCGCGCGCCCAGCGTTCCCTTGCGCGTCCTATGGCGCAAAGACCTGCGCTGGAATGGTTTTATTGCGACGGCGATGAATACCTTCGGGATGTTCGGCTACTGGGGATTGTTCTTCTGGATTCCCGCGTATCTCTCGCTGCCGATCTCGCAGGGCGGCCGCGGGCTGAATATCGCGACAACCACGGCGTGGCTGCTGGTGATGGGCGTCGGGAAATGGTTCGGCTATGTTCTTTTTGGTTTTGCCGCGGATGGTTTCGGGCGGCGTCGCACATATTTTGCTTATTTATTCATCGCCGCGATTCTCGCGCCGCTTTACGGATTCGTGCAAAGCCCGTTCTGGCTTCTCGTTCTGGGGCCTTTCGTCGCATTCTTCGGCACTGGATTTTTTTCGGGCTTCAGCGCCATTGCCTCCGAGCTTTTCCCAACCGAAATTCGCGCCACCGCCATGGGCCTCACATACAACATTGGACGCGGCATCTCCGCCGCAGCGCCATTCGCCGTCGGCGCGCTCGCCATCCGTTTCGGCCTCGGACATTCTTTCTTCATTCTCGGCGTCGCGTTCCTCATCGCCGCCCTGCTGACGCTGGCGCTCCCGGAAACCAAAGGCAAGCAACTCAACTGATCGGTTATCGTTCGATTTCCATGCCGTCTAGTGTCGGCTTCACCTCTGAGTCCGGCGTGATCTTTGCACCGGGAGCGGGCCGGGCTTTCTTGGAAGGGCCATCAGTTGCCTCCTCCGACAGATCCGCGAGCTGCAAGCGGAGATTGCCGGCGTTCGTGGAATAAGTGATGGCGGTTTCGGCGTCGATGGTTCCGGCGCGGACGAACCTCTCCAGTTCCCCGTCGAACGTTTGCATTCCCTCGGTCGAACCGTCGTGCATGGCGTCAATCAGCGTTTTCCCTTCGCCCTCACCGCGTTCCACATATTCGCGCGTGCGCATCGTGGACTTCAAAATCTCGATCACCGCCACGCGCCCTTCGCCATCGCATCGCGGCACCAATCGCTGCGAAACGATGTAGCGAAAGGTCTTCGAAAAGCGCGCGCGGATCACGTGCTGGTCGCTCAACGGGAAAACGCCGACGATGCGCTCGATGGTCTTGGACGCGTCGACGGTATGCAGCGTCGAAAAAACCAGGTGACCCGTTTCGGCGGCCTCGAGTGCGATTTCAATAGTTTCCCGGTCGCGCATTTCGCCCACCAGAATCATTTTCGGAGCCTGGCGCAATGCGGCGCGCAAAGCGAGAGCAAAAGACGGCGTGTCGCTGTGCAATTCGCGCTGATGGATGGTGGCTTTCTTGTGCGAATGCAGAAATTCGATCGGGTCCTCAATCGTCAGAATATGGATCGCCTGTTGCTCATTGATTTCGTCAAGAATCGCCGCCAGCGTGGACGATTTGCCGGAGCCGGTCGGACCCGTCACCAGCACGATCCCGTTCCGCAGCTTGGTGATGTCGCGAAGTTGCGGCGGCAAACTCAAATCCGCGAAAGTCGGCACGGTGCTGGGAATCACGCGCATGACGATGGCGCAGCTTCCGCGCTGCGTGAAAATGTTGACACGGAAACGCGAAAGTTTCGGCAGGCTGTACGAAATATCGCAGGAGCCCTGCTCACGCAATTTCTCGACGGCTTGTTTGTTGTTGCCGATCAGGTCGCCGGCAATGCGTGCCGTGTCTTCGGAGCTCAAAATCTCGACCGACGGAATTTTCACGCCAATCAGTTGGCCATTGGCTTCCACTTGCGGCAATCGGCCCGGAGAAAAAATCAGGTCGCTGGCGCGCCGCGACGTACGCAGCATCGCCGAGATGATACTCGGCGTGGGCATCGGCGCAGGAGAAGAGGCCGCGGGCGATGACTCCGCAGGCGGCACCGTGGATAGTAAAGTATCGTTCGGCATTCGCGATATCTTGGAACCTTGCAGTACGCCTGCCCCCAGTGGACGCCTGTGGGATATTCCAGTTGCAAGTGTAATACGTATAGAGGAGTAAACTACGGAATGATGCGGCATGGTCGCCTATGAATTACCCACCAGTTAGCCTACGGGCGATATATAGGCATCTGTGGGGGACCGTCATTCATAGCGAAGCGCGACCATGGGATCCACGCGCATCGCTCGCCGTGCGGGGATGTAACAGGCCGCGAGCGCGACCAGCGTCAACAGGATCGCGACGCCGGTGAACGTCAACGGGTCCGTGGCGCTCACGCCGAAAAGCATTCGAGACATCAGCCGCGTCAGCGCGAGTGCCGCTGCGAGACCAATTCCGACGCCCACCAGCGCCATGCGAACACCCTGTCCCAGAATCAGTCGTAGCACGTCGTTGCGCTGCGCCCCCAGCGCGACGCGAACTCCAATTTCGTGCGTTCGCTGCCCCACCAGATACGAAATCACGCCGTAAATTCCGACGCAAGAAAGCAGCAGCGCCAACGCGCCGAAAATTGCCAGCAGAATCATCGAGAATCTCCGGGCCGCAAACGAGTTGGCGACGACTTCGTCCAGAGTTTCGACGCCATAGATAATTTCGCGAGGATCGATTTGGTGAACGGCGCGGCGCACCGGGCCCATGACAGCCGTCGGATCGCCCTTGGTGCGCAGCACCACGGCAACCGCATCTGCCGCGAGCGGCATGAGTTTCTCCGGCAGTTGCATGAAGGGATATTCGAACTGCGCTTCCACTGCGGCTTTAGATTCGCCGCCGGGTCCCCATTGCTTGACGTGGCCAATGACCCCGACGATTTGTGGTCGCACATCAAAGAGCGCGATATTGATGTGCTTGCCAATGGGATTTTCGTGCGGGAAATACGCGTGCGCGAAAACGTCATCGATCACGATCACCTTTGGTGCGCGCTCGTTATCCTCCGTCGTGATGAAGCGGCCGCGCTCAAGAGTGACCCCCATGGCCTGTTGGAATCCGGCCTCGACGAGATAGCACAACGCCTGATGCATGTCATTGACATTGGCCGGCTTGGGCTGCCCTTCGATCCAGAAGGGCAAAACGGTGTCGTGAATCATGGGGCGCGAGCCGAGGGTGACGGACACGGCTTCGACGCCGGGGACCGAGCGCATTTTGTCGTCGAACTGCCGCAGGCGAGCACGCGTCTCGGCGGACGTGGTTGCGGAGGACGAAGGCATCGACAGGGCGAAAGTGATGGCGTGGCTCGGATTGAACCCGGGATTAACTCGCCACAGCGCGGCAAGGCTGCGCATCATCAGTCCGGCGCCGACCAGCAGCACCAAAGCCATCGCAACCTCGACCGCGACGAAAACTCCCTGCAACCGGTGGCGAGCGCCGCTCGCGCCGCGGCCGCTTTCCTTCAGCACTTCCTGCAAATTCGCACGCGAGGCCTTCAGTGCCGGAGCGAGGCCGAAAACAATTCCGGCGAATAGCGACACGGCCATCGTGAAAAGCAGCACGCGTCCGTCGAGCGAAATTTCACTGGCGCGCGGCAACGTCCCCGGCAACACGCCGAGAACGCTCCTGGTGGCCCAGTACGCAATCAAGAGGCCCAGCGCTCCGCCCGCTCCGGCGAGCAAAATGCTTTCCGTGAGAAGTTGCCGAATCACGCGCCCGTGACTTGCGCCCAGCGCCGCCCGAATTGCAAACTCCCGCGACCTGCCCATCGAGCGCGCCAGCAGCAGATTTGCCACGTTCACGCAGGCGATCAGCAGCACAAATCCCACCGCGCCCAAAAGCACCAACAAAAATGGCTGGACGTTGCCGACGATGTCTTGCTTCATGGAAACCAGAGTGATGCCGACATCCTTGTCGGCGTCGGGATAAGCGACTGCCAAATTTCGCGCAACGTGGTCCATGTCGGCCTGCGCTTGCGCGAGCGTGACGCCATCCTTGAGGCGGCCGACGGCGTGCGCGCTCATGTCAATGCGGCGGTCGCGAAACGAGGGATCGTTCCACTGGCCGAGGGGTACATAGACATCCTGAGCCTGGCCGTAGAATGAAAAACTCGAGGGAATCACGCCGACAACCATATAAGACGCGCCGTTCAAGACGATGGCTCTCCCGACGATGCCGGGCGAAGAACCGAATTTGCGCTTCCAAAAGCCTGCGCCGAGAATCGCGACGGGAGCGGCGCCGACATGATCGTCATCGGCGCGAAAAGTGCGCCCAAGAATCGGCTTTACGCCCAGCGTCGGAAAAAATCCCGCCGAAATCATGTAGCCGCTTAGACGCTCCGCCAAGCCCCCGCCGGTGAGGTTGTAATCCTCGTGCCGGTACATGGCCATGGACGAGAATGTTTGCGAGTTGCGCTGCCAGTCGAGGAAATTGAGGTAGGTGATGTAGCCTTGCGTGGCGCCGGGTGTTTCTCCGTAGATGGCGGTGAGCTGACCGGAATGCGGATATGGCAGCGGGTTCAGCAGCACGCCGTTGACCACGGAAAATAGCGCCGTGTTCGCGCCAATTCCCAGCGCCAGCGTGAGCACCGCAATCGCCGCAAATCCCGGCGACTTCGCCAGCATCCGCAATCCGTACCTTACATCTTGCAGCAACATCGCCATCGTAATCCTCCCTAGCGGCGGCCGGCTCGCCGCCTGATCGTCGCCGCGAGGGGGGCGGACGGGCGGGGTTTATCCCGCCCGTTGTTTCTCGATCGTTGCGCAGGGACAAGTCTATCCGCCCATGTTTCACCTGTGCGTGTAGTCCCTAACGAGCGTTCTGCAGCGGCTCTGCCGTCGCATCACCTCGGTAAAACTTTCGCCATCCTACACACAAATGCCTGTCCTTGTCATCATGCGCGCACGCCCTTTGTAGCTCACGCCTGCCCTGAGGCCGAAGGGTCCCGCCTGCGTTCTGCGCGGGCTGACGCGAGGCTTTCTTCAACTGCGAGTAAAGTGGATCTGCTTTTCCGAAGGCAAGAAACGAAAAGCGAAACTCGGCGTTTCGACTCTCAACTATATAGCTTTCGACTATCAACTATTCCTCACTCATACCGCAGCGCCACCATGGGATCGACCCGCATCGCCCTCCGCGCGGGGATGTAGGCTGCGAGCAAGGCGACGAGGAGAACGAGAATCGCGACGGCAGCGAATATCGCCGGATCCGCGGGTTGAACTTCGTAAAGCTGCGAGGCCATTAGGCGAGTCAGTCCAAAGGCAGCAAGCAGGCCAATCAGGACGCCGATGACAGCGACTTGCGCGGCCTTGCCGATGACGAGGCGCCAGACGTCGCGGCGCGTGGCTCCGAGCGCGATGCGCACGCCGATTTCGTGGGTTCGCTGAGCGACTTGGAAGCTGAGCACTCCGTAGACGCCGACGAGTGTCAAAATGAGGGCCAGGGCGCCGAACGTTCCCATGAGCAGGCCTCGAAATTTGTCTCGGCCACGGATCCGCTTATGAGCTGGGTCATGGGCTCAAGGTCGGTGATGCGCTGGTCGGGAGCGACGCTGGTGACGGCTTTGCGCAGAGCGGATGCGAGTCCGGCAGGCGCGCTGGTGCGAATGACCCAGTCGGTTGACTTGTTCGCTGAGCCTTGGGACGCCGGCACATAAACCATCGCGGGCGCGGGAGATCGCAGCAACGGTCCCTTGACATCGGCGACGACGCCAATAATTTGACGGGGAGGCGCAGGAGTTGGGAAAAGCTGGTGTCCGTGATACACGCCGATAAGGATGCGGTCACCGATAGGATTTTGGCCGGGCCACCAAGCGCGGGCGAGCGTCTCATTGATCAACGCGACCGGCGATAACGGCGCAAAATCGCTCTGCTGGAACCGACGGCCACGCAGGATGGGAATTCCCATGGTGGAGAAATAATCGGAGGTGATGGAACGGTATTCCGTGCCGCCGATGCTGTCTTCCGAATGGCCGTCGCGCTGGACAGGTATATTGAGTTGGCCATGCAAGGGAGCGACGGAAACAGCCGCAGCGGACTGAACGCCGGGAATTGCCTGGATACGCTCGAGCGCCTGGCGTTCGAAATTCCAAATCCTCGCATCGAATTCGTTCGGGCGAAACGGCGTGTGCATGAGGACGAGATGGGCAGGATTGAAGCCGAGATTTTCCTGGAAGAGGTTATAGAGGCTTTGAATCAACAAGGCTGCGCTGATGGCGAGCATCAGTGCAATCGCAACTTCACCGATGACGAGCGCGTTCAAGAGGCCTGGGCGGCTGCGGCCCGTGCTCGCGACCGCGCGGCCATCTTTCAGGGCGCTGTTCAGGTCCAGCTTGCGCGTTTGGAAAAACGAGGCGATGCCAAAAACAACACTGGCTGCAATGGCCACGAGTGAAGTGAAGAACAAGACGCGGCTGTCGAGAGCGATGCGATCGACCGAGGGGAGGTCCCACGGAATCGCGGAAACGAAAACGCGCAGCGAAGCCACGGCTGCGGCGAGGCCCGCAGCGCCGCCGGCGATTCCCAAAAGCAAGCCTTCGGAGAGAAACTGGTGCAGCAAGCGGCGGCGGCCCGCGCCCAAGGCAAGGCGAATCGCGATTTCTTTCTGACGCGAAGTGGCGCGCGCGAGAAGCAAGCTGGCGACATTGGCGCAAGCAATGAGGAGCAGCAGGCCCACGGCGCCGAGCAGCATCAGCAGAGTGGTGCGGTAATCGCTGGCGAGGTAGTCCTCGTAGCGGTCGACATGAAGGGCGCCGGAGCCCTGGCGCTGAGCGGCGGAAGCATGCGCGAAGAATGCCGAACCCACTAGGCGCGTTTCCGCGTTGGCTTGAGACAGCGAAACGCCCGGTTTGAGGCGGCCAATGACATCCGTGTTCATTCCCTGATCGCCCAGGCTGTTGCCGAGATGCAGAGAGACGAACAGATCGGCGGGCTGCGTGTATTTGAAGCCAGGTGACAGGACTCCCGTAACAGTGTAGTTTTGGTTGTTGAGGACGATTTGGCGGCCGACGACGCCGGGATCGGCGGCAAAGGCGCTGCGCCAAAGGGAGTCGGTCAGAACGGCAGCGTAGGCACCTTCAGGGCGCGTGTATTCGCGGCCGAACGGGCCGCCGAGTTGCAGATTCACTCCGAGCGTTTCGAAAAAACCGTCAGTAGTAGAAACCGTTGCGACCCAACGCTTCGCATTGCCCTGAGTCAATTCTTCGTCGCCATAGCCCCGGGAACCAGCGAGCGCTGAAAAACTAGTGACGTGGTCGCGGCAGAATTCGAATTCCGGAACCGATAAGTTCGGAATTAGCGATTTGTCGAGCCATCCGAAGTGAACAATCTGATCGGAGCGCGGGTAGGGCAGCGGGCGAAGAATAATGCCATCGACCAGGCTGAAAATCGCGGTGTTGGCCCCGATGCCGAGGGCAAGCGTGAGAATCGCGACCGCAGTGAATCCCGGTGAGTTGCGCAACGTGCGCACGCCGTAGCGCAAGTCTTGCAGGAACGTCTCGATCCAGCGCCACCCCCACTGGTCGCGCGTGACCTCTCTCACCAAGCCGGCATTGCCAAACTCGCGACGCGCGGATTGCTCCGCCTGCCGTGGATTTTCGCCGCGCTCCACGCGCTCCCGCACCGCCATCCGTAAATGGCTCTCGATCTCCTCTCCGAGTTCTTCTCGCCGCCGCCAAAATCGCAACTTCATTTGCTCTCCGAGTTTCGAATTCCGAGCTTTGAGTTTCGTCTTGTTGTTCTTGTCTTGCACTCTCGACTATTAACCGTCGACTATCAACTATTCCTCACTCATACCGCAGCGCCACCATGGGATCGACCCGCATCGCCCTCCGCGCGGGAATATAACAAGCGAGAAGCGCCACAACGAGCAGCACGACGGCCACCGCAATGAGCGTTAACGGGTCGCTCCTCCCAACTCCATAGAGCAACTGCGAGAAGCTCGACAGCAGCCGTATCAGAATCACCGCGGTGGCCGCCCCAATCACCAGTCCCGCAAGAGCCAATCGCAGGCCCTGCCCAATCACCAACCGGAAAACATCGCGCGGATGCGCGCCAAGCGCCAAACGAATGCCCATTTCGTGGGTGCGCTGGCCGACGGCGTAAGCAGTGACGCCATAAAGCCCGATGCCCGCCAGCGCCAGGGCAAGTGCGGCAAACGCTCCCAGCAACATCATGGCGAAACGCCGCGGAGCAAGCGAAGCCTGGATGATTTCATGCATGGTTTCGAAACCGGCGAGCACTTCGTCCTTGCTGATGCGGTCGCTCGCGCGGCGAATCGAGTCCGTTAGGCCGAGGACGTTTCCCGCGGAGCGCACCACCACTTCCGTGTTTGAGGGCATCAAAGCTATGACGCGGTCGGGAAATTGCATGATGGGAAAGTAGGCCTCGGCGCGCAAGGAATTCTTGTCGTCAGTGTCCA
This sequence comes from Candidatus Acidiferrales bacterium, assembly GCA_050746905.1. Classification (GTDB taxonomy): domain Bacteria; phylum Acidobacteriota; class Terriglobia; order Acidiferrales; family UBA7541; genus DAHUXN01. The sequence continues at coordinate 16,411 of JBOGNJ010000026.1, forward strand.
GTCCCCATTGCTTGACGTGACCGACCACGCCGATAATTTCAGAGCGGAAGGTGTGCGCCTGGTCTCCCTGGTAAATCACCTTGCCGACGGCGTCTCCGTTGGGGAAATATTTCCGCGCGAGCACTTCGTCGACCACCGCGACGGACTTTGAGTTCTCATCATCGCGCTCCGAGAAAAAGCGTCCCGCCAGCAAAGGGATGCGCATCGCCTTCAGGTAATTCGGCCCGACGATGTAGTCAAGCATCCCATCCATTTCGTTGTCGCTGGCCGGACGCGGCTGCCCTTCCACCCAGAAGTCGGTGTCATCCTCCATGTACATCGGAAGCGCTCCCCAACTCAGGGACTCTGCGACCACTCCCGGCGTCGCCGCGATTGTTGCGTCGAAATTGCGGAACGCCGCGCGAATCGCCGCGGGCGACGCATGCATCATCGGCGGCGGAAGGGCAAGGTTGAAGGTGACAACGTTATTAGCATTGAACCCTGGATCGACGTTCCACAACCTCGCCAGACTGCGAATCACCAGTCCCGCACCCGTGAGCAGTACGAGCGCCAGCGCCATTTGAACGGTCACCAGCACAGCCTGTGTGCGGTGGCGCGATCCAATCGCGCCGCGACCTCCTTCTTTCAGCGTCTCGTACGTGCTTCGTTTCGTCGCGCGGATCGCCGGAATCAGCCCAAACAGAATCCCCGCGCACAGCGAGAGCGCCACGCTGAACCAGAGAACGCGCGCGTCGATTCCCACTTCGCTCGCGCGCGGAAGAGTGGCGGGCAGCGCGGCGAGCGCCGCGTGCGTGCCTACGCCGGCCAGCGCAAGTCCAAGCGCGCCGCCAAGCACGGCAAGCAGCACGCTTTCGGTAAGCATCTGCCGGATCAGACGGCCTCTGCCCGCGCCGAGCGCCGAGCGCACAGCAATTTCCCGGCTGCGGCCCGTCCCGCGCGCCAGCAGCAGATTGGCTATGTTCACGCAGGCTATCAGCAACACGAATCCCACCGCGCCCAGCAACAGCAGCAGAAACGCACGGACCTTGCCGACGGTCCTCTCCTTCAGCGGAGTCAAAGTGGCTCCGGTTCCCTTATCGGCGCCGGGATAGACTTGTGCAAGATAGCCGGTGACTTGCTGCATATCCGCGCGCGCTTGCTCAATCGTAACTCCCGGCTTCAGGCGGGCGATGCCGTGAATCCCCAGTCCTGCGGCGCGCACGTTGAGAGCAGGATTAGGAAACTGTCCCAGCGGGGCGTAAATGTCCACCGAATGGAAATAGCGCATCGGCAAATCGAGCTGGCCGGGGAAAACGCCCACGATGGTGTAGCCCTTGCCGTCCAACGTGATGCCTTTGCCGATCACATCGGGCGATGCGCCGAATTTCTTTCGCCACAGGTCCGTGCTAATTGCCACAACGTTCGACGGCCCAATTTTATCTTCGCCCGAGGTGAACCAACGCCCGAGGACCGGCTTGGTCCCGAGCATGGGAAAGAAGTCCGACGTGACCACCACGGCATCCAACTCGTCCGCGGCGCCCATGCCCGTCAGCAAATATCCGGTGGATCGCGAAACGGCAAAAAACGAAAACGAGCGATTTAGCCGGTGCCAGTCGAGAAAATTGAGGTAGGAAATCGAGCCGTCAGGAAGATTCGGCTTGCTCGCGTCCACTGTGACCAGACGCCCCGGCTCAGGAAACGGCAGCGGATCGAGCAGCACTCCGTTGACGATGGAGAAAAGCGCCGTGTTCGCGCCGATCCCGAGGGCGAGCGTGAGGACGGCGACGGCTGTGAATCCCGGTGAGTTGCGCAATGTGCGAACACCATAGCGCAAGTCTTGCAGGAACTGCTCGAGCCAGCGCCAGCCCACCGCGGTGGGCAAGCCCCACTGGTCGCGCGTGGCCTCTCTCACCAGCCCCGCATTGCCAAACTCGCGACGCGCGGATTGCTCCGCCTGCAGTGGATTTTCGCCGCGCTCGACGCGCTCCCGCACCGCCATCCGCAAATGGCTCTCGATCTCTTCGCCAAGTTCTTCTTGCCTCGACCGCCGCCGCCAAAATCGCAACTTCATGCTCTACCTCCGAGCCACATACATGCTTGTTGATAGCGCAGCGCCGCCACGGTCGTTGTCATCCCAAGCCGCCATGCGGCGAGGGATCTGCTTTTCGAATTTCGCGGTTCGAATTTCGGGCTTCGCTTTTCGTCTTGCGCTCTTTGCTATTGACTCTCGCCCATTAACTATTCGTACCGCAGCGCCACCATCGGATCCACGCGCATCGCTCTCCGCGCCGGGATATAACAAGCCGTAAGCGCCGCCACAGCCAACACTATCGAAATGCAGACATATGTCACCGGGTCGGTCGCGCTGACGGTCAGGAAATTGCCGACCAGCTTGGACGCGGCCAGCGCCAGAAGCACGCCAACAATGAGCCCTATGCTCACGATGAAAATTCCCTGACGCAAGATCATGCGAAGAATCTGCTCTTGCTGCGCACCCAACGCGAGGCGGATGCCAATTTCATGCGTGCGTTGGGTGGCGGCAAAGGAAATGACTCCATACACGCCGACAAGCGCGAGCACAAGACCTAAAGCCCCGAGCGACGCCGCGAGCAATGCACCCAAGCTGAAAAGCAAAAACGGGCCGGAACTAAGCGCTTCATTCATCGTGCCTACGTCGAAGATCGGCAAACCGGGCACGAGATTTGCGATGGCATTTCGCAGCTCCGGAATCATCGTGGTGGCAGGGCCAGATGCGCGGACCTGAAGTGTTTCGTAACTGGTGTACATCTGCGCCAGAGGAAGGTAACAGTAAAGTTCGGGTTGGCCGGTAAGACTGAGGACTTTGCTGTTGACGGTGACCCCGACGATGCGAAACGGATGTTGCGGGTCACTCTCCAGGGCAAATGTGTGCCCAAGCGGATCTTCGTGCGGCCAGAAGCGGCTGGCCATCGCCTTGTTGATCACGGCGACGTGCTGCGACGCTTCTGTGTCCGCGTCCGTGAATTCGTGACCGGCGGCGAGCGGAAGGCGCAGAGTTTGAAAATAGCCCGGCGAAACCATGTTGAAAAATGCCGTGGGCGCCGGCTGGCCGGGAGTCGGCGTATAGCCCGGGACTTTGATTGCGCCGCCGTTGTATGCATAAAAACGCATCGGAACAGTGAACGCGAGCGAAGCCGTCTGGACTCCGGGCATGGCGCGAACGCGGTCGAGAAGTTGTTTGTAGAATCCGCGGGAACGCTCTTTTGAATATCCCACTTCATGGGGGTCCATGCTGATGTTGATGAGTTGATTCGGATCGAAGCCAAGATTCACATGCTGCTCATGGAGCAGGCTGCGCGTGAAAAGTCCCGCGATAATCAGCAGCGTCATCGAACCTGCGACTTGCGCGATCACCAGAAGACTGCGGACGCGTTGTCGGCCGGAGGAAAAACTCCGGCTCGTCTCGTGCAAAACGGCGCCGATATCCGCTCGCGAGGCACGCAGTGCGGGAGCAATACCCACGAGAATTCCGGTCAAGGCGGCCGCGCCGAACGCGTAGGCGAAAACGCGCCAGTCAAAACGAAAATCCAAAAGCAGCGGCACTCCGATATGTAAGTGCACGGAGGCGAGCGCCGCGTTGGCCCAGAGGCCGAGCAAAATCCCGGCCGCGCCGCCCAAGAATGCCAGCAACATGCTTTCCGTGAGCAATTGACGCGCCAGGCGCGCCCGGGTTCCACCCAAGGCTGCACGGACGGCCATTTCCTTCTGCCGCGCGGCGGCGCGAACAAGGAGAATGTTCGCAACGTTCATGCACGCGAGGACCAGCACCAGCACAGCGAGCGCGAGAAATAAACCAGAAATTACAGGCATGGGATTTCGCGGAGAATTACCCGTTCGCGCCAGTGGCTCGGGTATGACGGTAAGACGAAGATGCTGATCGGTCTTGGGGTAATCCGCCGCAAGACGCTGCGCCACGGTGTCGAGCACGGACCGAGCCTGGGTGAGATCGGCACCGTTTTTCAAGCGAGCGACGACGCTTGCGCTCCGATCCGCACGATTCGTCCGGTAATCCGGCTGATAAAAGGCTTGCACCGTCATCATGGAAAGCGGCAGATACGCCTGCGTTTCCGTGAACGGGATAACTCCGTGAAATCCTCGAGGAGTCACTCCAACGACAGTGACAGCGTGTCCGTTAATGTTCACTTTCTGGCCAATGAGATTCTCATCGGCTCCGAAATGGGCTTTCCAGTACGCGTAGCTCAGAACAATCACAGGATCCGCGCCGGGAGTTTGACCCTCAGTCGGCAGAATTAAACGGCCACGCGCGGCTTTTAGGCCCAACATCGAGAAAAAATTCCCGGTGACGTAACACGTCATGATGCGGTCGGCTTGATTGTGCAGAGTGATACCGTCGAAACTGATGCGATACAAAAGCATGTCTGAAAATGCGGAGGAAGCCTGCTCGCGGATGTCACGGTAGTCCGCATAGGAAAAATAGGAAGCGAGCTGGCCGCCTTTCTGCTGGAGCGAAAGAACGGTCAGTTGTTGCGGATTGTTCACGGGCAGCGGACGCAGCAGCACCGCATCGACAATTCCAAAAACGGCGGTGTTGGCGCCAATGCCGAGTGCCAATGTGAGAATGGCGACCGCAGTAAAGCCAGGGGACTTGCGCAACGTACGCACGCCGTAGCGCAAATCTTGCAGCAACTGCTCCAGCCAGCGAAAGCCCCACTGATCGCGCGTCACTTCCCTGACCAACCCCGCATTGCCAAACTCGCGACGCGCGGATTGCTCCGCCTGCAGTGGATTTTCGCCGCGCTCGACGCGCTCCCGCGCCGCCATCCGCAAATGGCTCTCGATCTCTTCGCCAAGTTCTTCTTGCCTCGACCGCCGCCGCCAAAATCGCAGGTTCATGTTTTACCTCCGAGCCACATACCTGCCGGCCTGCCCTTCACGCGAAACGTTCAGGGTAAAAAGGCCGCCGCTACAACCCTCATTCATACCGCAGCGCCGCCAAAACCGAAATCTCATGTTTCGTTCTCCTTCGCCGGATTCAGAATCCCCGCGATGGCCTCGGAGAACTGTTCCCACCGAGAACGCTCCGAGAGCAACTGCTTCTTCCCCGCTGCCGTCAGCCGATAGACGCGCACGCGCTGCTTGTTCTCTGAAACTTTCCAGGCGGCCGCAATCCATTTTTGGCGTTCCAGCCGGTGCAGCGCGGGATAGAGAGATCCCGTATCCACCTGCAGCGCCTCTCCCGAGCGCGCGCGTATCGCCTGGCTGATTCCGTAGCCGTGCTGCGCTCCCCATTGGAGCGTTTGCAAAATCAACAGGTCGAGTGTGCCCTGCAGCAGCTCAATTCGATTCTGATAGCGGTTTTTCATCGATTCTCCAGGATGTAGTATCTCTCCATCCATGCCATGTAGACGCTCTACATCCATGAACGTGAGCAAGTTTCGTGCCGGGAACTCCACTCCGCTAACTTTTTGCATCGGCGGCTTTTAAGTCTTGGCACGAGCTGAATCAGTCAGGCACCCGCGCCCGCTCACGGGAAGCTCTGTCGCGAAATCGAACACTTTCGGCGAATGCCGCACTCGTTCGCCTTCGCAAACCTCGCGCCCTCGCGTAAACTGAACGCCGGTCGCGAATGCCTGCTCCCGCCAACGACGCTCTCCTCCGGATTCTCGCGTGCCCTCACGACCACACCAAACTCCGCGCCGAAAACAGCATTCTTGTCTGCGAGCGCGCGCATCAGTTCCCCGTCGAAAATGGCGTTCCGATTTTCGCGGAAAATCCGCGCCGCGAACCGATCCCTCTCAACATGGCGCCGTGCCCGCATCCCAGTGACGGCGCGCGCGTTACAGCACAAAGCGAAAAAATCGACACGTTCGTGAACGATTGGATCGTGAATACGAATGGCAATCTCTACTGGCGTGCGCGGGGGAAACTTCCTCGTTATCCGATTCCCAATTGGCCGGCGGGCCCCGGCAACGGTAAGGTGATGATTGATATCGGCTGTAGTTGGGGACGCTGGTGCATCGCTGCCGCGCGCGCTGGGTTCGCGCCAGTCGGCATGGACGTTCACATGGACGCGCTCGTCGCGGCCAGTCGCGTTTCGCGGCAGCTTGACGCCCGCGCGGATTTTATTTGTAGTGACGCGGAACGTTTGCCCTTCCCATCCGGCAGCGTCGATCTTGTTTTCTCTTATAGCGTCCTGCAGCACCTCGACAAATCCAAAGTACGCGGAATCTTTCAGGAAGTGTCGCGCGTATTGAAAACGGATGGAGTTTGCATGATTCAGCTTCCGAACGCCTGTGGCCTGCTCAGCGTCGCGCAACAACTCAGGCGTGGCTTTCGCGAGGCAAAATCAGGCACTTTTGAAATGCGCTACTGGACGCACGCGCAAATTCGCCGCGTGTTGGAACAAACGGGATTCTCAAACATCACAATTCGTACAGACGGTTTCTTTTCTCAAAATCCGCAACTCACGGACCTTGACCTTCTTTCGCCTGCGGGCAAGTTGCTCGTTCGCGCATCCTCGGCCGGCCGCCGAGCTGCGAATGTCGTTCCCATTCTGACGCGCATTGCCGACAGCCTTTGGATTGAGGCGCGGACTCGAGTCTCTGGGCGGCTGCCGTGACGCGTACGCGAACCTCCGGCTCAATCTCCCAGGCGATGCTTCAACTGCCCAAGGCCGAGCTGCACGTGCATCTCGAAGGGTGCATGACTCCGGCGCTGCTCGTGGAACTGGGGCGGAAACACGATGAGAAGCTCGAGTTGCGAGTCGTCGAAAAGAAATACGAGACCCGGACTTTTGCGGAGTTTCTCGAATTGTTCAAGTGGGCGAGTTCGTATTTGCGCGAGCCGGAAGATTATGCACGGCTGGCGGAGGCCACGACGGTGCGGTTGAGCGAGGAAAATTGCGTTTATGCGGAGATAACGCTGTCGGTGGGCGTGATGCTGCTGCGAAAACAGAATCTGGAGAGGAATTTCACAGCGATTCAGAAAGGTGTCGCGCGAGCGGCGGTTGCGGCCGGTCAAAAGGTTTTGCGCGTGCAGTGGATTTTTGATGCGGTGCGGCAATTTGGCGCTGAAAAAGCTATGGACGTGGCGCGAATCGCGGCAGAAATGAAATCCGAGGGCGTGGTCGCGTTTGGAATGGGCGGCGATGAAGAATCGCTGCCCGCGTCGGATTTTCGCCGGGCGTACGAATACGCCGCAGCGCATGAACTGCGTCGAGTGGTGCATGCCGGTGAAATGGGCGGGCCAGAAGCGGTGCGCGACGCCATCGAAATACTCGGAGCAGAACGCATTGGGCACGGAATCGCGAGCATTCGCGACGAAGAACTGATGGAGATGCTCGCCGAGCAGGAAATTCCGTTGGAGATTTGTCCGCAGAGCAATGTATGCACGGGGGCGCTGGCGAAATTGCTTGGCGTTGCCGGCGCCCGAATCGAAGACCATCCGCTGCCTAAATTTATTGCGCGAGGCGTGCCGGTGACGCTATCGACGGACGATCCGGCGATGTTTCACACGAGCTTGAATGAAAGTTATCGTATGGCGCACGACAAATTGGGACTGAGCGCAGCGCAAGTCGTGGGCTTGGCGGAGGCGAGTTTCCGCTACGCGTTTTTGCGCGAGGATGAGAAACAAAAGATGATTGCGAATTTTCGCACGGAAACGGCGAGTCTGGGCCTGCTATAATGCCGCGCATGAAAGCTCATGTATGGGTGATGCCGAAAACGACAGTGCTCGATCCGCAGGGACAAACGATTCATCACGCATTGACTTCGCTGGGCTATTCCAAAGTGCAGCGCGTGCGCCAAGGCAAGTTCTTCGTACTCGACCTCGATGGACTGAGCGCGGAGGACGCGAAGGCCCAAGTGGAAAAAATCGCGCGCGAAGTGCTGACCAATCCCGTGATCGAGGAATTCCGTTACGAAATCGTGGCGTGAAGTGTCGACGCGTTTCGCAATTGAGCTCCCATCCTCTTGCAAATCACTTTTCTCTCGCTGTGTTCCCTTACCTCGATACGGTGTTCACTGATGGGCATTGCGCCTATTCCCGAGCCTTTCTGACAGCGCGGAATATGCTAACCTGAACAAATCGCACCGCCGTTTGTCTACCGACGCGCGGCAAGAAAAGAAAGAGAGCGACGGAATTCTATGTGCGGAATCGTGGGCTATGTCGGGCCGAAAAAAGTGGTGCCGCTGATTTTGGACGGCCTGAAGCGGCTGGAATATCGCGGATACGACTCGGCGGGAATCGCCGTGGTGGAGCAGAACGGCAAACTGGACATTCGCCGCGCTTCGGGAAAATTGCGGAATCTGGAAGAGGCGATACGCCTTGCGCCGATCGACGGACAATATGGAATCGGGCACACACGCTGGGCCACGCACGGACGTCCGACGGAGGAGAATGCGCATCCGCACCGCGATTGCAAGGGCGAAATCGTCGTCGTACATAACGGGATTATCGAAAATTATCTGGAATTGAAGCAGCAGCTCATTCAAAAAGGGCACAAGTTTTTAACCGAAACGGACACGGAAGTGATCGCGCACCTGATCGAACAGAATTTCAACGGTTCGCTCGAAGGCTCGGTGCAAAAGACCGTGAAGCAACTAACGGGCGTCTACGCGCTGGCCGTGATTTCGACGCGCGATCCGCAGAAAATCGTGGCGGCGCGCTGGGGACCTCCGGCGGTGATCGGTCTGGGGCAAAACGAATATTTCGTGGCAAGCGATATTCCGGCGGTGCTGCATCACACGCGCGACGTGGTTTTTCTGGCGGACGGCGACATCGCGGTGATCACTCCCGATGGCGTGCGGCTGACGGATTTCGAGGGCGCGGCGATCGAGCGTCCCGTACAGCACATCACGTGGGACCCGATCATGGCGGAAAAGGGCGGGTTCAAGCATTTCATGCAGAAGGAAATCTTCGAGCAGCCGCGCGCCGTGCGCGACACGCTGGTCGGGCGAGTGTCACTCGATTCGGGAAAAGTTTTCCTGGAGGAAATGGACATTACGGAAAAAGAATTCCGCGATTTTAAGAATATAAAAATTGTCGCTTGCGGAACGAGTTGGCACGCCGGGCTTGCCGGGAAGTTCATGATGGAGAAACTGGCGCAGATTCCGGTGGAAGTCGATTACGGGAGCGAATTCCGGTACCGCGATCCGATTGTCGGCGCGAATAGTTTGGTGGTGGTGATTAGCCAATCGGGCGAGACAGCGGACACGCTGGCGGCGCAACGCGAGGCGCGTCAAAAGGGTGCGAAAACGCTGGCGATTTGCAACGTGGTGGGCTCGATGATCACGCGAGAGGCAAACGGGACGATTCTGACGCACGCGGGCCCGGAGATCGGCGTGGCTTCGACGAAGGCGTTCACGGGACAGTTGACGGCACTCGCGATCTTGGCGCTGCATATTGGAGAGCTGCGTGGCAAGACGCCTCCAGAGGCGGGGAAGAAAATTGTCCAAGAAATGTCTCGCCTGCCGCACAAGATGGAAGCGGTGCTGCAACGCGACGAGGAATACGAAGCCCTGGGACGGCAATTCTTCCGGCACTCGGACTTTCTATATTTGGGGCGCGGGATACATTACCCGATTGCGCTCGAAGGCGCACTGAAGCTGAAGGAAATTTCCTACATTCACGCGGAAGGCTATCCGGCGGGAGAAATGAAGCATGGGCCGAACGCGCTGATTGACGAAAATTTGCCCGTGGTGATTATCGCCACGCGCGATGAGAACGATGCGGCGTCGATGACACGCTATGAAAAGACCGTGTCGAACATCAAGGAAGTGAAGGCGCGGGACGGAATCGTGATTGCGATTGTGACTGAGGGCGATCATCTGGCGCGCGAGGCCGCGGATCATGTGATCGAGATTCCCGCGGCGCCGGAAATTCTAGCGCCGATCCTGGAAATCTTGCCGCTGCAATTGTTGGCCTACCATATCGCCGTGCGGCGCGGTTGTGACGTGGATCAGCCGCGCAATCTGGCAAAATCGGTGACGGTGGAATAGACGCGGCGAGGAACGATTCAATCTTGGAAGGCCGCGAGTTTTGCGCCTGCGGTCAACGTCATTGTTGTTTTTTCAGCAGCGCGGGCCAATTCACCGCCACCGTCAGTGGGGGGAACCCTTGGTGCGGGTCCTCTGCTACGACCACAAATTTCTTCCCGTCCGTAGACACGTCGTACCCTGGCCCCAAATTTCCCGGCGCAGGGTACGCCTGAAATAATTCCTGAACCTTCCCAATCGCCAGGCTCACGCCCTGCCCGCCGATTTGGACGGACATGATCTTGTTGTCCAGCGCGCGATAGAATAGCTCCTTGCCGTCGCGGCCCCAGCGTGGCCAATTGCCTCCACTCGATGAGACTTGCCATCTCCCGCTGCCGTGAAGGAAGGGCACGATATAGACTTCCGGGCGCCCCGATTCGTCAGAAACGTAGGCCAGCCATTTCGCATCGGGAGAAAGAGCGGGCTGGATGGCGTTGAACTGTCCGTTTTGGACCACCGGAAACGGCTTCCGCTCTCCCGACAGTGACATTGCCCAAATCTCACCACTGCCAGGCCCGCTCGCGCTTTGTATGCGAGCGCCCACGGCGCGCTGGAAGACGACGTAGCCGCCATCGGCTGACCACGAGGGGAAAAATTCCGTCGCAGCATCCGCAACCAGTGGAGTTGCGCTTCCTGTTCCGTCTGCCGCCTTCTCGTAAATACGAAATTGTCCGTCGCGATTCGAGACAAAGCTGACGTGCCTCCCGTCGGGCAACCAGGAAGCAGCTGTATTAACGCCCGAAGAAAAAGTGAGGCGCGTCTTGATTCCTCGCGCGAGGTCATACACCCAGATATCAGGCTTGCGGATGCGCGGGTCGGTGAAGGAGAGCGCCAACCTGGCGCCATCCGGAGAAATACTTGGGCTTCCGAGATTGCCGTTGCCGAGCAGCCCCGGTCCCGCAATTTCCTTCCCGCTCCGGTTATACCAAACAACGCGCGTCGCGGCGGATATCGCGCCGGTTTCGTAAACGAGCGCGCCGTTTTCCACCGTGAAAATCCCCCGTTTTATGAGACCATTCACCGCGACATTCTCGGCCAGTGGCATCGCGTCGCCGATCAGGCGCAAGCTGCCGGCATCAAGTCTTTGGGCCATTAACGTGCCGTCTCGGACGAAAAGCAGATACCCTGGGGCACCGTAAAGCGCCTCTGAACTGCCGCGAATAATGAGCTTCGGTTCGCCACCATCGAGAGAGGCAGCATAAGTGCCGGAATTCTCCTCGCTCTTTGGTTTCCCATAAAAGAGGAAATGCTTACCGTCCGGCAACAGTTGCGGCCAGCCGACCTGAAACGAGCCCAGCTTGATCGCGCTCTGGGAGTTACCCCCAGAGGCTGCTACGCGAAATATCTCGTGCGCTCCTTGAACGCTCAGGGCTGCCGTCAGGATTGTGCCGTCGCGATTCCATGCGCCGCCGCCACCGCTCGGGGCGCCCGCGATCTCGAGTGGCGGGCCGCCCGACGCATCAATGCGGTACAGCCTGCCTCTGGCCGAGTAGCCCAGCGAACGTCCGTCGGGTGACCAGAATACATGGCCCGCACCATTGGTTCCTTCCAGAGCACGAGCGTTCGGCGAATCGAGGGGACGCACCCACAGTAGCTGTTGGCCATCGTTCGTCATGGCAACAAATGCGAGCTGCTTCCCGTCAGGCGAAAGCGCGGGCATTCCCGGCGAGACTCCCCATAGCGCAAAATTCGCTTCCTTAGGAGCCGCGATTTGCGCGACAACGGCCAGCGCGGGGCGCGGCGCGCGCAGGAAATATCCGACGGCAAATAATACGGAAGCGATCGCAAATAGCGCCATGCCAACCCAAGCCACGCGCTCGCGATGCTTGCGATGCGCGACGACCGGCGCGGGCACGCCCGCTTGCGAGCCGGCATCGCGAATCCATTCCAGTTGCAGCTTCAAATCGTGCGCGGACTGAAACCGCTCATCCGGATCTTTCGCGAGGCAAGTTTTCACGACGCGGTCCAGCGCCGGCGGCGACATCGGTTGCAACGACGAAATGGGCGGCGGCTCGCGCTCCAGAATCGCGGCGATCAAGCTCGCCTGCGATTTCCCTTCGAACGCTTTCCTGCCCGTGGCCATCTCGTACAGCGTCGCGCCAAAGGTAAAAATGTCGCTGCGCGCGTCGGATTCTTTTCCTTCGAGTTGCTCCGGGGACATGTACTGAAACGTGCCCACGATTGTGCCGCGCGCTGTCAGTGGTGTTGTCGGGGCTTCGCCAATCCGCTGACTGACGGTGGGAGAGCTGGACAAATCCACGGTGACCGGCGTGACGGCCGCCTTTGCGAGGCCAAAATCCAGCAGCTTCGCGCCCGACTTCGTCAGCATAATGTTGCCCGGTTTCAAATCGCGATGAATCACGCCGCTGCGATGCGCTTTCTCGAGCGCATCGGCAATCTCGATGGCAATGCGCAGCAGATCAGGCGTGGGAATCGGGCCTCTGTCCAAGCGCTTCGCCAGCGTCTCGCCTTCGAGGAATTCCATCACCAGAAAATCTGTGCCGTCCTGATGCCCGATGTCGTAGAGCGTGCAAATGTGCGGATGGTTCAAGCTGGAAACCGCGCGCGCCTCGCGCTCGAATCTCTGGCGCGCTTCGGGAGTGTCGGCGAGATGTTGCGGCAAAATCTTGATGGCGACGGTGCGGTCGAGCCGCGTGTCGCGCCCGCGATACACTTCGCCCATGCCGCCCGCGCCAATCGGGGCGACAATCTCATATGGGCCAAGTTTTGCTCCTGCGCTCAGCATAAGATCCTTCGCGGCGCTCGGGATTTCGCCTGCAGGCTCCCGCTGCGCTCACGGCCGCAAAACGGCTCAACTTCGCCCATTCCGCCAGCGCCAATCGGCGCGAGAATCTCATATGGCCCGAGTTTTGTTCCTGCGGTGAGGGGCATCGAATTCACTTCTGCGTAAGCCCGCGAATCTGTGAGGGTAGATTCAATGTTACGCTCAGCGTCGCCGACGGATGCTCGGCCCCGCTCGACTGAAGAAAAACGAACGTTTGTCCATCCGCGGACACATCGTAATTCACTGCGGGATTCGTTTGCATGGGACTGAACTCATTCGACGAAAGGCTGAACAGAACGTGCGGCGGCCCGGCATGAAACGTGGGCTTCAACTCCACGTCGACCGCCATCATTTGATTGTGTGGTAAGTCGTAATACACCAGCTCGCGTCCTCCCTTACACCACTTGGGATACGAACCACCCTCGAGCGAAACCTGCCACTCCCCTCCGCCAGGAGGAAACGCGTCAACAAATACCTGATACGTCCCTGACTGATACGCTGTGTACGCAATGTAGCGTCCATCGGGCGAAAACATCGCGCCTGCCGCGTTATGCTTCAAGATCTTCCCCTCAGGTTTTGCCCCAAGCGTCACAACGCCCAGCGTGCCCGAAGCGCCTCCCGGTGCGGTAGTAATAATCACCTTTCCATCCGGCGAAACTGAATCCGGATCGAAAAAGTTACCAAGCTCATGTGTGAAAATCGCCTGTTCGTCGCCGGTTCCGTCCGCTCGCTTCGCTTCCAAATTGCCGCCTGCGCCGCCGCGGCTCGAATCAAAATAAATTTTTGTTCCATCCGGCGACCACACACCGTAGTCGTTCGCACCATCGAATGTCAGCCGGCTCAGACCGTTGCTCCCAAAATCGTAAATCCACAGATCTCCCTGCCCGCTTACGGCGTTGGTGTTCGCGCCGCTGACTACCAGCAGCAACTTCTTGCCATCCGGCGAAAATCGCGGAATCGAATATGCTCCCGGCGGCGGGGACAAGATATGCGCCTCGCCCTTGCGGTTCGTAATCGCGATCACTCGAGCTCCTGTATCGGAACCGCCGCGCAGGTAAGCCATCGTGCCATCGGCCGCCACCGCCGCATAGGTCGCGCCGCTCGTCGGATCGTCGCCAACGGACTCGGGCAACTGCATCATCTCGCCGATGATTTCCATTCGACTCTGGCTGAAAGGCGCCGCGAAGAGCGTGCCGGCGCGGTAATACAACAAATATCCAGCGGGCGAATAGAGCGCCATGTCCCCGTGCGTCAGAACGCGAATTTGCCGCGTGCCGAACGAATACACCCCGATTTCGGCATCGTCGTAGCTCGCGGCGCTGTTGGCCATGCCAATAGTAAAAATGACGCCTTTGCCGTTCGGCAGGGCGTTGGGCCAGCGGTAAGTTCGCTCTCCTTTGGCTTCATTCGGCGTCGCCAGCGACTGTGGCTGCCCACCGGAATCGGAAATGCTCATCAGGCCGGCGCTATATTCCGGAGAAAATATAATCGTGCCGCTGGGCGCCCAGCTTCCGCCGCGCTGATTCGGAGCGTCGCACAGAACCTGCGCCGTGCCGCCGTTGACGGGGATCTTCTTGAGTTTGCCATCTGCAAAGAAGCCGATCCACTTGCCATCTGGAGAGAAAAACGGGCTCATGCCATTTGCTGTCCCGGCCAGAGGCTTGGCATTGGGATCATCCAATGAGCGCCGGTAGAGTCGGGACGCATTCCCCTCTGTCCCCATAAAAATAATTTGTCTGCCGTCCGGCGAGAGCGCCACATTCGGCGAGTCCCGCGTCACAATATTCACGCCCTCAGGCAGGGAAACGTCGAGCGTCGCGCTATCGATGGCGCCCTCGGCGTGCCGCTCAAAATACAAATATGCCGCGAGGACCGCCGCGAGCAGCGCAAAGCACGCCGCCAGAGCCCACGGCAACCGCGCGCGCGACCATTGCTTTTGTAGGGGCGGCTTTATGCCGCCCTCATCTTGCGGAGCACCGGAGAGAACTTCCTCGATCGCGATGCGCGCGTCGCCGATGGATTGCAAACGCTGCTTCACGTCTTTTTTCAGACAGCGTTGCAGGAGACTCCGAATCGCTGCTGGCGTCGCGGCTGGAAGTAGCGACCAATCTGGCTCGCTCTTGATCACCGCCGCCAGTGTGTCCGTGACTGTTTCACCGCTGAACGCCATTTTGCCCGTCAACATCTCATACAGCACGCAGCCGAACGCCCAAATATCCGTACGCCGGTCAACGGACTTCCCTTTCGCTTGCTCGGGAGACATGTACGCAGCCGTGCCTAAAATAATTCCGGCCTGCGTCGCCATCCGGCTGATCGTCGGCGAACTGGAAATGTCAACTGATGCGCGATCGCCTTCGAGCGCCTTTGCCAAACCGAAATCGAGAACTTTCACTACATCGTTGCCTGCGAGCTTAATGTTCGCCGGTTTCAAATCACGATGCACGACACCACGCTCGTGCGCATATTCGACGGCTTCGCAAATTTGCCTGGCGATGGGCAGCGCTTCGTCGAGTGGAATCGGGCCCTTTCGAATGTCTTGTGTAGCGGCGACCTTTAGGTCGGCACTTGAATGCCCGACCGCGCCGGGCCCGCCCGAAATCCGCTCCGCCGCCGTCAGCCCCTCGACCAATTCCATCACCAGCGCGTGCGTGCTGCCGGAATCTTCGAAACCGTAAATCGTAGCGATGTTGGGATGATTGAGCGAAGCGAGGACTTGTGCTTCGCGCCGGAATCGCACCATGCGTTCGGGGTCCGCCGCGAACGCCTCAGGCAAAACTTTCAGCGCCACGTCGCGCCCCAGGCGCGTGTCGCGCGCGCGGTACACTTCGCCCATGCCGCCGGCGCCAATCGGCGCGACGATTTCGTAAGTACCTAATTTTATGCCGGAGGAAAGAGGCATGCCGCGCGGGATTATACTCGAATTCGCCTTCCTTTCAGCCAATCAGTGCGAAACGAACGGTCCACGTCGATTTCTGGCTGGCCGGCGAAATCTGGCAAAATCGGTGGCAGCGGAATAAGCAAACGCGACAGTTCCCATTCCGCGCGTCGTGCTTTAGAATCATATCGATGCCTCGGAATCCATTGTTCGCGCAGGTCAAACGATCGTTACGGCGACTTTTGCCCGTTAGTACTGCGCTCGCCTTGCTTGCGAGTTTCTGCCCTTCCGCTTCGTCTCAGACGGCGCCACTCAGCGACGCGAAATTGCTTTCGGTCACAGAAGTGGGATCGAAGGCGTATTCGAGCGAGCAAGTGACGGCGCTCAGCGGATTGCAAAATGATGCCACCGTGAATCGCGACGCAATTCAGGCCGCGGCGGATCGTTTGGCGCATACGGGCCTGTTTTCGAGTGTGCGCTACCGCTACTCTGGAGAAACGGGCGGCATCCGCGTCACGTTTGAATTGCAGGACGCGCCAACTTTCCCCGTCTCTTTCGACAATTTCCCGTGGTTCACAGACGAGGAGCTGACCGCTGCCCTCAATCAGCCGGGACTTCCCTTCCATGGCGTGGCTCCGGCGACGGGTTCCGTGCTCGATACGATGGCGCAAACTCTGGAGAAAACACTGGCGACGCGCGGCGTACATGCCACGGTAAAACATGAAATGAGCGCCGTCCCGGGGACGGATCAGAAAACTTTGCGATTCAGCGTGGACGGCGCGGATTTAACGATTAGCGCGGTTCAGTTCACGGACCCGCTCGCAACAAACGATCGTGGCGTTAAGGACGAGCTGCAGACCCTGGTGGGGAAACCGTTTTCGCGTGAAGAGGTCGAGCGCTTCGATTTCGAGCACGTCCGGCCGATATATCTGAGCCGCGGCTATCTGCGCGTGACTTTCGCGACGCCAGAAGCGCGTTTTAACGCTAATCCTCTCGGCCCTCCGCCAAAAAACGTGGTGGTGATTGTTCCGATTACGACTGGGCCGACGTATTCGTGGGGCGGAATCACGTGGAACGGGAACCACGCATACACGACGAGCGATTTAGACGCGTTGGTGACGCAGAGCGGTCTGACGGTAGGACAACTCGCGGACGGAACGAAAATTCAGGCGATGCTCGAAAGTGTTGACACGGCATACGGGCATCGCGGTTATTTGGACGCGAACATTGCGCCCAAGGAAGTTTTCGACGACGCGGCGCATCGCGCTTCCTATCGCGTTGATATTTCGGAAGGCCAGCAATACAAAATGGGGAATTTGGTGCTGACCGGACTTTCAATTGATGCCGAAAAGCACATTCGTGCGGCATGGCGAATTCCGCAAGGACAGGCGTTCGACAGGACCTTCTTCGACTATTTTCTCGCGAAAGGAATCGGTGATGCGTTGCGAGGATTGCCGGCGGCGCAAGATAAAGTTAGCCATTTCCTGCAGAAAAATCCTCAGCCGGCGACTGTGGACGTCATGATCGATTTTCAATAGGCAGTTTCGCGCTATACTGTTCTTCGCATGCATGACCTCACGCAAAATACATCGCTGAAAGAAATTCAAGAGTCAGGAAAGATTCCGCGGCCGAATGGCGCGTCCGCGGAGCTTGCCGGAATCGAGGAATCGCGGCGCAAGCAAGAGCGGATGCTCGCCGAACTGCGAAAAATTGACTCACTGCTGATTGCGTTTTCGGGCGGCGCTGATTCGGCGTACCTCGCCTGGGCCGCGAATCAGGCGCTGGGCAAACGGGCGCTGGCCGTGACGGCGCTGTCCGCGAGTTTTTCCGAGCATGATCGTGAAGAGGCTGTACGTTTCGCGGCTGCGGCGGGCATTCGTCACGAATGCATTCGCACGGAGGAATTTGCGAATCCGCTGTACGTGGCGAATCAGGCGGACCGTTGTTACCACTGCAAGGATGAGCTTTTCGACAAGACGGAGGCTTTGGCGCGCGAACGCGGGTTCGCGGCGATTGCGTATGGAATTAACGCGGACGACACGCACGAATTCCGTCCGGGGCATCGCGCGGCGGCGGAACATCAGGTGCTCGCGCCGTTGTTGACGGCGGGGCTGGGAAAAAACGAAATCCGCGCGCTGTCGCGCGAGGCGGGATTAACGACGTGGGATCGTCCCGCGGCGGCGTGCCTTTCGTCGCGCGTCGCGTACGGCACGACGGTGACTTCGGAGCTGCTGGCGAGGATCGAGCGCGGCGAGACTTTTCTGCGCGAGATGGGCTTCCGTCAATTCCGTCTGCGCGCGCACGGAGAATTGGCGCGCGTCGAGATCGCGCCGGACGAATTGCCGCGCGCGTTGGACGCGGAAATGACCCAGCGAATCGCGCGGGAGTTGAAGAGCCTCGGGTTTATCTACGTGACGCTCGACTTGGAAGGCTACCGCACAGGCTCCCTGAACGCCTCACTCAAAAGCCGATAATCCCTCAAAACCGACAAACGGCGATCGGCTTCATGGAGTGTGGTCGTGCTTCGTGCATCGCGCAGCGCGGCCTATTCATAGCGGAGCGCCACCATCGGATCGGTGCGTGATGCGCGCCAGGCGGGAAAGAAACTCGCTGTCAGGGATGCGAATATCATGATTGCCAGCGCCGAGCCAAACGCCAGCGGATCGTGTGGACTCACCTGGTAAAGCAGACCTGCCGCAAATCGCGCCAATGCGAAGCAGGCAACCGCGCCGATCAGAACGCCGCCCATGGTCAATACGAAACCGCGGGACATAACATGCCAGAGGAGATTTGCCGGACCGGCCCCGAGGGCCATGCGCAAACCGAATTCGCGCCGGCTCTGCGAGACCGAATAAGAAACGACGCTATAGAGCCCGACGGTCGCGAGGACTAATGCAAGCCCACCCAACACAGCGAGCAAACCCACAGCAGCTTTTTGAGCCGAAGTTGAGCGGTCCAACTGCTCTTGCATGCTGATCACCGCGTAGTGGGCGAGCCCAGAATCCAGTGCCGTAACTTCACGCGCCAATAGCGGAGCCATGACTTGTGGCGAGAGAGGCGTTCTCACGTTCAAGACACTGACCCGCGCCGTAGGGTTCTGGAGCAGAGGCACATAAAAAAATGGCCTGGGCGCCTCGGAAACGGAATAGTACTTCGAAACTTTGGCGACGCCGACGACCCGCATCCGACGCCCGGCGACTTGCAATCGTTGCCCAACGGGATTCTTGCCATGCCAGAACTGCGCGACCATGGGCTCGTTCACGACTGCGACGAGAGCAGCCGTGTCATTGTCGGCGGGCGTGAATTCGCGCCCGGACACGAGAGTGACTCCGGTGGTGGCGAAATAGCCAGAGCCCACCTGGTTATAGTCGACGACAGGCTGCTCGTTTGACGGCGGCACGTAACCTTCCACAACAATCGTGGCCGACGACGGAGGAATGAGGCCGAGCGGGACAAATCCGGCGAACGCCGCCGATTGAACTCCGGGAAGCGATTCGACATGCGCGACCAGTTGCTTCTGAAAGTTCTGCCCGCGTGGCGCATCGTAGCCCGATTCGAATAAATCGATCGACGTTATCAACACGCCCTTTGTCGAAAAGCCGGGACTCTGGTTTCGCATTTTCTGGAGGCTCTGCAGGAGCAGGGCCGCGCCGAGAAGGAGAGCGAAACTGAGCGAGACTTGTACCAGAACCAGACTGGAGCGCAACCACGACCGATGCTGACCTGTCACCAGCCCGCCCATTTCGGATTTCAGCGCGGCGGCAAGGTCGAGTTTGCTGGCCTCCATCGCGGGAACCATACCGAACAGCACCGTCGCGAGCACGCACACGCCGACGCTCCAGGCCAGCACGCGCAAGTCGATTTGACCCGGCAGATACGGAACAGTGCCCGTGCGCGGGAAAAACAAAACGAGCGCATGACGGCACCAGTGCGCAACGAGAAGACCGCCGACGGCTCCACACGTCGAAAGGATCAGCCCTTCGGTCAACAACTGCCTGACGAGCCGGCCACGCGCCGCGCCAAGAGCCAGGCGCACCATCATTTCGTGACGCCGCATAAAAAATCCGACGAGCAGCAAATTGCCCACATTGGCGCACGCAATCAGCAGCACGAAAATCACGACGGCAAGCATGATGTTCAGCGTTGGGCGAAGTTCACCTGCCTTGTTGAAGGGAGTGAGCCAGAGTGGCAGCAGTTTTACACTGTGGCCGCGGTCGACTTCCGGGTACGTGAATGCGAGCGTGGCGGCAACGGATGAAATCTCCGCCTGCGCCTGCGCGCGCGTGACGCCGGGCTTGAGCATCGCAAAGCCTTCGATCCAGCGCGCTCCGCGGGCGTCCAATGCGTAAGGACCGCCTTCAAACGTTTGCTCCATCGACACGGGAACCCAAAATTGAATCGCCCAGCCGACAAACGTGCCGTAAAAGCCCTTCGGCGCGACGCCGATGATCGTGTGCTCAACTTTGTTGAAGCGCTGAAGCTTGCCGATGATTTGCGGGTTGCCTTTGAATGTGTTTTGCCACATCTGGTAGCTGATCACGGCGACAGGATGAGCGTTGCGCCCCGTGTTCTCTTCGGGCTCGAATCCGCGGCCGAGGATCGGGCGGACGCCGAGCGCGTCGAAATAATTCGCTGAAACGATACTGCCGGTGACGTGTTCCGCGCGGCCACCGATGCTGAGCGATGCGCTCATGATCTTGTCGGCGATGAGCGCGTCCAGGAGCTTGCAATTTCTTTGGAGATCGACGAAGTCGGGCCATGACATATCGGTGTCGGGCTCGCTCGGCGACGTGCCCGTCAGCGCGACCATGCGCTCCTGATGGGCGACCGCAGGGAAAGGACGCAGGAGGAGTCCCTCGATCCAACTGAACACGGCAGCGTTGGCGCCGATTCCCAGCGTGAGGCACAGAATTACCAAGATGGAGAATCCAGGGCTGCGCCGCAAAATGCGGAGCGCGTAACGAATGTCCTTCAGCAGCGTGTCAAAGAAGTGCGTTCCGGCGGCTTCATTGCACTCCTCCTTGAATTTCTGGTAGCCGCCGAATTCGATGCGCGCGCGGCGTTCGGCTTCAGCGCGAGGGTGACCTGAGCGCTCGAGGTCGTCGGCACGGGACCGAATGTGCGCGCGAAGCTCGGCGTCCATGTCTTCGTCAATGCGCGAGCGGTGAAAAAGAGTTGAGGCAAGCGAGCGAAGGGAAGCAAAGAGTTTCATATTTCCTCCGGCTGCGCGCCGAGAGCGGAGGCAATCGCGGCGACGAGGCGATTCCAGCCGGCAGCTTCCTCGCGCAAACGTTTGCGGCCCGCGCGCGTGAGTTCGTAGAACTTGGCGCGGCGATTGTTGTCAGACGTGCCCCAGCTCGCAGTGAGGAGTCCCTGGCGCACGAGACGAAACAAAGCGGGATAGAGCGCGCCCTGTTCGATGAGCAGCGCGCGGCGCGAAATTTGCTCGATGCGCAGAAGAACGCCGTAGCCGTGAAGAGGGCCGAGCGAGACGGCCTTGAGAATCAGGAGATCGAGAGTGCCGGGAAGAATCTGGGCTTGCGCGAATGCGTTGGGCATCGAGACTCCTAAGATGATTAGGGAGGTTATGATAGCTCTCCTAAGTTGTCAAGGAGAGGTGCGGCGGATTGCGCGGCCCTGATCGACAATGTTCCCGCGCGGAGGCGAAAAGCCGCAGAGTCTCAAAAGGCCAGACTCTGCGCTACCAGAACACTCTGACAGGCTAAGCGCACAGGCTGAAGCCTGTGCCACCGGATTACGACTTCAGGATGTTGAGGAATTTGCGCGGGTCGTTGTCGAAGCCGGGAAAAACTGGCGCGAGGCTGCGATTCCCCAGGTGCTCGCTGATAATTTCGCCGAGGACGCTGCGGAAATCGGTGGTGACGGCCAAGTCGCGATTCTGATAGAGATGTTCGTCGCTCATTCCCGGCCATTTCGTGTAGACGTGGCCGCCCTTCACTTGCCCGCCCATCACGAACATGCAATTCGCATGGCCGTGGTCGGTGCCGCGGTTGCCGTTTTCATGCGCGGTGCGTCCAAATTCAGACATGCTGACGAAAACCACATCGTCCATTTGATCGCCCATGTCCTGATGAAACGCGGCGAGGCCCTGCCCGAGATCGCGCAACAGATTGGATAGCTGGCCCTGCACGCCGCCTTCGTTGACGTGATTATCCCAGCCACCGCTGTCGAGGAACGCGACTTCCATGCCGAGATCGGCTTTGATCAGCTCCGCAATTTCCTGGAGGCTTTTGCCGAAGCGGCTCTCGGGATACTGCGCACCGTTCGCGGGCTGATAATTATCGGGATCCAGCTTCTTGAGCGAATCGACGGCCTCGAATGTCTCCTGACCCACGCCGTGGAGCGCCTGATCGACGCTGCTCGCATACATGGATTCAAAATCGCCCTCGGTGACTTTCGGGTTGCCGAACAGGCGGAATTGCTTTAGGTCGGGAATGGCGATAGACGAAGCGCTGCCGCGAAGCGTGAGCGGCAAATAAGGGCCGAAGGCGACGGCACGAAACGCGGAGGCTTTCGCTTCAGGCAAGCCCTGCAAGGAACGGTTCAGCCAACCGTCGTTGGTGCTCGATTTCCCCGGCGTGCCGGATTCCATGAAGTCCTGCGCGTCGAAATGCGAGCGGCTGGGATCGGGCGAGCCTACCGCCTGCACAATGGCGAGCTGCCCGGAATGGAATAGAGGTTCGAGAGGCTGCAAACTGGGATGCAGGCCGAAAAAACCGTCGAGGTCGATGGCGGCTTCCGCGCCGCCGCTTTTCGGTTGAGGAATCGAAATTGTGGGGCGCAGGCGATAGTAATTCGGCTCGGCGAAAGGCACGACGACGTTCAAGCCGTCCATGGCGCCGCGTTGGAACAGGACGACGAGCTTCTTTTTATTGGGCGCGGGTGTGTCCGCAATAGCGCGCTGCAAGAATGCGGGCATGGCGGTCATGCCAATCATTGCTACGCCGCCGCTCTTCAAGAATATTCGTCGCGACATTCTCATCGTGCATCTCCTTCCAATGCTGGCACTACCTAACGACGCTGAAATTCGGGAGCGCCGAGTACCAAACCTGCAATCAAACCCTCATTGACGTGCTTGACTGGATCGTCGAGACGCGCCTGGAGAATTTGCGGATCGGAGAGATGCTTCTCGAGTGTGTCCCGCGTTTGCGCGGATACTTGCCCGCCGAGAAAATCTCCGAGCGCGCGCGACAAAACGAGACTCGGATTCGAGTCAGCGTCCTGACCAAACAGCCCAGAAAGATCCGTATTTACTCCGGGCATATGATTCGTGGCCATTGTCAGTGCGAAATTCAGACGATTGAGCAACGCTCCGGCGTTGACCCAGACATCTGCTGTGTCGGCATAGCCCGTGGGCGGTTCGCATTGATAGAGTGGCTCGCCCATGCGGCCCACCCATTGGACTAACTGTGGGGAAACGGTGGTCTGCGCGTCAAGAGCGCGCGCGGCGCTGACGGCGACTTCGAAGGGCGTTTTTACCTTTGCGCGATACGCGTCGCGCGACCAGAATTCCGGAGAATAAATCATCGTCTTCAACACGGCGCGCGTGTCGCCATCGCTCGAAAGAAAAGTTTGCGCCATGCGGTTGACAAGCGATTGCGGCGGATTGTCAGAGACGAAATGCTGGGCGAGCTCGAAAGAAATGTGGTGAGCGGTGGCGTCGCTGGTGGCGAGCATGTGGAGAGCTTCGAGACCATCTTTCATGCCGCCGTAATTAAATGTCTTGCCCATGACGACCTTGGGCGAGCGGTCGTGGATACGATCGTCGAAGAAAAATTGCGGATCCTTGCGCGGCGCGCGAATCGTCCAGCCGGTGAGGCAGTCGGCCATCTGAATCACGTCGGCCTGCGTGTAACCAGCGTTTACGCCGACGGTGTGCAGCTCCATCACTTCGCGGCCGTAATTTTCATTCAGCCCGCGGTCCTGCTTTTTTGCCGCACCTTGTGGGCGTCGGCCGTTCGGGAAGCGCCCCGCTTGCGGGAACTGACGCGGGCCGGGCATCTCCATGCCCATGAACAGGCCCTGAAACCGAGCGCGGCGCTGAGCGAGTTCCTGCTGCATGTGCTGGAATCCGACTGGATCGGCGCTGAGCCAGTTGTCGAGATAAAAAAGCATCGCCGGACTTTTCGCTGTGGCATCAAGCAAGTTTTCGAACTTGCCCATGGCGTTGGGCCGAATCGTGCGCTCGACATAGTCGGTGAGCAGCCAGCGATCCGCGCCTTTTCTGGCATTCACGTTGAAATGATTGAACCAGAAATTCGACATCACTTCGTAAAGCTGGCGATTGCTGTAAATCGCGCGGTCGATGGTGGCGAGGTCGAGTTCCGCTTGAATCCGCTGCGGCCCCGGCATGGTTTCGTACTGAATCATCCCAGGATCGATTCCCTGCCGGCGCATTTCCTGGCGCTTGGCCTGCATTTGCTGCTGATATTGCTGGCGAACTTCCTGGGGCGTCAGGCCCTCCTGCTTGGCGGCTTGATTCGGCGGCGGATACTTGCCCAGCAACTGCTCAGAGGACATTTTGAGAGTTTTGAATTCCGCGAGCTTGGAATCGAGTGCGGAATCGTCAATCGAATCGTAATTGAGTTGCTGGTCGATCCACTTCTCCAGGCCGATTTTGCGGATGCGGTCCACGTCGCCGGGGCGCGGACCGTACGCGAGGCGGTCGAGTGCGTGGAGGATTGCTTCGTCTTCGGTTAATTGCGTGATGGGCAATTTGCCCTTGAAAGATTTCGAGAGACTGTATTCGGAGCTTTTCGCGGCGGAGACTCTTGGCTCATCGTTTCCGGCTTGGACGCTCGGAACAATGATTGCCAGGAAAAGGGCCAACATCACGCCGATGAGCGCGGTTCCGGCAGCGTCGAGGCGGCTGTAGAAGCCTTTGTCAAAGCGGCGGCGCTGTTTCGCAAAAGTTCTCGTTCGCGATGACCGGAAAATAGGCGCAATTCGCAAAGTTTTCTCCCTTACCTGAGAGTTTAACCCCGCAGGCCGGCAAAAGTTGCGGATGGTTATCACCGGACGGCTCACGAGGCAACCTGTACGAAGGAACGGGGCCGGAAAATGCACGCGTATGCAGGCGAATTTGCTATTTGGAGGCGCGGAAGGCGTCGAGCGACCACCTATCCTCGGCTTCGTCGTGCTTCAACACATACAAGTTTCCGTCATCGGCCAGAACGCGAAAATAAGTTGCGCCGGGCGAATACCATTTGTCGTCGACGCGCTGCACCAGATATGTGCGATCGCTGGCGAAAAATCGCAGCGGGCGCTCATCAGCGCGATGGCCGGAGTAGCATTCGACGCGTATTTCGTTCATCGCTCAGTAGGCCTTCGAATTTTCCTCGAACGGAGTTTCCTCGGCGCGACGCTCGGCGTTGTACGCGGCTCCCAAAAACACAACGATGGTGGTGAGATACATCCACACCAGCAGGCCGATCGCCGCCGCAACGCCGCCATACACTACGTCATACGGCATGTGCCGGACGTATGTGCCAAAGATTAAGTCCACCGCCCACCAGAGAATCGTTGCCAGAATCGCGCCATGCAGAACGTCGCGCCAACTGCGATGCCCCGGACGCCCGACGCGATAAACTGTCATCAGAACGGCCACGCCGAGCACGAACACGGCTACAACATACGCAATCTTCAGCGCTACGTGCATGGCCAACGAAGCGCCAGTCTCTTCCAGCAGCCACGCGGTGACTTGACTGCCGAAAATTGTGAGCGACACGACCACCAGCCACGGGAAAATCGTGAGGCACAGCAAAATCACCACGCGAAGCTGGCGATTCCAAAATTTCGGCCGCGCCTGATCTCCCGCAATGATGTGAAAGCCTTCCGTCAAAGTGGTCATCAGTCTGGCGCCGACGAGCAAAGTTCCAAAAAGGCCAACAAGGATCCATCGCAGGGCGCTCTCGCCGTGGCGTCCAAGGAATGCGCCGACCAAATGGGCGCTCTCCGGCGGCAAAATAATTTGCAGGCGAAACCACATCTGTAGCACAGCGGACGCTCCCCATTTTGTGCCGTGGAGAAGTCCGAGCCCGAGAAGAAGAATCGGGAAAAACGCCAAAAACATGCTGTACGCAGTCGCTTCCGCAACCACTTGGCACCGCGGAAACATGCGCCGGCCCGCGCGGTACATGCGCATTGCAAACGCTTTGAACTGGAACATCGCCACTGGGTTAGATTATATGGGAACACACAGAGTGGCTGCGAGTTTCGCGCGCGGCGCGGCGCTTTAGCGGATTGTGAGCGTTCACGGGCACGTGCGGCTCTTGTGGCTCTTCGTCGCCAGGCGTAGACTCTCCGGAGATTCGCAAATTTGCAAATAAGGTGCTTTCGTTTTCCATTCCCGGGAGGAACGTTTTCGTGACCACGCCGGCCAAGACCATCAGCGGAGGAACGCGCAGCGAAGAAATCATCCGCAAGCACAAGGAATTTTTGTGGCCCGCGGTGACGAATTACTACAAGCAGCCGCTCGTGGCGGATCACGCTTCGATGCAGTATTTGTGGGACCTTGAAGGTCGCAAATATCTCGACTTCTTCGGCGGCATCGTCACGATTGGCGTGGGACACTGCAATCCCAAGGTGACGTCGAAAATCAAGGCGCAAGTCGACAAGCTGCAACATACCTCGACCGTGTTCCCCAACGAAGCGATCGTAAATCTGGCCGAAAAGCTGGCAGAGATTACGCCGGGGAAATTGCAGAAGAGCTTTTTTTCGAACTCCGGCACGGAGGCGAACGAGACAGCGATTCTGCTGGCGCGCATGGCGAGCGAAAGCTTCGATATTGTAACTTTGAGGCACGCGTATGCGGGCGCGTCGAGTTTGGCGAAGGGCGTTACGGCGCATTCGGCGTGGCGCAAGGGCGGAGTGATCAGCGTCGGCGTATCACACGCGATCAATGCGTATTGTTACCGCTGCCCGCTGCATCTGACGTATCCCGACTGCGGAGTGGCTTGCGCGAATGACGTCGAGAATCTGATTCAAACGGGCACGAGCGGCAGCATTGCCGCGTTTATCGCGGAGCCGATTCAGGGCGTCGGCGGATTTATCACGCCTCCGCCGGAGTATTTCAAGATTGTTTATCGAATTGTGAAGAATTATGGCGGGCTTTTTATTTCGGACGAAGTGCAGACCGGTTTCGGCCGCACGGGCAAGAAATGGTTCGGCATCGAGCAGTGGGAAGTGACGCCGGACATTATTACGTGCGCGAAGAGCATGGGCAATGGCGTCCCCGTGGGCGCGACGATTACGACCAGCGAGCTCGCGGACAAATTCCAGGGGCTGACGATTTCGACTTTTGGAGGCAATCCGGTCACATCGGTGGCGGCGCGCGCCGTGATTGAAGTGATCGAGGAAGAAAATCTCCGCGAGAATACGCATGTGGTGGGCGGATATTTTCGCAAGGGGTTGGAGGAATTGAAAGAGAAGCATGCGATTATCGGCGACGTCCGCGGCATGGGAATGATGCAGGCGATTGAGTTGGTGAAAGATCGCAAGACGAAAGAGCCCGCGCCGGAAGCAACCGGGCAGCTTCTCGAACGCGCGCGGGACAATGGTTTGCTGATCGGCAAAGGCGGGCTTTACGGCAACGTGATTCGCATGGCGCCTCCGATGAATATCTCGAAGGCCGATGTGGATGAAGGCATTCGCATGCTGGATAAATCGTTGAGCGAAGTGCGAGCATAGGAGCGCAACCCGAAATGGATAGGCGCAGCCCAATCGAGCATATTATTGGCGGAGGGAAACAGCCGGGACCGGATGCTCTCGGAACTTTTCTTGGGTGGAGTATCTTTGCTCTCGGTGTGTTCATTGTTTTCAGCGCCTATAAGCTGTATGCCAGTCACAGATTTCTGTCGGACTTAGCGCCGTACGAAGCTGGGCTAGGGCTGATCCTTGCAATCTGCGGATTTGGTTTGGCAAGACGATATGCCTTCGGCCTTTGGTTGGCGGGGGCATGGGTGCTTGCTTTAGTCACCTTGGTTTTGTGGGACCTTCGGGATCCTGCTGGCGTTGAATGGTGGCCTGCATTATTAACGATTTCACTTTCTATTGGGATATTCGTCTACTTTTTGTCGCAACGGCAAGAATTTAAGCGGAAACGATGAGCCACCCCGAAATGCATCGTGTATCTGAAATATTTTAGAGGAGAATTTAAGTGGCGACGGCGGTGAGTTCATCGCAGGCTTGCCGGAATTTCATCGGCGGACGATGGGTGGAGTCGAAGGCGGCGAAGATTGCCGAGCGGCGGAATCCGGCGAACACGGATGAAGTGGTAGCGCGCGTGCCGCTATCGAGTCGCGACGAGATGCGCGAAGCGATCGCCGCGGCGAAGGCTGCCTTTC